>NZ_JAGPYQ010000001.1:7832954-8134221 GCF_018070025.1 Streptomyces liliiviolaceus
CCACATGCTCCGCTGCTTGTGCGGGCCCCCGTCAATTCCTTTGAGTTTTAGCCTTGCGGCCGTACTCCCCAGGCGGGGAACTTAATGCGTTAGCTGCGGCACCGACGACGTGGAATGTCGCCAACACCTAGTTCCCACCGTTTACGGCGTGGACTACCAGGGTATCTAATCCTGTTCGCTCCCCACGCTTTCGCTCCTCAGCGTCAGTAATGGCCCAGAGATCCGCCTTCGCCACCGGTGTTCCTCCTGATATCTGCGCATTTCACCGCTACACCAGGAATTCCGATCTCCCCTACCACACTCTAGTCTGCCCGTATCGAATGCAGACCCGGGGTTAAGCCCCGGGCTTTCACATCCGACGCGACAGACCGCCTACGAGCTCTTTACGCCCAATAATTCCGGACAACGCTTGCGCCCTACGTATTACCGCGGCTGCTGGCACGTAGTTAGCCGGCGCTTCTTCTGCAGGTACCGTCACTTTCGCTTCTTCCCTGCTGAAAGAGGTTTACAACCCGAAGGCCGTCATCCCTCACGCGGCGTCGCTGCATCAGGCTTTCGCCCATTGTGCAATATTCCCCACTGCTGCCTCCCGTAGGAGTCTGGGCCGTGTCTCAGTCCCAGTGTGGCCGGTCGCCCTCTCAGGCCGGCTACCCGTCGTCGCCTTGGTGAGCCACTACCTCACCAACAAGCTGATAGGCCGCGGGCTCATCCTTCACCGCCGGAGCTTTCAACCCCCACCCATGCGAGTAGGAGTGTCATCCGGTATTAGACCCCGTTTCCAGGGCTTGTCCCAGAGTGAAGGGCAGATTGCCCACGTGTTACTCACCCGTTCGCCACTAATCCCCACCGAAGTGGTTCATCGTTCGACTTGCATGTGTTAAGCACGCCGCCAGCGTTCGTCCTGAGCCAGGATCAAACTCTCCGTGAATGTTTTCCCGTAATCGGGACCACATCATGAGAGCGGAACGACCAACCGGAATAAGGAAGGCCGTTCACAGCGTCCTCGCTGATGCGCCTACCGTGCTTGCGCCCGGCAGGACTTTTTCAAAGGAACCTCCACCCACCACCATGCGGTGATGGACGGGGTATCAACATATCTGGCGTTGATTTTTGGCACGCTGTTGAGTTCTCAAGGAACGGACGCTTCCTTTGTACTCACCCTCTCGGGCTTTCCTCCGGGCGCTTCCCTTCGGTCTTGCTGTGTTCTTGTCTCGCTGTCTTGCGTTTCCGACTCTATCAGACCGTTTCCGGTTCCGATTTCCTCGGTGCTTTCCAGGTTTTCGCTTTCGCGTTTTCCTTTCCGGCGATCCCGACTTTATCAGAAGTTCTGAGTCGGAATTCCCGCCCCCTGCGGGGAGGCCCGGACACCAAGTTGTGTCGGGTTCCCGTTCAGGCGGAGCCGTAAACGTACTGGAGCGGAGCGCCCCGATGCAAATCGAGGTGCCCCGCTCCGGGTGTACGTGCTACGAGGTGGCTCAGACCTCGACGACGACCGGCAGGATCATCGGCCGGCGGCGGTAGGTGTCCGAGACCCACTTGCCCAGCGTGCGGCGGATGAGCTGCTGCATCTGGTGCGCTTCGACGACGCCGTCCTGGGCCGACCTCTCCAGGACCTCGACGACCTTCGGGAGGACGGCGCTGAAGGCGGAGTCCTCGATGCCCGAGCCGCGGGCCTGGATGTGCGGCCCTCCGGTGATCTTGCCCGTGCTGGTGTCCAGCACCACGAAGACCGAGATGATCCCCTCGTCGCCGAGGATCTTGCGGTCCTTGAGCGTGGGCTCGCCGACATCGCCGACCGAGAGGCCGTCGACGTACACGTACCCCGCCTGGACCTTGCCGGAGATTCTGGCCTTGCCCTCGATGAGGTCGACGACCACGCCGTCCTCGGCGATCACGATGCGGTCGTGCGGGACGCCGGTGAGAGCGCCCAGCTCGGCGTTGGCGCGCAGGTGCCGCCATTCACCGTGGACCGGCATGAGGTTGCGTGGCTTGCAGATGTTGTAGAAGTACAGGAGCTCGCCGGCGGAGGCGTGACCGGAGACGTGCACCTTGGCGTTGCCCTTGTGGACGACGTTGGCGCCCCAGCGGGTCAGGCCGTTGATGACGCGGTAGACCGCGTTCTCGTTGCCCGGGATGAGGGACGACGCCAGGATCACGGTGTCGCCCTGGACGATCCGGATCTGGTGGTCCCTGTTGGCCATCCGCGACAGGGCCGCCATCGGCTCGCCCTGGGAGCCGGTGCAGACGAGGACGATCTCGTGTTCCGGGAGGTCGTCCAGTGTCTTGACGTCCACCACGAGGCCCGGCGGGACCTTCAGATAGCCGAGGTCGCGCGCGATGCCCATGTTGCGGACCATCGAGCGGCCGACGAAGGCGACCCGGCGGCCGTACTCGTGGGCGGCGTCGAGGATCTGCTGGATGCGGTGCACATGGCTGGCGAAGCTGGCCACGATGATGCGCTTGCTGGCACCCGCGAAGACCTGGCGCAGCACGTTCGAGATGTCGCGCTCGGGCGGGACGAAGCCCGGGACCTCGGCGTTCGTGGAGTCCGAGAGGAGGAGGTCGATGCCTTCCTCGCTCAGCCGCGCGAAGGCGTGCAGGTCCGTGAGGCGGCCGTCCAGCGGGAGCTGGTCCATCTTGAAGTCGCCGGTGTGGACGACCATGCCCGCGGGGGTGCGGATCGCGACCGCGAGGGCGTCCGGGATGGAGTGGTTGACCGCGACGAACTCGCACTCGAAGGGGCCGATCCGCTCCCGGTGGCCCTCCGCGACCTCAAGCGTGTACGGGCGGATGCGGTGCTCCTGGAGCTTCGCCTCGATGAGAGCGAGGGTCAGCTTGGAGCCGATGAGCGGGATGTCCGGCTTCTCGCGGAGGAGAAAGGGGACGCCGCCGATGTGATCCTCGTGGCCGTGTGTGAGGACGATGCCCTCGATGTCGTCGAGGCGATCCCTGATCGAACTGAAGTCCGGAAGGATCAGGTCGATCCCGGGCTGCTCCTCCTCGGGGAAGAGCACGCCGCAGTCGACGATCAGAAGGCGGCCGTCGTACTCGAAGACCGTCATGTTTCGGCCGATTTCACCGAGGCCACCGAGCGGGGTGACGCGGAGGCCCCCTTGGGGAAGCTTCGGCGGCAGACGGAGTTCCGGATGCGGATGACTCAAAAGACTCTCCTCACCACACGCGCCACGTACCTGGCAGGGCACGTGGCGCGCATGACGTTCGTGCAGTAGCAGTTGTCTGGTGGAGCAGGCTCTCGGCCTGCTTGGTGGTGCGTATTCAGTTGTGAAGTCTGTGGTTAGAGCTGTACCCCGCCGGCGGCAAGATCGATCTTGAGTTGCGCGGTCTCCTCGGGCGACAGGCCGACCATGGGCAGGCGCAGCGGTCCGGCGGGCAGGCCCTGGAGGGCGAGTGCGGCCTTGCTGGTCATGACGCCCTGGGTCCGGAACATCCCGGTGAAGACGGGGAGCAGCTTCTGGTGGATCTCGGTCGCCTTCTGCACGTCGCCGCTCGTGTACGCGTCGAGCATGGCCCGCAGCTCGGGGGTGACCATGTGGCCGACCACGGAGACGAAGCCGACCGCGCCCACGGAGAGCAGCGGCAGGTTCAGCATGTCGTCGCCCGAGTACCAGGCGAGGTCGCAGCTGGCGATGGCCCAGCTGGCGCGGCCGAGGTCGCCCTTGGCGTCCTTGTTGGCGACGATACGCGGGTGCTCGGCGAGGCGCACCAGGGTCTCGGTGTTGATCGGGACACCACTGCGGCCGGGGATGTCGTAGAGCATGACCGGCAGGCCGGTGGCGTCGGCGATCGCGGTGAAGTTCTGGTACAGGCCCTCTTGTGGGGGCTTGTTGTAGTACGGCGTCACGGTGAGCAGGCCGTGCGCGCCCGCCTTCTCGGCGTCGCGGGCCAGCTCGATGCTGTGGCGCGTGTCGTTCGTGCCGACGCCCGCGACGACGTGGGCGCGATCGCCGACGGCCTCCAGTACGGCTCGTACGAGAGCTGCTTTCTCCGCGTTGCTGGTGGTCGGGGACTCGCCCGTGGTGCCGTTGACGATCAGGCCGTCGTTGCCTGCGTCGACCAGGTGGGTGGCGAGCCGCTGCGCGCCGTCGAGATCGAGTGCGCCGTCCGCCGCGAAGGGCGTGACCATGGCAGTGAGGACCCGCCCGAAGGGGGTCTGCGGAGTGGAGGTCGGAGCCATGGGTAACACGCTACTCGCTACTCACCGTGCGGTCTGCCCTCGGGGAAGGCGACAAGTCAGGACAAAAGTGGAACCCGGCACTGCCTGCTCGGGGGTTCAAGCAGTGCCGGGTCCGTTTGATCAGGCTAGATGAACTTCTCGAAATGCCGCAATACGGACACTTCGCCTGGGCGACCCGTACAGATGTGCCCGATGGCGTGTCCGACGGGGCGATCGGGGTGCGTTACGGCGCCACGCGCCCGTTCGTGTTGAAGGCCGCGTACGTGAGGGGCATGAGCCGGGCCCACTCCGCCTCCATCTTCTCGCCGACCATCTCGATCTCCCGCTGCGGGAAGGACGGGACCCTGGCCAGCTCGTGCTGGGTGCGCAGGCCGAGGAAGTGCATCAGCGAGCGGGCGTTGCACGTCGCGTACATCGAGGAGAACAGGCCCACCGGGAGGACGGCGCGGGCGACCTCGCGGGCCACGCCGGCGGCGAGCATCTCCTGGTACGCCTCGTACGCCTGGCGGTACGAGTCCTCCATGACGCGGCCCGTGAGCTCCTGCTGGGCCTCGGTGCCCTCCACGAAGACGTACTTGCCGGGGCGGCCCTCCTGGACCAGCTTGCGGGACGCGCCCGGGACGTAGAAGACCGGCTCCAGCTCCCTGTAGCGACCCGATTCCTCGTTGTACGACCAGCCCACGCGGTGCCGCATGAACTCGCGGAAGACGAAGATCGGGGCGCTGATGAGGAAGGTCATCGAGTTGTGCTCGAAGGGGCTGCCGTGCCGGTCCCGCATCAGGTAGTTGATCAGGCCCTTCGAGCGCTCCGGGTCCTTCTGCAGCTCGCCCAGGGACTGCTCCCCGAGGGTCGAGACGCGGGCGGCGAACAGCACGTCGGAGTCGGAAGCGGTGTGCTTGACCAGCTCGACGGTGACATCGCTGCGGAAGCTGGGCTTGAGGTCGTCGGCGGGGGTGTCGGTCACGGCGTGGAGGGTCCTTCCCAGTACTGGCTCGGGCGGCGCCCACTCTACGGCCAGGCACTGACAACGGGACGTTCGGTGCCGTGCCACGACATAGGTCGGCGAACTTCTGCGAATCCGGTGAAAGATGGCACCTTTTGGGGCACTCGCTCGTCTGTATTGATGACAACGATCCGTTCGAATCCGCGGAGGACGAGCCCCGGAGGATTCGAGTCCTCAGAGGAGAAGCGCACCCCATGTTCCGTCGGCGCGAGCCAGTACCGTTCGCCTTCATCGCCGAAGCCGACCAGTTCCGCAGCAATGTCGCTCCCCCGCCACGTCAGCGTGCCTCCGCCTCGGAGCTGGTCGGCCGATGGCTCATAGGCCTGACCGTCGTCGCGGGCCTCGCGGGCTCCCTGCTCATAGGCCTGCCCGCCCTCTCTGCCGACGTCTCCCCCGCGCACACGCAGCAGTCCGACGCGTCCTCGCGCCGCTGACCCTTCCCCACGGGCCACGTGGCCGGGCAGCACCCTCATGGACCCCCGCGGGTGGTGGCCGGAGATCGGGCTAGGTAGCCTCACCGGGCATAGTCCATGCGTGGATTGAGTGAGGATCAGTCGTGCCCCTGCCCTTTCTGACCGCCGATCGCGCTTTCGAAGAGGCCGGCGAGGACCTCGCGCTGCCGTTCGACGACCGCGACCAGTGGCGGCGTCCCTACCGGCCCGGCCCGTGGCGGGTCGGCGCGGCCGCGCTCCTGCTGCTGCTCGCCTCGTACGTGCTGTTCGCGGCGGTCATCATCTCCGTGGCCGGTAACGCGTCCGGGGGCGCGGTGTGCCTGGGCCTCGCCGCGGTGGTCATCGCGGGTGCCCTGCGGCTACTGCGGATGGGCGCGTGGGTGAGCGCCACCGGACTGCGCCGGGTGCGTTTCCTGCAGACGACCACGACACCGTGGGCGCATGTCATGGTCGTACGGACCGTGCAGCAGCCGGTGCGCTGGCTCGGGCTCCCGCGGACCGTACAGGGGCAGGCGCTCGTCCTCGTCCGTGGCGGCCACTCCGGCAATGAGACGACTCCCCTACTGACCACGCACAACGCGGACTTCCTGGGACGCCCCGAGGCCTTCGACCGGGCCGCGGACAGCGTCGAGGTCTGGGCGGACGAGTACCGGCCGCACGCGTAGACGGTGTGACGACGAAGGGGCCGGCCCGCTGATGCGGGCCGGCCCCTTCGTCGTGTCGTCGCTCAGGCCTCAGGCCCGTACGGGCTTGCCGTCGTGGAGGGCGATCGCGTGCTGCATCGCCTTGCGGGCCCGTGGGGTGTCACGGGCGTCGTGGTAGGCGATCGCCAGACGGAACCAGCTGCGCCAGTCGTCGGGAGCCTCCTCCGTCTCGGCCTTGCGCCGGGCGAAGACCTCGTCGGCGGAGTCCCGGTCGATACGGCCGGCCGGGGTACGCGCCAGCTCGTCGACGGGCAGCCCGCCCTCGGCGTCCAGCTCGGTGGCGAGCCGGTTGGCCCGCTTCACGAACTGGGTGTTCTTCCAGAGGAACCAGACGCCGATCACCGGCAGGACGAGGACGGCGACACCGAAGGCGACGGTGAGCAGGGTGCCGTGCTGGATGAGCATCACCCCGCGGCTGCCGACCAGGACGAAGTAGACGACCAGGACGGCGGCCGTGACGGCGTACGTGATTTTCGCGGCCATGGCGGTTACTTCAGATCCAGGAAGTGTTCCAGGCCGAAGGTGAGGCCCGGGGTGTCCACGACACGGCGTACGCCGAGCAGGATGCCCGGCATGAAGCTGCTGTGGTGGAGGGAGTCGTGGCGGATCGTGAGGGTCTCGCCCTCGCCGCCGAGCAGTACTTCCTGGTGGGCCAGCAGACCGCGCAGCCGCACCGAGTGCACCGGGACGCCGTCGACGTCCGCGCCGCGGGCGCCGTCCAGGCCCGTCGCCGTGGCGTCGGGCTGCGGGGCGCTGCCCGCCTTCTGCCGGGCGGCGGCGATGAGCTGGGCGGTGCGGGAGGCGGTGCCGCTGGGGGCGTCCACCTTCTTCGGGTGGTGCAGTTCGATGACCTCGACGGACTCGAAGTACGGTGCGGCCACCTCCGCGAACTTCATGGTGAGGACCGCGCCGATGGAGAAGTTCGGGGCGATGAGCACACCCGTCCCCGGTGCGGCGGCCAGCGAGGCGGTCAGCTGTGCGAGGCGCTCGTCGGTCCAGCCCGTCGTACCGACCACGGCGTGGATGCCGTGGCGGACGCAGAAGTCGAGGTTGTCCATCACCGAGTCGGGGGTGGTCAGTTCGACGACGACCTGGGCGCCGGTGTCGGTGAGGGCGTCCAGGGAGTCCCCGCGCCCGAGGGCGGCCACCAGCTCCAGGTCCTCGGCGGCCTCGACGGCACGGACCGCCTCCGATCCGATACGCCCCTTGGCGCCGAGGACCGCCACGCGCAGCTTGCTCATGTTCTTGATTCCTTAGTCGATGGCGTACGCCGACGTGTGCCGCTCTACGCGACGGCTTCGTGCAAACGGGACGCCTGCTTGTCCTTCAGCGGGCCGATGACCGACAGCGAGGGCCGCTGTCCCAGGATCTCGGCGGCGACCTCCCGGACGTCGTCCGGGGTGACCGACGCGATCCGGGTCAGCATGTCGTCGACGGACATCTGCTCGCCCCAGCACAGCTCGCTCTTGCCGATACGGTTCATCAGCGCGCCCGTGTCCTCCAGCCCGAGGACCGTGGAGCCGCGGAGCTGGCCGATGGCCCGGCCGATCTCGTCGTCGGACAGGCCGTGCTCGGCGACCTGGTCGAGTTCGTCGCGGCAGATCTTCAGCACGTCGTGGACCTGGCTCGGACGGCAGCCCGCGTACACGCCGAAGAGGCCGCAGTCGGCGAAGCCCGAGGTGTACGAGTACACGCTGTACGCGAGCCCCCGCTTCTCCCGGACCTCCTGGAAGAGGCGGGAGGACATGCCGCCGCCCAGTGCGGTGTTCAGGACGCCGAGCGCCCAGCGGCGCTCGTCGGTGCGGGCCAGGCCCGGCATGCCGAGGACGACGTGCGCCTGCTCGGTCTTGCGGCCGAGGAGTTCGACGCGTCCGGCGGTGCGGATGGTGCGGGAGCCGTCGCGCGGGGCGATCGGGGTGGCGGCCTGCTGCTTGAGCGCGCCCGCCTTCTCGAAGGCGGCACGGACCTGGCGTACGACCTTGTTGTGGTCGACGTTGCCCGCGGCCGCGACCACGAGGTGGGTCGGGTCGTAGTGCTTCTTGTAGAAGCGCCGGATGCGGTCCGCGGTGAGGGCGTTGACCGTGTCGACCGTGCCGAGGACCGGACGGCCGAGCGGGGTGTCGCCGAGCATGGTGTGCGCGAACAGGTCGTGCACGCAGTCGCCCGGGTCGTCCTCGGTCATCGCGATCTCTTCGAGGATCGCGCCGCGCTCGACGTTCACGTCGTCCTCGCGGATCAGCGAGCCGGTGAGCATGTCGCAGACCACGTCGATGGCGAGCGGCAGATCGGTGTCGAGCACGCGTGCGTAGTAGCACGTGTACTCCTTCGCCGTGAACGCGTTCATCTCGCCGCCGACCGCGTCGATCGCGGAGGAGATGTCCAGGGCGCTGCGCTTGTCGGTGCCCTTGAAGAGGAGGTGTTCGAGATAGTGCGTGGCGCCGTTCAGAGCCGGCGTCTCGTCGCGCGAGCCGACGTGCGCCCAGATGCCGAAGGTGGCGGAGCGCACGGAGGGCAGGGTCTCGGTGACGACGCGCAGGCCCCCGGGGAGGGTGGTCTTGCGGACCGTACCGATGCCGTTCTCGCCCTTGATCAGGGTTTGGGTACGGGCGACGGCCCGCGCCTCCGAGGAGGTGCGGGCCGTCGCCGTGGAGCTGCTCGACGTCACTTGTCGGTGTCGTCCTTCTTCTCGTCGTCGCCTTCGCCCTCGATCACGGGGATGAGGGAGAGCTTGCCGCGGGAGTCGATCTCGGCGATCTCGACCTGGACCTTGGAGCCCACGCCGACGACGTCCTCGACGTTCTCCACGCGCTTGCCGCCGGCGAGCTTGCGGATCTGCGAGATGTGCAGCAGTCCGTCCTTGCCCGGGAGCAGCGACACGAACGCACCAAAGGTCGTCGTCTTCACGACGGTGCCCAGGTAGCGCTCGCCGACCTCCGGCATGGTCGGGTTGGCGATCGAGTTGATCGTGGCGCGCGCGGCCTCGGCCTGCGAGCCCTGCTGGGCACCGATGTAGATGGTGCCGTCGTCCTCGATCGTGATGTCGGCGCCGGTGTCCTCCTGGATCTGGTTGATCATCTTGCCCTTCGGGCCGATGACCTCACCGATCTTGTCCACGGGGATCTTGACCGTGATGATCCGCGGGGCGTTCGGGGACATCTCGTCCGGCGTGTCGATCGCTTCCATCATCACGTCGAGGATGTGGAGGCGGGCGTCACGGGCCTGCTTGAGGGCCGCGGCCAGGACGGAGGCCGGGATGCCGTCCAGCTTGGTGTCCAGCTGGAGGGCGGTCACGAACTCCTTGGTGCCGGCGACCTTGAAGTCCATGTCGCCGAAGGCGTCCTCCGCACCGAGGATGTCGGTGAGGGCGACGTAGTGCGTCTCGCCGTTGATCTCCTGGGAGATCAGACCCATGGCGATACCGGCGACGGGGGCCTTGAGGGGCACACCGGCGTTCAGCAGGGACATGGTGGAGGCACAGACCGAGCCCATGGACGTCGAGCCGTTGGAGCCGAGGGCCTCGGACACCTGACGGATCGCGTAGGGGAACTCCTCGCGCGTCGGCAGGACCGGCACGATGGCGCGCTCGGCGAGCGCTCCGTGGCCGATCTCGCGGCGCTTCGGGGAGCCGACGCGGCCGGTCTCGCCGACGGAGTACGGCGGGAAGTTGTAGTTGTGCATGTACCGCTTGCGGGTCACCGGGGAAAGGGTGTCCAGCTGCTGCTCCATCCGGAGCATGTTCAGGGTGGTGACGCCCAGGATCTGGGTCTCGCCACGCTCGAACAGGGCGGAGCCGTGCACGCGCGGGATGGCCTCGACCTCGGCGGCGAGCGTACGGATGTCCGTGACGCCGCGGCCGTCGATGCGGACCTTGTCCTTGATGACGCGCTCACGGACCAGGGCCTTGGTGAGCGAGCGGTACGCGGCGGAGATCTCCTTCTCGCGGCCCTCGAACTGCGGGAGCAGCTTCTCGGCGGCGATCTCCTTGACGCGGTCCAGCTCGGCCTCGCGGTCCTGCTTGCCGGCGATGGTGAGCGCCTGGGACAGCTCGCTCCTCACCGCGGCGGTCAGGGCCTCCAGGACGTCGTCCTGGTGGTCGAGGAAGACCGGGAACTCGCCGGTCGGCTTGGCGGCCTTCGCGGCGAGGTCGGCCTGGGCCTTGCAGAGCACCTTGATGAAGGGCTTCGCGGCGTCCAGACCGGCGGCGACGACCTCCTCGGTGGGCGCCTCGGCGCCGCCCGCGACGAGCGTGATGGTCTTCTCGGTGGCCTCGGCCTCGACCATCATGATCGCGACGTCGCCGTCCTCCAGGACGCGACCGGCGACGACCATGTCGAAGACGGCGTCCTCAAGCTCGGTGTGCGTCGGGAACGCGACCCACTGGCCGCTGATCAGCGCGACGCGGACGCCGCCGATCGGGCCGGAGAAGGGCAGACCGGCCAGCTGGGTGGACGCGGAGGCGGCGTTGATCGCCACGACGTCGTACAGGTGGTCGGGGTTGAGCGCCATGATCGTGGCGACGACCTGGATCTCGTTGCGCAGGCCCTTCTTGAAGGACGGGCGCAGCGGGCGGTCGATGAGGCGGCAGGTGAGGATCGCGTCCTCGGAGGGCCGGCCCTCGCGGCGGAAGAAGCTGCCGGGGATCTTGCCGGCCGCGTACATCCGCTCCTCGACGTCCACCGTGAGGGGGAAGAAGTCGAGGTTGTCCTTGGGCTTCTTGGAGGCGGTGGTGGCCGACAGCACCATGGTGTCGTCGTCCAGGTACGCCACGGCGGAGCCGGCGGCCTGCTTGGCGAGGCGGCCCGTCTCGAAGCGGATGGTGCGGGTGCCGAAGGTTCCGTTGTCGATAACGGCCTCGGCGTAGTGGGTCTCGTTCTCCACTAGCGTTTTCTCCGATACTTTTCGTCTTTCGTCCCGGCCTGCCCGTGTGGCAGGGGGACGCTTCTGCGGAGAAGCGCGCCTTCTTGTGCGGGCCGGTCTTCGATCGAAGCTCCCGGGGTTCGCATTCTCCCGGGGGCCACTACCGAGGACCGGCGGCGGCGAGGTGCGCTTTTCCTCGTGTCCTGCGTGTGGTGCATGTCGTACGTGTGGTGTGTCCCGTACGCCGTGTGGTGCGGCGTGGCGGCCGTGCGTCGCTGTGCGCTGTGACGGTGCCACGCTGTGTCCCGCGTATTGCGTTGTGCTACCACACTACAAAGGTGTGGTGACACTGCGCACGTACAGCAAAGGGAGCGGCCCCCTCTTGCGTGGGAACCGCTCCCTTCACGATGTCTTACTTGGCGCCGCCGGCCGCACCGCGGCGGATGCCCAGGCGGTCGACCAGCGCACGGAAGCGCTGGATGTCCTTCTTCGCCAGGTACTGCAGCAGGCGACGGCGCTGACCGACGAGGATCAGCAGACCACGACGGGAGTGGTGGTCGTGCTTGTGGGTCTTGAGGTGCTCGGTCAGGTCCGAGATACGGCGCGAGAGCATCGCGACCTGGACCTCGGGAGAGCCGGTGTCGCCCTCCTTCTGGCCGAACTCCGTGATGAGCTGCTTCTTCGTAGCGGCGTCGAGCGGCACGCGTACTCCTCGTAGTCTGTGTCGATGCCCACCGAGTGCCCCTGGTCCACTTCTCAGGGGAGCTTCCGTAACTCGGGAGGCGGGATCCGTTGAGCGCGTCCTCCGGAGCCCTGAAGGGGCTGTCCGGGGGTGCGTACACATACGGCCGTAACACAGCGTACCAGGGGGTGGGAGCCGCTCCGACCGGGGTTCTCGGAGTCCGGGGAGGCCAGGGCCGGTCCCAGTAGGGTGACGCGACAGGTCGGGTTCGTTCGTCTGGAAGGGGTCGCTTGGCCATGGCCGAGGCAGAGGACAAGGACGTCAAGGCGCGCAAGGAGCGGGAGAAGGACGAGCTCTACGCCCTCGACATCTCGGGGGTCGAATGGCAGAGCGCGCCCGGTACCGAGGAGCACGAGGAGCGGGTCGAGATCGCGTATCTCCCCGAGGGCGCGGTGGCCATGCGGTCGTCGCTCGACCCGGACACGGTCCTTCGGTACACGGAGGCCGAGTGGCGGGCCTTCGTGCTCGGCGCGCGTGACGGAGAGTTCGACCTGGAGCCGGCGCCGCAGGACGGCGGGGCCGCGGCCGAGTAGTACGGCGGCCGCAGGCGCACGGCGGCGGAGCATCGGCGGCACGGAAGCCGGCAGCGGAGCGTCAGCAGCAGAGAAGAAGGACCGGCGGCACTGATGCCGCCGGTCCTTCTTGCTTTAGCGCTCTTTGTCCATTTTGCCTTCCGTACAAGGTCGTTCATACGCCACTTCTGGGCAGGCTGTGACGTAGTGGGCGGCAGCGGAGGGGTGGACGGGCCTGCCGTGGGGGTGGTTGTGGTGATTACCCTGGGGTTGGCGCGGCAGTAGTACCCGAGGACGGGACCGCCGCTTCACAGGGGGATCCGGGGCGCGTCGAAAGGCCCCGGACGACGAGAACGGTCGCCCCAGCTCGACATGAGGGTGCTCGACCACACCAGGAGGAATTGTGAACAGCGATCGGGACGGGATCCGCGGGGGCTGGGCCACACCCGGCGATGACCAGTCCGACGCGGAGTCCGCCGTCGAGACGACGGGCGAGTTCACCATCGACTACGCCCCTCCCGCCTGGTACACGCAGAACGCGTCAGGCAGTTCCGACGGAGCTTCTCCGGCCGCGCCGGAGGCGGACACGACGGACGAGCCGGACGCCCCGGAGAAGCCGGACGGGTCGAACCGGGCGGGGGACGAGAGGGCGGACGCGGCGGACGCGAAGGCGGAGCGGGACGCGGGCGGGCCGGCCGACACGGCGCCGGTGGCCCGGCAGGCTCCGGTCGAGCCCTCGTTCGGCCCTCGGCTTCCGGGCGTGCCCGCATTCGCCTCCGGGACTCCCTACCGCAAGCCGGTCGAGCCTCCTGTTCCTCCTGTCGCTCCGGCCAGGGGGCCTTCCGTCGTCCCGAACCTGCCGAACTTCCCGGCGCAGGCGCCGGTGCCGTCGCAGGGGACAGGGCAGGGACAGGGAGGACAGGGACAAGGACAGGGACAGGGACAGGACCAGGCTCGGCGGTCGTGGTCTCCGCCGAGTGCGCCGGTTCCTCCGGTCGCCGCTCCTCAGGCCGCCACTCCTCAGGCCCCGCAGGCCCCGCAGGCTCCCGGCGACGCCCGGGGCGACAGCGCGGACAGCGGCGACAGTGGCGACATCGAGAGCGGCGCGACCCTGCGCATCTCCCCCGGCGCCGTGAAGCGGGAGGCCGCGGAGCGGGCCGCAGCCGGTTCCGGGGCCGAGGACGGGCGCGTACCCGACGCCGAGGCGGCTCCCGCGTCCAAGGCGGAGCCCGAGGCAGAGCCAGAGCCCGAGTCCGCCGGCCCGGACGAGGTGGCCGACGTCGACGTCCCGAAGAGCGCCGAGGGTGAGGTCGTCCAGGTCGCGTTCGGGAGTCGGTCCGACGACGGCGATCAGGTGGACGACGGGGCCGAGGAGGCACCTTCGGCGGACAAGGCCGAGACCGGGGAGCGGGAGGACGAGGTCCCGGCCGCGACCCCGGCCCCGGCCGCACAGACGTTCGCGGACGACGACGAGCCGCGACCGGTTGACGCCCTCGCACAGAACTCCGGCAGCCTCGATGACTCCGCGCCCGTGGCCGCGCCGGCGCCCGCGCCTAAGTCGGACTCCGAGCCTGCGGACGCGCCGCCGGCGGGTGCCCTCGGCGCGAAGCCCCAGGACGCCGTCGCGGAGCCGGCCCCGAACGCGGCCGACGTCGTACAGGACGCGCCTCCCTCGTGGACCCCGCCGCCGGTGCCGCAGGGCGGACTGCCTCCGCTGCCGCCGTCGTACCAGCCCGCCGCGCCCGCTGCCGCCGGACAGTGGCCCACGTCGACCGAGGGCGAGGACGGTCAGCCGCAGGCGGACGCTCCCGCTCAGCCGTCCGTGCCGCCGCAGGGACAGCCCTTCCAGCCGCAGGCGCCGCAGCCCTCCCCGCCTGCCTGGCCCGTCACACCCGGTACGCCCGCTGCCGCCGGTACGCCCGCCCCCGGTGGTCCGGCGGCGTCTCCGGGTCAGCCCGGTGGTTACGGATACCCGCAGTTCAGCGCTCCGGGTACGCCTCCGGGGGCGCAGGCGGTCCCTGACGTCCCGCAGCCGCAGCCTCAGCAACCTCAGCAGCCCCAGCCCGGGGTCCCGACCGCGCCTCCGGCCGGTCAGGCTCCTGTTCCGGGTGCCGCGCCGGTCGCGGGTCCGGGACCGCAGGGCGGTTACGGCTTCCCGCAGCCCGGGCCCGTCGCCGCGCAGCCCCCTGCCGTCCCCGCCGCCCCCGCACCTCAGGACGGCTACGGTCTCCAGCAGCCTGCGCCGCCCGCGCAGCCCTCGCAGCCCGTCGAGGACCTGGTCGGCGCCCTGGAGGAGGCACGGCGTGCGCGCCGGGCGGCCGCTCAGGCCCAGCCCGTCCAGCAGGCCCAGCCCGATCCGGCTGCCGCGAACCCGCCCGCGCAGGCCCCCGCTTACGGGTTCCCGCAGCCGGGCGCTCCGGTTCAGCCGGGCACCCCCGCGGCGAGCACGCCCAACCCCCAGCCCGCTTACGGCTTCCCGCAGCCGGGTGTCCCCGACTCGCCCGCCCAGCAGGGGGGTTACGGATTCCCGCAGGCGCAGGCACCGCAGGTCCCGCAGGCTCCGGCTCCCCAGCAGCCCGCCGCGCAGCCGTTCCCGCAGCAGGGCCAGCCCTATCAGCAGCCCCAGGCGCAGCCGCAGGCACAACCGCCCCAGGCGCAGGCCCAGCCGGAACAGCAGGCCCCCGTCGATCCGCGTACCGGTAGCGCCTGGCCGCAGCCCGTGCAGCACGATCAGCGGGAGCGCACCAACCCGGGGGCGCCGCTCGGCTACACGGCGGCCGTGGAGCTGTCGTCCGACCGGCTGCTCAACAACAAGAAGCAGAAGGCGAAGAGCGGGCGACCCACCGCCGGGGCCTCCCGGTTCAAGCTCGGCGGCAAGAAGGAGGAGGTCGAGCGGCAGCGCAAGCTCGACCTGATCCGCACCCCGGTGCTGTCGTGCTACCGGATCGCCGTCATCAGCCTCAAGGGCGGCGTCGGCAAGACGACCACGACCACCGCCCTCGGCGCCACGCTCGCCACCGAGCGGCAGGACAAGATCCTCGCGATCGACGCCAACCCGGACGCCGGTACGCTCGGCCGCCGCGTGCGCCGGGAGACCGGGGCCACCATCCGTGACCTCGTCCAGGCGATCCCGTACCTCAACTCCTACATGGACATCAGGCGGTTCACCTCGCAGGCCCCGTCGGGGCTTGAGATCATCGCCAACGACGTGGACCCGGCCGTGTCGACGACGTTCAACGACGAGGACTACCGGCGCGCGATCGACGTGCTCGGCAAGCAGTACCCGATCATCCTCACGGACTCCGGTACGGGTCTGCTGTACAGCGCCATGCGCGGTGTGCTCGACCTCGCCGACCAGCTCATCATCATCTCGACGCCGTCCGTGGACGGTGCCAGCAGCGCCAGTACGACGCTGGACTGGCTGTCGGCGCACGGGTACGCGGATCTGGTGTCGCGGTCGCTCACCGTCATCTCCGGGGTGCGCGAGACCGGCAAGATGATCAAGGTGGACGACATCGTCAGCCACTTCGAGACGCGCTGCCGTGGCGTGATCGTCGTTCCGTTCGACGAGCATCTGGCGGCGGGCGCCGAGGTCAATCTCGACATGATGCGGCCGAAGGTGCGCGAGGCGTACTTCAATCTGTCGGCGCTGGTCGCGGAGGACATCGCGCGGCACCAGCAGTCGCAGGGGCTGTGGACGTCGGACGGCAACCCGCCGCCGGTCGCGGCCCCGCCGATGCCCGGGCAGCCCATGCCCGGCCAGCCTCTGCCCGGACAACCCGTACCCGGTCAGCCCGTACCCGGTCAGCAGTACCCGGGTCAGCCGGGGCCGGGCCAGCATCCCGGGCAGTTCCCCCAGCAGGGCCAGCCCGCGCAACCGGCTCAGCCGTACCAGCAACCGCAGCCCCAGCCCGGGCAGCAGCAACCGCACCCCGGCCAGCCGTACCCGCCGCACGGAGCCGCGCTTCCGCAGGGGGCCCCGCCGCAGCAACCCGCTCCGGCGGGTTACCCCGCCCCTCAGAGCTGGCAGCCCCAGCCCGGGCAGCAACCGGGTCAGCCGGGCGCGCCCTTCCAGCAGCCTCCGGTCGCGCCGGCCCCCGGCCAGCCCTTCAACCCGAACGCGCCCGCGCCCGCCCCCGCCCCGGGGCAGCAGTTCCAGCCGGGTGCGCCCTACCAGCCGCAGCCGCAGGCCCAGCCCCCGCAGGCGGAGCAAGGCGGTCAGGACTCCCAGGGGCAGGGGCAGGGCCAGAACCAGGGCCAGACCCCTCCGTCCCCGCCGCCCCACCAGTGACCGCCCGCACAGCCGACCCGTACAACTAACCGGCACAACTGACCCGCACAACTAACCCGTACGGTCCAATCCTCGGCCGTCGGTCCAGCCTCAGGGCCCGCCCCGTACACCCACGGCGCGGGCCCTCGGCGTACCCCTGGGCGCTCCTTGCGCGGCCGGTGCCAAAACGCCGTCGTACCAGCCCCGTTCCCCACCGCCAGCCTCCTACCAGGCACCCTTCACCGGTCTGGACCAATGACCATGAAATCCGGGTCAACTCGTTATTTCCGCAGGCCACACGGGGTTCGCGGGCCGTTGACGCATGCCGACCAGCGCTGATAGACACTCACATCGACCCGGCCGCGGTCACCGGATCGGCAGGGCAACAGCCCATCTCCGTGCGAGTGATGACGTGAGGTCAGCGAGCCATGGACACAGACGACCAGTTCGGTGCGGGGCGCTCCGCTGTCAGGCCGGTACGGAATCCGCGGGTTCGTCGTGGCGGGGCGCGCCCACGCGGCGGAGCCGCACATGTCACGGCCCCGCGCCCCTTCGGGGGCGCTGTCGTGCGGCTCTTCGCGACCGCCGCAGCTGCCGCCCTCACCCTCACCGTCGGTCAGATGACCCCGCTCGGCCCGGCTCCCCAGAAGGCCGAAGCGAAAGACGACAAGCAGGTCCTCACCGTCGCGGTGGCGCAGAGCGTCGACTCGCTGAGTCCGTTCCTGGCGGCGCGGCTGGTCAGTACGAGCATCCACCGGCTCATGTACGAGTACCTGACCAACTACGACCCGAAGGACAACCACGCGATCCCGGGTCTCGCCACCAAGTGGGAACCCTCGGCCGACAAGCTGACCTGGACCTACACGATCCGCGACAACTCGAAGTGGTCGGACGGGCAGCAGGCCACCGCCGAGGACGCGGCGTGGACGTTCAACACGATGATGACGGACGAGGGCGCGGCCACCGCGAACGGCAGTTTCGTCGCGAACTTCGAGAAGGTCACCGCCCCGAGCCCCACGAAACTGGTCATCGAGCTGAAGAAGCCGCAGGCCACGATGGCCGCGCTGGACGTGCCGATCGTCCCGAAGCACGTCTGGGAGAAGGTCGACGACTTCTCCAAGTTCAACAACGACAAGAAGTTCCCGATCGTCGGCAACGGCCCCTTCGTCCTGACGGCGTACAAGGCCGACAGCTACGTACGGCTGAAGCCCAACAAGTCGTTCTGGCGCGGGGCTCCGAAGTTCGACGAGCTGGTCTTCAAGTACTACAAGGACGGGGACGCGGCGGTCGCGGCGCTGCAGAAGGGCGAGGTGTCGTTCGTCTCCGGGCTGACGCCCGCGCAGGCCGCGGCGCTGAAGAGCCAGCAGGACGTCACGGTCAACGACGCGCCGGGCCGCCGGTTCTACGCGCTCGCCACCAACCCGGGCGCGCAGGCCAGGGACGGCAAGAAGTTCGGCGACGGGCACGAGTCGCTGAAGAACCAGAAGGTCCGGCAGGCGCTGTTCACGGCCGTGGACCGCAGGACCGTCATCGACAAGGTCTTCCAGGGCCACGCGGTGGAGGGCGAGGGCTACATCCCGCCGCGCTTCTCCCCGTACTTCTGGAAACCGGCGGGCGGTCAGAGGATCGCGTACGACCCGGCCGAGGCCGCCCGGCTCCTCGACGAGGCGGGCTACAAGGAGAACGGTGACGGCAAGCGCGTCGGGAAGAACGGCAAGCCGATCACCTACCGCGTCCTGTGCCACGCCACGGACCCGCAGGACAAGGCGGTCGGTAAGTACCTCCAGGAGTGGTGGGGCAAGCTCGGCATCGGCGTCTCGCTCGACTGCCGCGACAACGTGAGCGACCCCTGGCTGGCGGGCGAGTACGACCTCGCCTTCGACGGCTGGTCCGTCAACCCCGATCCCGACTTCGTCCTGTCCATCCACACCTGTGCGGCCCTCCCGGCGACGCCCAAGGACATCGGCGCGACCGACAACTTCATCTGCGACAAGAAGTACGACGAGCTGTACGCGCAGCAGCTCGCCGAGTACGACGCCACCAAGAGGGCGGAAATCGTCAAGCGGATGGAGTCGCGGCTGTACGACACCGGGTACATGAACGTCATGGCGTACCCGAACGCGGTCGAGGCCTATCGCACGGACCAGATCGCGTCGATCACGAAGATGCCCGAGGCCGCGGGCAACATCTACGGCCAGGACGGCTACTGGAGCTGGTGGTCGGCGACTCCGGCCGCCGCCAGCGAGTCCTCCGACGACTCAAGCCAGACAGGCGTCATCATCGGCATCGTCGCGGGCGTCGTGCTCCTCGCGGGTCTCGGGGCGTTCTTCGCGCTGCGCCGCCGCGCGACCGCCGAGGACCGCGAATAGCCCTCGGCGAGCCGGGACAACCGAGAGTGGCCCAACAGTGAAGGCCGTTCATGACCGCTGAAGCGACACCCTCGCTGGTGGGGAAGACCGGTGGTCCGGCCGAGGCCGGGCCGCCGACGGCCCGCGGACCACGGGTACGCGGCACCGGGTATCCCCGGTACGTGGCCGGCAAGCTGGGCGGCGCGGCCGTCTCCCTGCTCGCCGTCCTCGTCACCAGCTTCTTCCTCTTCCGGCTGATCCCCGGCGACCCGGTGAAGTTCATGACGGGCGGACGCCAGGTGTCGGCCGAGCAACTGGCCGCGTACCGAAGGGAGTTCGGGCTCGATCTGCCGCTGTGGCAGCAGTTCACGGACTACTGCGGCAAGGCGCTCACCGGTGATCTCGGCACCTCGTACCAGTTCCGGGCGCCGGTCATGGACAAGATCAGCGAGGCCCTGCCGAACACGCTGCTGCTCACGGGAACGTCGTTCGTCCTCTACACGGCGATCGGCGTCGTCCTCGGCACCCGGGCCGCGTGGCGCAACGGCGGCCTCGGCGACCGTCTGAACACCGGCCTCGCGCTGACCCTCTACTCGATCCCGTCGTTCTGGCTGGGCCTGCTGCTGATCATCGTCTTCTCGGTCGGGGTCGGGCCGATCCCCGGCCTCTTCCCGACGGGCGGCATGGAGTCCGGCGGCGAGGAGGGCTTCGCCTACGTCCTCGATGTCGCCCACCATCTGGTCCTTCCCGTGGTGACGCTGGTCGCGGTCGAGTACGGGCAGACCCTGCTGGTCACGCGCTCGGCGCTGCTCGACGAGATGGGCAGCGACTATCTGACGACCGCGCGGGCCAAGGGCCTGCGGGACGATCTCGTGCGCCGCCGCCACGCGGTGCCGAACGCGCTGCTGCCGACGATGACGCTGGTCTTCATCAACCTCGGCCGGACCGTCGCCGGTGTGATCCTCGTCGAGACGGTCTTCTCCTGGCCGGGTCTCGGCGGGCTCTTCTACCAGGCGCTCAGCGTGCCCGATCTGCCGCTGGTGCAGGGGCTGTTCTTCGTCTTCGCCGCCGCGGTGATCGTGATGAACACCCTCGCCGACCTGATCTATCCGCTGCTCGACCCGAGGGTGGGCCGATGACGACGACGGACCCGGACGAGCCGATGCCGGCCCCGGACGAACCGGTGACGGCCCCGGACGAACCGGTGATGTCCTCGCCTGCCCCCGTGACCGGTCCCCGCGCCCTCGCCCGGCAGCGCCGCCGCGCCTCGGCCGTCCGCTTCTGGCGGCGCTACCGCACCCACCGCTCCGGGCTCTTCGGGCTGGCCGCGCTCGCGCTCTTCGCCCTGGTCGCGCTGACCGCACCGTTGACCGTCGGCTCCGACGTGCAGAGCGTGACGGGCGCGCCGGGGCGGCCCATGGAGAGCCCGAGCCTCGAATTCCCGCTGGGGACCGACCAGTTCGGGCGCAGTCTGCTCGGCCTCGTGGTGTGGGGTTCACGGGTGTCCCTGCTCGTGGGCCTGCTCGCGGCCGTCCTCTCGGTCGCCATCGGCGCGCTCATCGGCATCACCGCGGGTCACTTCCGCGGCTGGTACGCGACGGTGATGATGCGGATCACGGACTGGTTCCTCGTCATGCCGACGCTGGTGCTCGCGATCGCGCTCGCGACCGTGATGTCCCGCTCGCTCGGCACGATCATCCTGGCGATCGGGGTCACGACGTGGCCTACGACGGCCCGGCTGGTGCGTGCGCAGACCCTCGCCGTGGAGTCACGGCCGTACATCGAACGCGCGAAGGCCCTGGGCGGCGGCCACTGGCACGTCATGTCCCGTCACGTACTGCCCAATGTCATGCCGCTGGTGCTCGCGCAGACGACCCTGATCATCTCCTCCGCGATCCTCGCCGAGGCGACGCTCGCCTTCCTCGGTCTCGGCGATCCGACGGTCGTCTCGTGGGGCGGTCTGCTCCAGGACGCGCGCGAGGCGGGCGCGGTCAGTGCCGGGAAGTGGTGGTACCTCGTGCCGCCGGGCATCGCGATCGCCGTCGTGGCCCTCGCGTTCACGCTGTGCGGACGTGCCGTGGAATCCGTCCTCAATCCCAAGCTGGGGGTGGCCCGTTGAGCACACCGACCACGCAACCCCTGTTGGACGTACGGAACCTGGAGGTGACGTACGTCGGCGGGGTCGCCGCCGTGCGCGGGGTGGACCTCACCGTGGACGCCGGGCAGAAGGTCGGCATCGCGGGCGAGTCCGGCTGCGGCAAGTCCACCCTGGCGCTCGCGCTGCTGCGGCTGCTGCCGGCCGGGACCCGGGTGAGCGGGGAGATCCTCCTCGACGGCGAGGACGTACTGACCATGAAATGGGGGCGGGTACGGGCGGTCCGCTGGGCCGGGGCCTCGATCGTCTTCCAGGGCGCGATGCACTCGCTCAACGCCGTGCACCGCGTCGGGGACCAGATCGCCGAGCCGATCCTGCTGCACCGCAAGGCCACCGCGGCGGGCGCAAGGAAGCGGACCGGCGAGCTGCTGGAGCAGGTGGGCCTGCCGGCGGCGCAGGCGTCCGCGTACCCGCACGAGTTGTCCGGCGGGCAGCGGCAGCGCGTGATGATCGCGATGGCACTGGCCTGCGATCCCCGGCTGGTGATCGCCGACGAGCCGACCACCGCGCTCGACGTGATGATCCAGGCGCAGATCCTGCGCCTCATCCAGCAGCTCGTCTCCGAGCAGGAGCTGGGCCTCGTCATGATCAGCCACGACCTCGCGGTCCTGTCGGACACCTGCGACCGGCTCGCGGTGATGTACGCGGGCCGGGTGGTCGAGGAGGGCCCCGCCCGCCAGGTGTACGAGGACGCCCGGCACCCGTACGGGCAGGCGCTCTCGGCCGCCTTCCCGCGTATCGGGGACACCGGGTCGCGGTTCGCGCCGCGCGGGCTGCCCGGGGATCCGCCCGATCCGGCCGCGCTGCCGTCCGGCTGCGCGTTCCATCCCCGGTGCGCGGTGGCACTCGACTCGTGCACCTCGCAGGACCAGCTCCTGCGCCCGGCCGCCCCGGACCACCGGGCGGCTTGCGTACACGTGGACCCGGTGGATCCGCCGGATCCTGCCGGTCCTACGGGGTCGGCCGTGGCGGAAGACGCGAGGAGCACCCCATGACGACGACGCCCCGGTCGGTCCCCGCCGCGGCCCCGGCCCCCTCCGCCCCTCTCCTGAGCGCCGAGGGCCTTCAGGTCACCTTTCCCGCACGGCGGGGCGACGCCGCGCGGGCCCGTGCCGTCGACGGGGTGGATCTCGACATCCGGCCCGGTGAGATCGTCGCGCTGGTCGGCGAGTCGGGCTGCGGCAAGACGACGCTGGCGCGCTCGCTCCTCGGCCTTGTCGCACCGACGGCGGGGCGGGTCACCTTCGCGGGCCGGCCGCTCGACTACTCCTCGCGGGCCCTCAAGGCGTACCGCAAGCGGGTCCAGCTGGTCCTCCAGGACCCGAGCGGCTCGCTCAACCCCCGGCACACGGTGTACGACGCGGTGGCGGAGGGGCTGCGCATCCACGCGTACGCGGGCGACGAGCGCGAGGCGGTCTCGACGGCCCTCGCGCGGGCCGGACTTCGACCGCCCGAGCGGTTCTTCCTGCGCTACCCGCACGAGCTGTCCGGCGGGCAGCGCCAGCGGGTCGTCATCGCGGGCGCGCTCGTCCTGGAGCCCGAACTCATCGTCGCGGACGAGCCGGTGGCCTCCCTGGACGCGTCGGTACGCGGCGAGATCCTGGCCCTGCTGCTGCGCCTGCGCGCCGAACTCGGCCTGTCCGCACTGGTGGTGACCCACGACCTCGGACTCGCGTGGAACATCGCGGACCGGGTCGCGGTGATGTACCTGGGCCGGATCATCGAGACGGGGGCGGTGGAGGATGTCCTGAGTGCGCCTCAGCACCCGTACACACAGGCCCTGTTGTCAGTCCTGCCCGAGGCCCCCGGCGCCCCGATCGTCCTGACCGGCGAACCCCCGGACCCGTCCCGCATCCCCACGGGCTGCCGCTTCCACGCCCGCTGCCAGATCCTGGCGACGGGCGAGGCGGAGCGAGCGGGCGTGGCGAACGCGTGCCGCGAGACGGACCTACCACTGCTCAACGGCAGCGACACTTCCCAGGTGGCCTGCCACTGGGCCGCGTCCCTTTAGAGGCGTGTCCCTTTAGAGGCGCGTCCCTTCAGGGGCGCGGGGAACTGCGCGACCAGCCACGACGGACGGTCAGCCGAACAACCCGGCCGGTCAGCCCCGCACACCAAAGTCACCGCCACCGCCCAGGCCCCCTAAGGGGCGCGGGGAACTGCGCGACCAGCCACGACGGACGGTCAGCCGGACAACCGACCCGTGCGCCCCCGGCCGGTTCAGGCCTGCGCGTCGTACTCCGCGACAAGCTCCCGAGACCGCTTCACGTCGTCCGAGATCGCTTCCAGCAACCCCTCGATGGAGTCGAACTTCGCCATCCCCCGCACGAACGCCAGGAAGTCGACGGCGACATGCAACCCGTACAGATCGAGCCCCACGCGATCGATCGCGTACGCCTCCACTGTCCGCTCGGTCCCGTCGAACTGCGGATTCGTCCCGACGGAGATCGCCGCCGGCATCGCCTCGCCCTGCGCGTGCAGCCACCCCGCGTACACCCCGTCCGCGGGGATCGCGGTGTGCGGGAGCGTCTCCACGTTGGCGGTGGGAAAGCCCAGTTCACGGCCGCGCTGCGCGCCACGGACGACGACGCCCTCGACGCGGTGCGGCCGGCCGAGGATCTCGCGCGCCCCCTCGACCTCGCCCTCGGCGACCAGCCGCCGGGTGAGGGTCGACGAGAACGGCTCCCCGCCTCCCGCCTCACCGGTGACGTACAGATCCACCACGTCGACCTCGAAGTCGTACGTCCTGCCCTGCTCGGCGAGGAAGGCCACATTGCCGGCGGCCTTGTGGCCGAAGCGGAAGTTGGGGCCCTCGACCACGGCCTTCGCGTGCAGCTTGTCGACGAGGACCTTCACCACGAACTCGGCGGGCGACAGCTTCGAGAACTCGGTCGTGAAGGGCAGGATGAGCAGCGCGTCCACACCCAGTTCGGCCATCAGCTCGGCCCGGCGGTGGTGCGGCGCGAGCAGGGGCGGATGGCTGCCGGGACGGACGACCTCGCTCGGGTGCGGGTCGAACGTGACCACGACGGACGGAACGCCCAGTTCACGCGCCCGCTCGACGGCATGGCTGATGATCAGCTGGTGTCCGCGGTGGACTCCGTCGTACGAGCCGATGGTGACGATGCTGCGCCCCCAGTCCTGGGGGATGTCCTCCAAGCCACGCCAGCGCTGCACTGTGACCGCTCCTCGTCGAACCCGTGTCCGTGTCTGCCTCATACGCAGCTCTAAGGGTGCCATGCCGTGTCCTGTGGACCCGCATCGGCATGGGCCCTGTGACCGGTGGCACGTGACAGCGGCCGTGGCGGGAGGACGGCGAGGGGTCACACCGGGACCCGTACCCCCGCGAGGTTCTCGATCATGCGGCCCGTGCTCGGTCCGACCACGGTGGACCACTCCTCGGGCGCGGCGGCCAGCCAGCGGCTCACGAGCGCGGCGAAGCCGGGGACACGGCGGCCGAGATCGACGACGGCGCGATCGAAGCGGGTGGCGCCGTCCGGGGTGCGGACGAGCAGGACGCCCACGGTGTGCACGAGTGCGCGGGTGTGTTCCTCGTCGTCCTGGGCCGCTCCCTCCGCACCGGCCCGTACCAGCGCGTCCAGCACCACCGGGTCGTGTTCGCGCGTCAGCAGGAGGTCCAGGAACTCGCGCCGCAGCGGGCGGGACGCGGGCGTGCCGGGCGCCGCGAACACCCCGGCGAGCGCGGCCCGCAGCGGCGGCCTGCCTCCGTCGAGCAGCCCGGCGACGAGGGGATGCAGCACCGCGCCGGCGTCGGGGCCCTGTTCCAGCCGCCGGTCGACGTGCGCCGCCAGCTGCGCGGCCGTCTCCGGGCGCCGGTCCACGACCTCGCGTACGAGGGCGGACACGCGGCGGGCGAGCGCCGGTGTCGTGACCTCGGCGAGCGTGCGCAGGGCCGTGCCGTCGTCCGGTTCGCGCAGGCGGTCGTGGAACGCGGCGAGCACCGGGGCGGGGTGGGTGACCAGCGCGGCGGCCAGCGCGCTCGCGGGCAGCCGCGGGTCGCGGGCCCGGAAGCGGGCGAGGGCCTGCGGCAGATGGCGGGCCCTGGTGTGCGGATCGCGGACCAGCAGGGCCAGGGCGTCGCCGTGCAGCGTGCAGTCTCCGGGGCGGGCCAGCAGCGCGAGCGCGGTCCGGCGCAGCAGTTCCCGGTCGGCCTCAGTGCGTACGTGTGCGGCGGTCCGCAGCGCGTGGGCCGCCGCCGCTGCCCGCCGGGCCGGGCGGACGTCGTGCACCCAGCGGCCGACCGCGCGGCAGAGCGCGGACGGCTCCTCCTCGGCGAGCACGTCCAGCAGTTCGTCCGCGCGCGCGTGTCCGCTGTCGACCAGGGCCTCGGTGAGGTCGTCGGGGGCGCGATGCCGGTGGGTGTGCAGCAGGACCTGCGCGGCGGTCGCCACGGTGGCGTCGGGGGTCGCGGGGAGCGGACGGTCGTCGTCGAACCAGTGGGTGAGGTGCGGCTGCGCCCCGGCCGGGTCGGCGACGAGGAGTTCGGACACGGTGTCCAGGTAGCGCGGTTCGGTGGCGGGCGGCGCGCCGTCCGCGACGACGAGCCGCCTCAGCAGATCGAAGCGGTGCGCCCGCGGCAGGGGAAGCCCGCGCCAGAAACCGGGCCCGAACTCCTCCGGCACGGCCCGCCCTTCGGCCCGCCACCTGACCACGTGCTCGGCGAGGTGGCGCAGCACTCCGAGATACGGGGTCGCGTCGGGCACCCGGAGCAGTACGCCTCGGAGCAGCCGGGTGGCCCACCAGGCGTCGGCGTGCGCGCCACTGTTCACGTCCGCGACTTCGAGCGTCTCGTCGAACACGTCGCCGAGCACGTCGCCGAGCGCGTGGTCGAGCACGCGGAGCAGTTCGCGCAGGCGGAGGGTGAGGTGATCGTCTCCCTGTTGACGCGGCACGAGAAGGAGGGCCTGGAGCACGGGGGCGAGGCGGTGGCGCGGAAGGTCGAAGACCTCGGGCCCGCCCGGATCGCCTACGGACCCGGACCCGCCCGGACCGCCCCCGGAGCCGCGGCGGGGCGCCAGGGCCCCGAACACCGCGTCCAGGTCGAGGTGCATGCCCTGGATCCAGTCGGCGAACTCCTCGTGCGCGAAGCGGTAGCCGTCCCCGGCCGGTACGAGCAGGCCCTCGGTGAGCACGGCGGAGGCCCATCCGGTGCAGCCGCCGAGCCGCCGGTCGGGCACGGGACCCCACGGGAACAGGGTCTCGAACCCCGCCCGGTCCAGCTCCCCCTCCCCCGGGCCCAGACAACGCCGTGCCGCCACATGCACCTGCCCGGCGACGCGGGCCGCGAGGCGGCGCACCGCCGTCCCGCGCAGCCCGTTGGCCGCCGCGAGCCGCACGGCCACCCGCAGGCACATCAGATCGAGGTAGGCGGCGAAGACCTCGTCCCGCTCCGCCTTCCCGGGCGGGGCGCCGGACAGCGCGGCCCGCACCTCCGACAGCAGCCGCAGCGTCAGTGGATGCCGGGCGTCGGCCCCGTCCAGGGCCCCCTCCGGAATCCCGTACCGCGCGCGGGCCTCGCGGGCCTCGTCCTCCTCCAGGTCCCCGAGGCTTACGCAGGCGGGCAGTTCCGGGGACGCCTCGCCGCCGCTCCACCGGGGCCCGTACAGCAGCTCGGGCGGGAACCGGGCCCCCGCCCACTCCCAGTACTCGTCCCGGCAGGCCACCACGAGCCGCACTCCGTGGTCCCGCAGCCAGCCGGCGGTAGCGGCGGCCCACTCCGGCAGCCGGTGGGCGAGGCCCGGCGGCATCTCCTCGGGGCTGTCGAGAAGGAGCAGCAGGGGTCGCCCGGCCTCCCCGGCGAGCCGGGCCAGCCGCTCGGGCCGGATGTCTCCGAGCCCGCCCCGCCGGCCTCCGGGCTCGTCCCCCGTGTCCCTGTCCGCGGGCTCCGGCCGGGAGCCGAGGGGCGAGGTCACGATCCGCCCCGCCCGCTCCAGCGTCCGCCGGGCCGCGTCGGCCACCGACCCGTCGCTGTCGCGCAGATCGGCTCCGCGCAGCCACAGGGTCGGGGCCGGTGCCGCGCCCTGGTTGCGCCGGGCGGCCAGCCCCGCCAGCTCCGTCGTACGCCCGCTCCCCGGAGCACCGACCAGCGCGAGGACACCGTACGAGCCGTACGCGTGGTGGGGATCGTACGAGCCGTGGGACGGGTGCCGGGGACCTTCGGTGAACGCGGTGAACTCCCGCACCACAGAAGCCCGTTCGACGCACAGGCCCCCGCCGGAGCCCGCCGGGGACTCGACGGTGGCGGTCAGTTCCAGGACGCCCGCCAGATTGAGGTCGCCCCCGTAGGCGGGCACGGTCGCGGCGTTACGGGCCAGCAGGTCGGCGAGCGGACCGGCGACAGGCGTGCCGCCCGTGGACAGCGGTACGGCGAAGCCGCCGACCCGTCGGTCGGAGTGGAGCGCCGTGCCCAGGACGGCCACCACCGCACCGGTGGCCGCGTCGACCACCGGCCCTCCGGCCGCCCCGCCGCCGAGCCGCAACGCGTCGCTGCCGGCCGTACCGATCGCCAGTTCCAGTGCCTGATCGAGGAGGTGGAAACGGTCGGTCGCCGTGTAGGTCACGGCGGAGGAGCCCAGTACGCGCGCCTCCCGCCAGCCGCCCGCGGCGATACGGACGTACGTGCCGGTCTCCACGGAGTTCCGGACGCTGATCGGGAGGGGGGCGAGGCCGCCCAGTCCGTCGCAGTGGACGAGGGCGAGGCCGAGGGCCGGGAGAGCGGTGACCGCGTCGGCCGGGACCAGGCAGGTGCGGTCTTCGGCGGGCGCGTCCAGGACGAGGCGGGGGAGGCCGTCCACCGCCTCGTGACTGGTGACGACCGTGCCGTGATGGTCCGCGAGGAAGCCGGTGCCGCGCGGCCGTCCGGCCAGGTCCCGGATCCGCACCAGGGACCGGTCCGCCGCCGCACCGGCGCGGACAGCGGGCCGCCCGGTCACGTCGGGCGCTGTGCGGGCGACGTCCCGGTGGATTGCGCCATCCGCCTCAGCCGTCACCGAGGTCTCCCGGGTCATGCTCGAACCTCCCCGCCGCGCGCGCCGTACCGTGCTTTCGGTGCTTCGATTTCCGACGGTAGGCGCGCGATGATCGGCCGCGACAGATCCCGATCCCAACAAGCCCCCTTCCGCTCCCCCGGTTCACTCCGAGCGCCCGGCCGGACGGGTGAATGGAAGGGGGCGGATGGATACAACCTTGGGTGGGGGAACCGAGGGGGGACAGTGGAGCGGCGCCCACAGGACACCCCGTGAACGCCGCTCCACGACGAAAAGAAGTAGGAAGGACAAGAAAGAACGCGGACAGCGCGCAGAGCGAAGCGGTCAGACGAAGACCGCGAGGCTCTTGGCCTTGCCCTTCTGCTCCTCCACCAGCGCCAGGAACCGTCCCTCGGGATCGAACACCCCGACGGCCCCGGCCCCGGTGTACTCCTCGGGCATCTCCAGCCGCACGCCGTTCGTCAGCAGCTGCGCGCGCTTGGTGTCCACGTCCCAGCGGGGGAACGCGGTCGCGGCGGCCTGGGCCACCGGCATCACGGTCAGCTCCTCCTGGAGCTGGTCGAGCGTCCGCGCGGTGTCGAGCTTGTACGGGCCCACGCGCGTGCGCCGCAGCGCCGTCAGATGACCGCCGACACCGAGGCCCGCGCCCAGGTCACGGGCGAGCGCACGGATGTACGTACCGGACGAGCACACCACTGAGACGATCAGGTCCAGGACGGGTGTGCCGTCCTCGGCCACGGCGCCCCGGACGTCGTACACGGTGAAGGACGAGATCCGCACCGGGCGGGCCGGGATCTCGAAGTCCTCGCCCTCGCGCGCCCGCTTGTACGAGCGGACGCCGTTGATCTTGATGGCGCTGACCTTGGACGGCACCTGCATGATGTCGCCGCTCAGCTCGGCGATCCCGGCGTCGATGGCGTCCCGGGTCACCGCGGAGGCGTCGGTCGACGAGGTGAGGTCGCCCTCGGCGTCGTCGGTCAGGGTGTTCTGCCCGAGCCGGATGGTGCCGAGGTACTCCTTCTCGGTCAGCGCGAGGTGCCCGAGGAGCTTGGTCGCCTTCTCGACGCCGAGGACGAGCACGCCCGTCGCCATGGGGTCGAGGGTGCCGGCGTGTCCGACGCGGCGGGTCTTGGCGATCCCGCGCATCTTGGCGACCACGTCGTGCGAAGTGAAGCCCGACGGCTTGTCCACGATGACAAGGCCGTCGGGCGTCTGCTGCTTCTGCGTCATTTGGCGGCGTCGCCGTCTTTCTCGTCGTCGGCCGACTCGTCGTCGTCCTCGGCGCCGGCTTCGTCGTCCTCTTCCGGCTTCCTGTACGGGTCGGCGTCACCGGCGAAGGTGGCGCCGGCCGAGACCTCGCGCACCTGGGCGTCCTTGGCCCGCGCCTTGTCGAGAAGGTCCTCGATGGTCTTCGCGGTGTCCGGCAGGGCGTCCGCGACGAAGGTGAGCGTCGGGGTGAACTTCACGCCCGCCGCCTGGCCGACCGCCGAGCGGAGCACGCCCTTGGCGCTCTCCAGGCCCGCGGCGGCCTCCGCGCGCTGCTCGTCGTCGCCGTACACCGTGTAGAAGACGGTCGCCTCACGGAGGTCCCCGGTGACCCGGGTGTCCGTGATGGTCACATGCGAACCGAGCCGCGGGTCCTTGATCCCGCGCTGCAGCTTCTTGGCAACCACCTCTCGGATGAGGTCCGCCAGCCTCTTCGCCCGCGCGTTGTCGGCCACTGGTCCGTCTCCCTCTTATCTGCTGATCCGTGTACGGGCGATCCTTGTCGCCGCACGCTCATTCGTCGTCTTCCCCGTGCAGCCGCCGTCGCACCGACAGCAGCTCCACCTCGGGGCGCGCCGCGACCAGGCGCTCGCACCGGTCGAGTACGTCGGTCAGGTGACCGGTGTCCCCGGAGACCACCGCGAGTCCGATGACGGCCCTGCGGTGGAGGTCCATGTGCTCCACCTCCGCCGCGCTCACCGCGTGCTTGCGGATGAGTTCGGCCACGATCGGGCGGACGACGGAGCGTTTCTCCTTCAGCGACCGTACGTCGCCGAGGAGGAGATCGAAGGACAGAGTCCCCACGTACATGTGTGTTCCGGATGTCCCGCCGGGTCGGGGTAGGTGGCCCGGCCGGGCTGCTGCCGGGGCTCTTGAACGGTACCCCGAACCTCCGGTGCCGCTCGACGGGGTTTTCGCCCCCGCCGCCCCTACCCTTCCCGTCACTGACTCGGGGGCCAGCCCCCGAACCCCCGGTCCTCAAACGCCGGACGGGCTGAAAGACATCTTTCAGCCCGTCCGGCGTTTGAGGACGAGCGCGAAGCGCGATCAGGGGGGGCGAGGGGGCGCAGTCCCCATGCAGTGACGGGAAGGGTAGGGGCGGCGGGGGCGGAAAACCCCGTGGGGGTCGGCCCGCAGGAACTAGTTCCTGTGAGCCAACCCCACACGGTCGAGCCGAGCCGCAGGCGCTACGCGCGCGGCTTCTCGCGCATCTCGTACGTCGCGATGACGTCGTCGATCTTGATGTCGTTGAAGTTGCCGAGGTTGATACCGCCCTCGAACCCTTCGCGGATCTCGGTGACATCGTCCTTGAAGCGACGCAGACCGGAGATGTTGAGGCTCTCCGCGATGACCTTGCCATCGCGCAGCAACCGCGCCTTGGTGTTGCGCTTGACCTCGCCGGAGCGGACAAGCACACCGGCGATGTTGCCCAGCTTGGACGAGCGGAAGACCTCGCGGATCTCCGCCGTACCGAGCTCGACCTCTTCGTACTCCGGCTTGAGCATGCCCTTGAGGGCCGCTTCGATCTCCTCGATGGCCTGGTAGATCACCGAGTAGTAGCGGACGTCGACGCCCTCGCGCTCCGCCATCTGCGCCGCGCGGCCCGCAGCGCGGACGTTGAAGCCGATGACGATGGCGTCGGATCCGGTCGCCAGGTCGATGTCCGACTCGGTGACCGCACCCACACCGCGGTGCAGGACGCGGATGTCGACCTCTTCACCGACGTCGAGCTGGAGCAGCGAGGACTCAAGGGCCTCCACCGAACCGGACGCGTCGCCCTTGATGATGAGGTTGAGTTCCTGCACCAGACCGGCCTTGAGGGCCTCGTCCAGGTTCTCCAGGGAGAACCGGACTCCGCGCCGGGCGAAGTTGGCGTTGCGCTCGCGCGCCGCGCGCTTCTCGGCGATCTGGCGGGCCGTGCGGTCCTCGTCGACGACGAGGAAGTTGTCGCCGGCGCCCGGGACGTTGGTGAGACCGAGGACGAGGACCGGGGTCGAGGGACCCGCCTCTTCCACGTTCTCGCCCTTGTCGTCGAGCATCGCGCGGACACGGCCGTACGCGTCGCCGACCACCATGGTGTCGCCGACCCGCAGGGTGCCTCGCTGGACCAGGACGGTCGCCACGGCACCGCGGCCGCGGTCGAGGTGGGACTCGATCGCAATACCCTGCGCGTCCTGCTCCGGGTTGGCCCGCAGGTCGAGCGAGGCGTCCGCGGTGAGGACCACGGCCTCCAGCAGGCTCTCGATGTTGAGGCCCTGCTTGGCGGAGATGTCGACGAACATCGTGTCGCCGCCGTACTCCTCGGCCACCAGACCGAACTCGGTGAGCTGACCGCGCACCTTGGTCGGGTCGGCACCCTCGACGTCGATCTTGTTGACCGCGACCACGATCGGCACACCGGCCGCCTTGGCGTGGTTCAGCGCCTCGATCGTCTGGGGCATCACACCGTCGTTGGCCGCCACCACGAGGATCGCGATGTCGGTCGACTTCGCACCACGGGCACGCATGGCGGTGAACGCCTCGTGACCCGGGGTGTCGATGAAGGTGATGCGGCGCTCTTCGTCGTTGACGAGGGTCGCGACCTGGTAGGCACCGATGTGCTGGGTGATGCCACCGGCCTCGCCCGCGACGACGTTCGTCTTGCGGATGGTGTCGAGAAGGCGGGTCTTACCGTGGTCGACGTGACCCATGACGGTCACGACCGGCGGACGCGCGACGAGGAACTCCTCGCCACCCTCGTCCTCGCCGAACTCGATGTCGAAGGACTCAAGAAGCTCGCGGTCCTCCTCCTCGGGGCTGACGATCTCAAGGACGAAGTTCATCTCGTCCGCGAGGAGCTTCAGCGTCTCGTCGGAGACGGACTGCGTGGCAGTGACCATCTCGCCGAGGTTCATCATCACGCCGACGAGCGACGCCGGGTTGGCGCCGATCTTCTCGGCGAAGTCGGTGAGCGAGGCACCGCGCGACAGGCGGACGGACTGTCCGTTGCCGCGAGGCAGCATGACGCCGCCGACCGACGGGGCCTGCATGGCCTCGTACTCCTGGCGCCTCTGCCGCTTCGACTTGCGGCCGCGACGCGCGGGACCACCGGGACGGCCGAAGGCGCCCTGTGTGCCACCACGGCCACCGGGACCACCGGGACGACCGCCGAAGCCGGGGCGGCCACCGCCGCCACCGGGACCACCCGGACGGCCGGCGAAACCGCCGCCACCGCCACCGGGACCACCGGGACGACCGGCGAAGCCACCGCCGCCGCCACCGGGACCACCGGGACGGCCTGCGAAGCCGCCGCCACCGGGACGACCGCCACCGGCACCGCCGCCGGGACGACCGCCGCCGCCGGGACCGCGGCCACCGGGGCCACCGCCGCCGGGACGCGGGCCGGCAGCCGGACGCTGCGGCATCATGCCGGGGTTGGGACGGTTTCCGCCGGGACCGCCACCGGGACGCGGAGCGCCGCCGGGACCGCCCTGCGGACGGGGCATGCCGCCCGGAGTCGGACGGGCACCGCCGGGACCGCCACCGGGACGCGGGGCGCCGCCGGGGCCGCCCTGCGGACGGGGACCGCGGTCCTGGCCCGCGCCCTGGGGACGCGGAGCGCCGCCCGGAGCACCGGAACCACCGGGTCCGCCGGGGCCGGGACGTGCGCCGCCCGGACGGGGCGTCTGCGGACGTGCCATGCCGGTGGAGCCACCGGAGGTGAAGGGGTTGTTGCCGGGACGCGGTCCCGCGGGACGACCGCCGGGACGCGTGCCCTGGCCGCCGGGACGCGGGGCGCCCTGACGGTCACCGCGGTCGCTGCCGCGGTCGGGACGCTCGCCACGGCCCTGGCCGGGACCGCCCTGGCCGCCCTGTGCGGGGCCTGCCGGACGGACGCCGGGCTTCGGGGCGCCGGGGCGCGCACCGCTCGGACGCGGGTTCGCGGCCGGGGCGGGGGTCACCGGAGCCGCCGGCGGCGCCGTGAACTCGGGGGCGGCCGGAGCCGGGGACGCCGGGGCGGGCTTCGGCGCGGGCCTGGGGCCCGGCGTCGGACGCGTACCGGAGGCCGGGGCGGCGGGAGCCGCCGGGGCCGTGGTGTCCGCGGGCTTCTGCGCGGCGGCCGGCTTCGGGGCCGGCGGGCGCGGGGCGGCCGGACCCGGACGGGCGGCCTGCGCCGGTGAGGGCGCGCCGGGCCTGGCGGGCGCGGCCTTGCGCGGGGCGGGCTTGCCGCCACCGTTGCCCTGCTGGAGGGCGTCTGTCAGCTTGCGTACAACGGGCGCCTCGATCGTCGAGGACGCCGAACGGACGAATTCACCGAGTTCTTGGAGCTTGGCCATGACGACCTTGCTCTCCACCCCGAACTCCTTGGCGAGTTCGTATACCCGGACCTTAGCCACTTCGCTCCTTTTAGGTCCGGGTTGCGTCCGGACCGTCGCTACTTCATGGGCGTACTCATCGCGTGCTCATCGAGTGCTCATCGCAATCTCGACCTACTTCCAACTCGCGGGGTACCAGGGCCGCACGGGGATCCGTGCGACACGTCTTACGGTGTTGCCTGCTCAGCAACTGTCTGCCGCTCGACGTACAGGCGCAACGCCTTTGTGTCGAGCTGACCCGGGGCACGCAGCGCCCGTGGGAACGCCTGGCGGCGGACCGCCAGGTCCAGACAGACCAGGGCGGGGTGTACATACGCACCCCGGCCGGGCAGCGTACCGCGAGGATCGGGGACACATTCGCCCTCGGCCGCCACAGCACGCAGCAGATCGGTCTTGGCCGCTCGCTCCCGGCACCCCACACAGGTGCGTTCAGGGCATGCTCGGGCATGCGTCCGGCCAGACACTGTTAAGTCTACCTCCCTGCACCGACCTCACCCCTTTGGGGCAAGTATCGAACAGTTGCCGCGCATAAAACTGTCGTGAAACCGCCGTGATCCAAACCACTCGCGGCTCGGGCCTATTCCCGGGTCACTCCCCGGACCGGCCCTCGCGCCGGTCGTCACGCCGGTACTCGCGCCGTTCGTCGGGCCGGTCACCGCCGTCCTCACCGCTCTGCTCGGTGTCGGGGCGGATGTCGATGCGCCAGCCGGTCAGCCGGGCGGCGAGGCGGGCGTTCTGGCCCTCCTTGCCGATCGCCAGCGACAGCTGGTAGTCGGGCACGGTCACCCGCGCGGACCGGGCCGCGAGGTCGACGACCTCGACCTTGGAGACCCGGGCCGGGGAGAGCGCGTTGCCCACCATGTCCGCGGGGTCGTCCGACCAGTCGACGATGTCGATCTTCTCGCCGTTCAGCTCGGCCATCACGTTGCGCACCCGACCGCCCATCGGGCCGATGCAGGCGCCCTTGGCGTTCAGACCGGACCGGGTGGACCGGACGGCGATCTTCGTGCGGTGGCCGGCCTCGCGGGCGATGGCGGCGATCTCGACGGACCCGTCGGCGATCTCCGGCACCTCCAGCGCGAAGAGCTTCTTGACCAGGTTCGGGTGCGTGCGGGAGAGCGTCACGGACGGACCGCGGACACCCTTCGCCACGCGGACGACGTACGACCGCAGCCGCATGCCGTGCTGGTACGTCTCACCGGGGACCTGCTCCTGCACCGGCAGGATGGCCTCCAGCTTGCCGATGTCGACGAGCACGTTCTTCGGGTCGCGGCCCTGCTGGACGACACCGGTGACGATGTCACCCTCCCGGCCCGCGTACTCGCCGAGCGTCGCGTCGTCCTCCGCGTCCCGCAGGCGCTGCAGGATGACCTGCTTGGCGGTGGTGGCGGCGATCCGGCCGAAGTCCGACGGGGTGTCGTCGAACTCGCGTGCCTCCTGCCCCTCCTCCAGGTCGGCGGGGTCCTCCTTCGCCCACACGGTCACATGGCCGGTTTCCCGGTCGAGCTTCACGCGCGCGTGGCGGCGGCTTCCCTCGGTGCGGTGGTAGGCGATGAGGAGGGCCGACTCGATCGCTTCGACCAGCAGGTCGAAGGAGATCTCCTTCTCCCGCACCAGGCCCCGCAGGGCACTCATGTCGATGTCCACGGCTACGCCTCCTCCTCTTCCATGTCCTTCTCGTCCTTCTTGTCCTTGCGGTTGAACTCGACCTGGACGCGCGCCTTGGCGATGTCCTCGAAGGCGAGCCGCTTGGCGGTGGGCTTGCGCCCCTTCACGCCGGGCACCTCCACGTCCACGCCCTCGTCGTCGACCGTGATGATCCGGGCGACCAGCTCGTCGCCGTCGCCCTGCTGGAACTTCACGAGTCGCCCGGTGGCACGTACGTAGTGGCGGTGTTCCTTCAGCTCGCGCTCGGCGCCGGGGGTGCCCACCTCAAGGGTGTACTCGCCCTGGCCCATGGCGTCGGTCTCGTCGAGCTTCGCCGAGAGCGCGCGGCTCACATCGGCGATCGCGTCGAGGTCGGCTCCTTCGTCGGAGTCGACGACGACACGCAGCACACGCTTGCGTCCCACCGAGTCCACTTCGATCTCTTCGAGGTCGAGTCCCTGCGAGCTGACGAGCGGTTCCAGGAGCTCTCGCAGCCTCTCGCTCTGGGTGGTGCTCATCCGGGTGACTCCTCGGCCGCGTGTGCTGTTGTGGGTAGGTCGCGTGTCAGGTCAAAGGGTATCCGGTCCCAAGGGGTGTTGCCGTCCACCGTGTCCCGCCCGGTGACGGGGCGGCGCCGCTGGTGGGCCCGGGGGCGGTACGCGGGTACCGTGATCAAGGGTCTGCCGCCCATTTCGTTCGTACGAGCCCTGACGAGGACGTCTGCCGTGCCGTTCACCCTGCCGTCGCGCACCCCCTCGGGACCGCGCCGAAGGAGCCTGCTCGCCGGGGCCGCCGGAGCCGCCGCCGGTTCCGCGCTGCTCGTCGGCTGCTCCGGCTCCGACTCCGCCTCCGGGACCACCAGCGGGAGTTCGTCCGCCGCCGCACGGGCACGCGCGCGTGCGGCCCGCGACAGCGAACAGCTCGCGCGGCGGTACGAGGCCGTGCTCGCCGCGCATCCCGCGCTGGACGCCCGGCTGTCACCGCTGCTCGCGGAGGTCGTACGGCATGCCGGGGCGTTCGGGGGCGGCAAGCGGGCGAAACCCTCCACCGGCGTTTCCGCGAGCGCTTCGCCCTCTTCCTCTCCCACAGCCTCCCCCTCCCCCGAGGTGCCGGTCATGGAGAAGGACGCCCGCGGTGAACTCGCCGCGGCCGAGCGCGCGTTGGCGGACAAGCGGATGAAGGCCCTGGCGGACGTGCCGGGAGAGCTGGCCCGGCTGCTCGCCTCGGTGGCGGCGGCCGGCGCGGCACACGCGTTCCTGCTGACGGAGGACAAGAAGTGAGCGGTTCCGGCAGGACTGAAGCAAGCGGCGCCCAGGCTAGGGCAGCCGCGAAGGCGTCGGCGGAGCTGACGGCCGCGCAGGCCGCGCTCGCCGCCGAGCACGCCGCCGTGTACGGCTACGGGGTCGTGGGCGCCCGCATCGGCGAGGCACGGCGGACCGAGGCGCGGGCCGCCTACGACGCGCACCGCGCCCGCCGTGACGAGCTGGCCCGCGCGGTGCGCGACCTGGGCGGCGAGCCCAAGCCCGCGGCGGCGGCCTACAAGCTGCCCTTCACCGTCCCGGACGAGGAGTCCGCCCTGCGGCTCGCCGCCGAGCTGGAGGACCGGGTCGCCGGGGTGTACTCCGACCTCGTCCGGGCCGCCGGGGGCGACCGGCGGCAGGCCGCGGCACAGGCCCTGCGGGACGCAGCGGTGCGGGCGGTGCGCTGGCGCGGCGAGAGCGTAGCCTTCCCTGGTCTCGCCGAGCGGTCGGCCACCGCCACCGCGTCGGGGACACCGACCTCGTAGCGCGTCCAGGCAACGCGTACAGGGGGCCCGTACACGGAAGGGAACTACTCGCGCATGGCTTTCGAACCGCCGCGGCATCTGGTCAGGGCGCTCGGCGAGGCGGCACCGGGTGGTGACGACTGGCTGGCGAAGCTGCCCGAGGCGGCCGAGCGGGCGGTCGCGCTACGCGGGTCGACCGTGGAGCGTGTGCAGGTTCCCGGCGGGCGCGGCAGTCTGGTGATCCTGGTCCGGCTGGCGGACAACACCCCCGCCGTACTAAAGCTGGCGCCGCCCCGGGCCCGCCCGGAGAGCGAGCGGGCCGCGCTGGCGCACTGGGACGGCCTGGGCGCGGTACGCCTGCTGGAGCCGGCCGGTACCGAGGGCGTGCTGCTCCTTGAGCGGCTGCATCCCGATGTGTCGGTGCGGTCGCTGCCGGAGGCCAAGTCGATGCTGGAGGCGGCCGGGACACTGCGCCGGCTGTGGGTCGAGCCGCCTTCGGACCATGTCTTCGAGACGGTCGCCGAGCGGACGGGACGGCAGGCCGAGGCGATGCGGGCGGGCGCCGACACGGAGGCGGCGCCGCTGGTCGACGCGGCCCTCGCGACGCGGGAGGAACTGCTGGCGTCGCCGCCGCGGGCGCATCTGCTGCACGGCACCTTCCGCCAGAGCAAGGTCCTGGCCGGCGAACGCAGTCCCTGGCTGGCCGTCGGCCCCGACCCCGTGGTCGGCGAGTGCGCCTTCGACCTGGCCCGGCTGGTCCGCGACCGGGTCGAGGACCTGATCGCCTCGCCGTCCGGCGGCTCCACCGCCCGCCGGCGGATCAAGCGGCTCGCGGAGTCCCTGGACCTGGACCAGGAACGGCTGCGCGGCTGGACCCTGTTCCGGGCCGTGGAGTCGGGCGTACGGGCCCGGCGGGTGGGCCGGCCGCGGGACGCCGAGCTGCTGCTGGAGTTCGCGGCGTGGCTCTAAGGGCTGTCCCGGGGGGCCGCCCGCTCAGGGACGGCCCCGCCCTGTGGACTACTTCGCCGTGAGGCGGGCGATCGCCTCGTCCACGGCCAGTTCCTCGCGCTCGCCGGTGCGGCGGTCCTTCAGCTCCAGGACGCCCTCGGCGGAGCGCCGGCCGGCCACCAGGATCTTCGGTACGCCGATGAGTTCGGCGTCGGTGAACTTCACACCGGGCGAGACACCCGCGCGGTCGTCCACGAGCACCCGAACGCCCGCCGTGCCCAGCTTCTCCGCGACGTCGAGCGCCAGCTCGGTCTGGAGGGCCTTGCCCGCCGCGACGACATGGACGTCGGCCGGGGCGATCTCGGCGGGCCAGACCAGGCCCTGCTCGTCGGCGTGCTGCTCGGCGAGCGCCGCGACCGCGCGCGAGACACCGATGCCGTACGAGCCCATGGTGACGCGGACCGGCTTGCCCTGCTTGCCGAGCACGTCGAGCTGGAGGGCGTCGGCGTACTTGCGGCCGAGCTGGAAGATGTGGCCGATCTCGATGGCGCGGTCCAGCTTGAGGCCGGTGCCGCAGGCGGGGCAGGGGTCGCCCTCGCGCACGACGACCACGTCCACGTACTCGTCGACCTCGAAGTCACGGCCCGCGACGACGTTCTTCGCGTGCACGCCGTCCTGGTTGGCGCCGGTGATCCAGGCGGTGCCGGGGGCGACGCGCGGGTCGGCGAGGTAGCGGACCTTCTCCAGGCCCTGCGGGCCGACATAGCCGCGTACGAGGTCGTCGCGGCCCGTGAAGTCCTCGGCGGTGACCAGTTCGACGGGGGCGGGGGCGAAGTGCGCCTCCACCTTGTCCAGGTCGACCTCGCGGTCACCGGGGACGCCGACGGCCACGATCTCGCCGGCCACCTTGACCAGCAGGTTCTTCAGCGTGGCGGAGGCGGGGACCTCCAGGTACGCGGCGAGCGTCTCGATGGTCGGGGTCTCGGGGGTGGGGATCTCCTCCAGCGCGGGGACCCCGGCGGCGTCGACGGGCTTCAGCGCGTAGGTGACCGCCTCGGTGTTGGCGGCGTAGTCGCAGTTCGGGCAGTCGGCGAAGGTGTCCTCGCCGGCCGCGGCCGGGGCGAGGAACTCCTCTGACTTGGAGCCGCCCATGGCGCCCGCGGTGGCGGCGCAGATGCGGTAGTCCAGACCGAGACGCGCGAAGATCTTCTGGTACGCGGCGCGGTGCAGGGCGTAGGACTCGGCGAGGCCCTCGTCCTCCGTGTCGAAGGAGTACGAGTCCTTCATCAGGAACTCGCGGCCGCGCAGGATGCCGGCGCGGGGGCGGGCCTCGTCGCGGTACTTGTTCTGGATCTGGTAGAGGATCACGGGCAGGTCCTTGTAGGACGTGCACTGGTCCTTGACCAGGAGGGTGAAGATCTCCTCGTGGGTCGGGCCGAGGAGGTAGTCGCCGCCCTTGCGGTCGTTGAGGCGGAACAGCTCGGGGCCGTACTCCTCCCAGCGGCCGGTCGCCTCGTAGGGCTCCTTCGGCAGCAGGGCGGGCAGGGTGACCTCCTGGGCGCCGATGGCGTCCATCTCCTCGCGGACGACCCGCTCGACGTTGGCCAGCACCTTCTTGCCCAGCGGCAGCCAGGACCACAGGCCGGCGGCGGTCCGGCGGACGTAGCCGGCGCGCACCAGCAGCTTGTGGCTGAGCACCTCGGCGTCCGCCGGGTCGTCACGCAGTGTCTTGACCATCAAACGGGACATGCGCTGGACCTGGGCCATGGTTCTCGACTCCTGCTGCGTAAGGGTGGTGCTTGGAGGTTAGCCGGGTGCCTGCCGTCGCCGGAAATCCGTTTCGTCGGCGCCGGTGGCGGGCGGGGGTCCGGTGAGGGGCCCGGCGGAGGGGTCCGTCAGCGGCGTCTGAGGGGCAGCGGGGCGCCCATCACCACGTACGGCTTCGGTGCGCTGGGGAACAGGACCCGGACGACGAGGTCCTCGTAACCGAGCGAGCGGTACAGGCCTCGGGCCGGGCTCTCCTTGTCGATCGCGGAGAGGATCGAGCGCGGCTGGACGGCGCTGTCCGTGATGGTGGTGATCAGGGCGCGGCCGACCCCGCGGTTCTGGAAGTCCGGGTGGACGTGCAGTTCGGTGATCACGAAGGAGTCGTCCAGCCAGCCGTCGTGTCCCCGCCCGCGCAGATAGGGCTCGACGACGGTGGACCACCAGTGCGCGCGGTCGTTGGGCATGCCGTAGACGAAGCCGGCGAGCCGTCCGTCGGCGGTGGTCGCGCCGAGCGCGCGGGCGCCGGGGAAGGTGAGGTGACGGAGCACGATCTGGCGTCGTACGGCGATCTCGTCCGCGCCGAGCCCGAAGGCCACGGCCTGGACGTTCAGCGCCTCGTCGACACGGGTGGCCAGGTCCAGGGGGCCGATGACGATGTCGTCGGGCGTGAGGGGGTCCTGACCGGGCTGACCGGGGAAGCGCAGCATGTGCGGAGACTACCTGGGGGGCTCCACCGTGTGGGCCCGCCCCTGGCTGTCGTCTTGTCGGGTGCGGGTCCGATGTGGCTGGTCGCGCCGTTCCCCGCGCCCCTGACGGCGCGCCCCTGCGGGGCTGCGCCTCTCAGAACAGGACGCTCATGAACGCGCCTATTTCCTGGAAGCCGGTTCTGCGGTAGGTGGCTCGGGCCGCTGTGTTGTAGTCGTTGACGTAGAGGCTGACCAGGGGGGCCACGTCGGCGAGGGCGTAGCGCAGGACCGCCGCCATGCCGGGGGCCGCGTAGCCCTGGCCGCGGTACTCGGGGGCGACCCAGACGCCCTGGATCTGGCAGGCCTGGGTGGTCGCGGCGCCGATCTCCGCCTTGAAGACGACCCGGCCGTCGTGGTCGACGCGGGCGAACGAGCGCCCGGAGCCGACGAGTTCGGCGACCCGCGCCTGGTAGAGCAGGCCTCCGTCGCCCGCGAGCGGGGAGACGCCGACCTCCTCCGTGAACATCGCCACGCACGCCGGCATGATCGTCTCCATCTCGTCCTTGCGGATGCGACGGACGTACGGGTCCGGGGCGATGTCGGCGGGGAGCCGGTCGGCGACCATCAGCGGCTGGTGCGGCCTGACCTCACGGGCGGGGCCCCAGTTCGGTTCGAGGAGGCGCCAGAGCTGGGCGGTGGCCTCGGCGGGGCCGACGATGGAGGAGCAGCGGCGGCCTGCCCTGCGGGCGCGGTCCGCGAAGGCGCGTACCGCGCGGGGGGTGGCGCAGATCGGGACGAGGTTGGCGCCTGCGTAGCAGAGGGACGTGAGCATGCCGTCCTCGTACCAGCCCCACATCTCGCCGCCTAGGCGCCAGGGGTCCAGGCCGGCGACCTGTACGCGGGAGGTCACGAAGGCGTTCGCCACCGGCTCGCGGTCGAGGACGGCGAGCGCGGCGTCCAGGTCGCTCGGGTCGAGGACTCTGGTGGTCGTCTGCGTCAACACGTGCGGGGCCTTCACCATCAGGTCTGCTGATCTCCGCACTGTACCTGGCGAATATGTGGCGTGCCGACCGATGGGGTGAGTGGGGTTTTCCTCGCCCCCGCCGCCCCTACCCGTTCCCGTCCACGTATGGGGGCTGCGCCCCCTCGCCCCCCCGTATCGCGCTGCGCGCTCGTCCTCAAACGCCGGACGGGCTGAAAGATGTCTTTCAGCCCGTCCGGCGTTTGAGGACCGGGGGTTCGGGGGCAGCGCCCCCGAGTCAGTGACGGGAAGGGTAGGGGCGGCGGGGGCGGGAGAAGCTCGTGTCAGCCAGCGATCGCCACAGAAGGCTCCCCGGAGGGGACACCGTCCGCTTCCATCTGTTCGGCGATCTTCATCGCCTCTTCGATCAGCGTCTCCACGATCTTCGACTCCGGGACCGTCTTGATGACCTCGCCCTTGACGAAGATCTGCCCCTTGCCGTTGCCGGAGGCGACGCCGAGGTCGGCCTCGCGGGCCTCGCCGGGCCCGTTCACGACGCAGCCCATGACGGCGACACGGAGCGGGACCTCCATGCCCTCAAGGCCGGCCGTGACCTCCTCGGCGAGCTTGTAGACGTCGACCTGCGCGCGCCCGCAGGACGGGCAGGAGACGATCTCCAAGCGGCGCTGCTTGAGGTTCAGCGACTCCAGGATCTGCATGCCGACCTTGATCTCCTCGACCGGCGGGGCCGAGAGGGAGACCCGGATGGTGTCGCCGATGCCCTCGCTGAGCAGCGCCCCGAAGGCGACCGCCGACTTGATCGTGCCCTGGAAGGCGGGGCCGGCCTCGGTGACGCCGAGGTGGAGGGGGTAGTCGCAGGCCGCGGCGAGCTGGCGGTAGGCGTTGACCATGACCACGGGGTCGTTGTGCTTGACCGAGATCTTGATGTCCCGGAAGTCGTGCTCCTCGAAGAGGGACGCCTCCCAGAGCGCGGACTCGACGAGCGCCTCGGGCGTCGCCTTGCCGTACTTCTGGAGGAGCCGCCGGTCGAGGGAGCCGGCGTTGACGCCGATGCGGATCGGGGTGCCGTGGTCCTTCGCGGCCCGCGCGATCTCCTTGACCTGGTCGTCGAACTGCTTGATGTTCCCGGGGTTCACGCGCACCGCCGCGCAGCCGGCGTCGATCGCCGCGAAGACGTACTTCGGCTGGAAGTGGATGTCGGCGATGACGGGGATCTGCGACTTCTTGGCGATGGTGGCGAGCGCGTCGGCGTCGTCCTGTGTGGGGCACGCCACCCGCACGATCTGGCAGCCGGACGCGGTCAGCTCGGCGATCTGCTGAAGCGTGGCGCCGATGTCCGACGTACGCGTGGTCGTCATCGACTGGACCGAGACGGGTGCGTCGCCGCCCACCGCCACGGTTCCGACCTGGATCTTCCGGCTCTTGCGGCGCTCGGCGAGCCTGGTCGGAACGTCCGGCATGCCGAGTGAAATCGCGGTCATCTGCTGTGCAACCCCAAGGTAAGGATTCGGTCGGTCCCGAAAGCTGACGGGCTCCAGTCATCGAGATTACGGCACCCCCGAACCCGGAAGCACATTCCCCGAACGGGACCACCCGATGGAGGACGGCCGGACACATATCGTGTCCGGCCGCCGCAAACACCATGTGGCTACGAGATTCTGACCGGGTTAACCACGTCCGCGATCAGGACCAGGATCGTGAAGCAGATGAAGATTCCGGCCACCACGTACGCGACGGGCATCAGCTTCGCCACGTCGAAGGGGCCGGGGTCCGGGCGGCGCAGCACCTTCGCGCCGTTGCGCCGCAGCGACTCCCACAGGGCGCCCGCGATGTGTCCGCCGTCGAGCGGCAGCAGCGGGAGCATGTTGAACAGGAACAGGGAGAGGTTGAAGCCCGCGACGAGGAACAGCATCATCGCGATCTGGTTCTCCGGCGGGATGTCCAGCGTGAAGACCTCGCCGCCGACGCGCGCCGCGCCGACCACGCCCATCGGGGAGTCCGGCTCGCGCGGGCCGTCGCCGAAGGCCGCGTCCCACAGGGCCGGCACCTTGGACGGCAGGTTGAGCAGCGACTCGACGCCGTTCTGCATCATGTCGCCCATGCGGTCCACGGACTGTCCGAAGGACTGCTGGACGATGCCGGAGGCGGGCGTGAAGCCGAGGAATCCGGCGTACACGTACTTGCCCTCGACGTAGCCGCCCTGGCCGTCGGTCTTGCTGACCTGGTTGCGGATGAGGTGAGCGGAGAGGTCGAGCTGCTTGCCGTCGCGCTCGACGGTCAGGGTGACGTCCTTGCCGGGGTTGGCGCGGATGTCGGCCTGGAGGGCGGACCAGTCGGTGACCTTCTCGCCGTTGAACGCGAGGATCTTGTCACCGCCCTTGAGCCCGGCGGCCTTGGCGGGCGCGGCCGTGTCGCTCTTCTGGCACTCGGAGCGGGCCTCGCTCTGCTCGATGACGCAGTCGGAGACCTTGCCGACCGTGGTGGTCTGGGTCTGGACGCCGAAGGTCATCATCACGCCGAGGAAGATCGCGACGGCCAGGATCAGGTTCATGAAGGGGCCGGCGAACATCACGATCACGCGCTTCCACGGCTTGCGCGTGTAGAAGAGCCGGTTCTCGTCGCCCGGCTGCAGTTCCTCGAAGGACTGCGCGCGGGCGTCCTCGATCATGCCGCGCCACGGGGAGGTCGAGCGGGCCTCGATACGGCCGTCGGGGCCGGGCGGGAACATCCCGATCATGCGGATGTAGCCGCCGAGCGGAATCGCCTTGACCCCGTACTCCGTGTCGCCCTTCCTGCGCGAGAAGATCGTCGGGCCGAAGCCGACCATGTACTGCGGCACGCGGATGCCGAAGAGCTTGGCCGTGGAGAGATGCCCCAGCTCGTGCCAGGCGATCGAGAAGAGCAGGCCGACCGCGAAGACGACTATGCCGAGGATCATCATCAGGGTCGTCATGCACGAGCCTCCGCCGTTGTCTTGGCTGTCGTCCGAGCCGTTGTCCGTGCTGTCAGTTCGCGGGCCCGGGCGCGGGCCCAGGTCTCCGCTTCGAGGACGTCCGCCACGGTGAGCGAGGTTCCCGTACGGGGCGTGCCGTGCTCGGCGACGACCTCCGTGACGGTCTCCATGATCCCGTTGAACGGCAGCGTGCCGTTCAGGAACGCGTCCACGCATTCTTCGTTGGCCGCATTGAACACCGCGGGGGCCGTGCCCGCGAGCTCCCCGACGTGCCGGGCGAGCCCCACCGACGGAAACGCGTCGTTGTCGAGCGGGAAGAACTCCCAGCTCGACGCCTTGGACCAGTCGAAGGCGGGTGCGGCGTCGGGGACGCGCTGCGGCCAGCCCAGACCGATGGCGATCGGCCCGCGCATGTCGGGGGGCGTCGCCTGGGCCATCGTCGATCCGTCCGTGAACTCAACCATCGAGTGGACATACGACTGCGGGTGCACGACCACCTCAATGCGGTCGAAGGGAATGTCGTAGAGGAGGTGCGCCTCGATCACTTCGAGGCCCTTGTTGACGAGGGTCGCGGAGTTGACGGTGATGACGGGCCCCATGGCCCAGGTGGGGTGCGCGAGGGCGTCCTCGGGGGCGACATCGGCCAGCTCGGCCTTCGTACGTCCTCTGAAGGGGCCGCCCGAGGCGGTGACGACGAGCTTGCGTACGTCGGCCCTGGTGCCCGAGGCGAGCGCCTGGAACAGGGCCGCGTGCTCGGAGTCGACGGGGATGATCTGGCCCGGCGCGGCCAGCGCCTTCACCAGGGGGCCGCCGACGATGAGCGACTCCTTGTTGGCGAGCGCGAGGGTGCGGCCCGCCTCCAGGGCGGCGAGGGTGGGGGCGAGGCCGATCGAGCCGGTGATGCCGTTCAGGACGGTGTGCCCCGGGGAGGCGGCGAGCCGGGTGGCCGCGTCCGCGCCGGCGAGCAGCTCGGGAAGGGGCTCCCCGGGCCCGTACCGTGCGGAAAGGGCCTCACGCAGGGCCGGTACGGCGTCCTCGCGGGCCACGGCGACGGCCTCGACGCGGAGCCGGTGCGCCTGCTCCGCGAGCAGCTCCACCCGCCCGCCCGCCGCGGAGAGCCCGGTCACCCGGAACCGGTCGGGGTTGCGCAGCACGAGGTCGATGGCCTGGGTACCGATCGAGCCGGTGGAGCCGAGGATCACGACGTCCCGGCTCCCGTCCACAGGATCGAAGACGAGATGCGGATCGGCGAGGGGGGTTGGACTGTCGCTCATCCCCCCATTGTTGCCGCAACGCGAGGGCAGAGGGGACGGGGGCGCCCATGAGTGCCCCGTAAGGGGCCCGTCAGGGCCCTTGAGGGGCGCGGGGAACTGCGCGACAAGCCCCCACCGGGCCGCACCGACGAACGATCCCGCGGACTCCCTACCTCTTGCGCTTCCGCCGGTTCCGCGACTTCCCCGCACGCTGCGGGCGAGGCTTCGCACCGGCCGCGTCCTCCACCGGAGGCTCCGGTGAGAAGTCCCCTTCGACGACCCCCTCCGCCGTATCCAGCGTGGGCGCACTGAAATGCAGCCCATCGGTGCGCCGGCCGACCTCCAGGCTCTCCTGACCGGCGGATTTACCGGACGCGTCCAGATTGAAGACGTACCCGACGGACTCCTCCTTGATCGCGTCGTTCATCGCGACGAACATGTCGTAGCCCTCACGCTCGTACTCGATGATCGGCTCCCGGCCGAGCGTCCACCGCAGTCCGATGCCGTCCCGCAGGTAGTCCATCTCGTACAGGTGCTCGCGCCATTTGCGGTCCAGGACCGACAGCACCACGAGGCGTTCCAGGTCGCGCAGCACGTCCGCGCCCAGCTCGGCCTCGCGCTCCTCGTAGCGGGCGCGGACGTCCTCGATGACGGCGTCGGTGATCGAGTCAGCGGTGAGGTCGGAGCGGTCGCCCGCGGCCTCCTCCAGGTCGTCGACGGTGACCCCGACCGGGTACAGCTGTTCGAAGGCGACCCAGAGCCGGTCCAGGTCCCATTCCTCGGGGAAGCCGTCGGCGGTCTCCACGGCGACGTACGCGCGGATGGTGTCGTCCATGAAGTGGAGGATCTGTTCCCTCAGGTCCTCCCCGGCCAGTACGCGCCGGCGCTCGGCGTAGATGAGGGTGCGCTGGCGGTTGAGGACCTCGTCGAACTTGAGCACGTCCTTGCGGGACTCGAAGTGCTGCTGCTCCAGCTGGGACTGGGCGGAGGCGATGGCGCGCGTGACCATCTTGTTCTCGATGGGGACGTCGTCGGGGACGTTCGCCATGGACATCACACGGTCGACGACCTGGGCGCGGAAGAGCCGCATCAGGTCGTCCTCCAGGGAGAGGTAGAAGCGGGAGGCGCCGGGGTCGCCCTGGCGGCCGGAGCGCCCGCGCAGCTGGTTGTCGATGCGGCGGGACTCGTGGCGCTCGGTGCCCAGCACGTACAGCCCGCCGAGGTCCTTCACCTCGTCGTGCTCGGCGGCGACCGACTCCTTGATCCGCTCCAGGGTCCTGCCGTGTTCGTCCCGGTACTCGTCCGGGCTCTCCTCTGCGCTGAGGCCGCGCCGGTCCAGCTCCGCGAGCGCCATGGCCTCCGGGTTGCCGCCGAGCATGATGTCGGTGCCGCGGCCGGCCATGTTGGTGGCCACGGTGACCGCGCCCCTGCGGCCGGCCTGGGCCACGATCTGCGCCTCGCGCTGGTGGTTCTTCGCGTTGAGCACCTCGTGCCGTATGCCGCGCTGCCTCAGCCGGGCGGCGAGGATCTCGGACTTCTCGACGGAGGTGGTGCCGACGAGGACCGGCTGGCCCTTGTCGTGCCTGTCGGCGATGTCGTCGAGGATCGCCGTGTACTTGGCGTCGACGGTCCGGTAGATCTGGTCGGGGTCGTCGGCGCGGGCCATCGGCCGGTTGGTGGGGATCGGCACCACGTGCAGTTTGTAGATCTGGTGGAACTCGGCGGCCTCGGTCATGGCGGTGCCGGTCATGCCGCCGAGCTTGTCGTAGAGCCGGAAGAAGTTCTGGAGGGTGATCGTGGCGAGGGTCTGGTTCTCGTCCTTGACCGTCACCGCCTCCTTCGCCTCGATGGCCTGGTGCAGCCCCTCGTTGTAGCGGCGTCCGGCGAGGATGCGGCCGGTGTGCTCGTCGACGATGAGGACCTCGCCGTCGACGACGACGTAGTCCTTGTCGCGCTTGAAGTGTTCCTTCGCCTTCAGCGCGTTGTTCAGATGGCCGATGAGGGGCGTGTGGTCGGACTCGTAGAGGCTCTCGATGCCGAGCTGGTCCTGGAGGAACTCCACTCCGGGGTCGAGGATCGCCACGGTGCGCTTCTTCGGGTCGTACTCGTAGTCGTGGGTGGCGCGCAGCCGGGCGAGGCGGTCCTTGTCGGCCGGGGTGGTGAAGTTCTCGTCCTGGACGGCGACTCCGCGCATCCGGGTGACCATCGTGGCGAAGGCCTCGTACCAGTGGGTGGGCTGGTCTGCCGGGCCGGAGATGATCAGCGGGGTCCTGGCCTCGTCGATGAGGATCGAGTCGGCCTCGTCGACGATGGCGAAGTGGTGGCCGCGCTGCACGAGTTCGTCCCTCGACCAGGCCATGTTGTCGCGCAGGTAGTCGAAGCCGAACTCGGTGTTGGTGCCGTAGGTGATGTCGCAGGCGTACTGCTCGCGGCGCTCGGCCGGGGTCGACTGGGTCCTGATGACACCGACGGTCAGTCCGAGGAAGCGGTAGGCGCGGCCCATCCAGTCGGCGTCGCGCTGGGCGAGGTAGTCGTTGACGGTGACGAGGTGGACGCCCTTGCCGGTCAGGGCGTTCAGGTAGACGGGCAGGGTGGCGACCAGGGTCTTGCCTTCGCCGGTCTGCATCTCGGCGATGTTGCCGAGGTGCAGGGCCGCGCCGCCCATCAGCTGCACGTCGAAGTGGCGCATTCCCAGGGTGCGGCGGGCGGCCTCGCGCATCGCGGCGAACGCCTCCGGCAGGAGGTCGTCGAGGCTCTCGCCCGCCTCGTGGCGTTCTTTGAACTCGGGGGTGAGTGCCTGGAGTTCTTCGTCGGTGAGCTGCTCGAATTCCGCTTCGAGGGAGCCGATCTGTTCGGCTGTGCGCTGGAGTCTGCGGAGGATTCTGCCTTCTCCGGCTCGCATTATCCTGCCGGTGATGTTGTCCAGACCCAGTACCGGCACTGGAATTACCCCCTGACGCGGATGTATCTGATCCCGTTCTTCGGGTGCCGGCCGGTGGGGGCTGGTCGCGCCCACGCGGCGGAGCCGCATATGTCACAGCCCCGCGCCCCTGAAAAGCGAAAGGATCGCGCCGTTCCCCGCGCCCCCTCAGGGGCGCTGTCCCCGCTCGCCGGTCCGCTCATTGTTGACGCAGAATTTCCGTGCGGCAAGCAGCGGAACGGTGGCGGGGACAGCTGTGCATTCCTGGGGGAAAGGTCAGCGGATGGGGCGGTGGACGTTTTCCTTTTCTGATGTTCCGGGGGTCGCGTCGGCGATCCAGGGGCCGTCGCCGGACAGGTCGACGATTCCGTTCTCCAGCCAGGTGTAGGCGCCGCCGAGAACGCCCTTGACGACCTTGCGGTCGACGTCGTCGGTGTTGGACCACAGGCGGCCGAAGAGTTCTTCCACGCGAATGCGGGACTGACCGCAGAAGGCGTCCGCGAGCTGGTACGCCTCGCGGCCGTGCGCCTCGGTGGTGCGCAGGAGTTCGGCGCGGACGCAGACGGCGCTCATCGCGAACAGTTCGGCGCCGATGTCGACGATCCGGGCGAGGAAGCCCTGTTTGGTCTCCATCCGGCCCTGCCAGCGGGACATGGCGTAGAAGGTGGAGCGGGCGAGCTTGCGGGCCGAGCGTTCCACGTACCGCAGGTGGCCGGAGAGGTCGACGTGCCCGGCCGGGTGGAAGTCCCCGTACGCGCGCGGGAGTTGACCGGCGCCCGCGACCAGCTTCGGGAACCACTTGGCGTAGAAGACCCCGGCGTTCGCGCCCGCCCTCGCCTTGTCGGCCAGGGACTTGTCGGGGTCGATGAGGTCTCCGGCGACGGAGAGGTGGGCGTCGACGGCCTCACGGGCGATCAGGAGGTGCATGATCTCCGTCGAGCCCTCGAAGATGCGGTTGATGCGCAGATCGCGCAGCACCTGCTCGGCGGGGACGGCCCGTTCGCCGCGGGCGGCGAGCGAGTCGGCGGTCTCGAAGCCGCGCCCGCCGCGGATCTGGACCAGTTCGTCGGCCATCAGCCAGGCCATCTCGGAGCCGAAGAGCTTGGCGAGGGCGGCCTCGATGCGGATGTCGTTGCGGTCCTCGTCGGCCATCTGGGACGACAGGTCGAGCACGGCCTCCAGGGCGAACGTGGTCGCCGCGATGAAGGAGATCTTGGCGCCCACGGCCTCGTGGTGGGCCACCGGCTTGCCCCACTGCTCCCGTACGGACGACCACTCGCGGGCGATCTTCAGGCACCACTTGCCGGCGCCGACGCACATCGCGGGCAGCGAGAGCCGTCCGGTGTTGAGGGTGGTCAGGGCGATCTTGAGCCCGGCCCCCTCCGCGCCGATGCGGTTCGCGGCGGGCACCCGGACCCGGTGGAAGCGCGTGACACCGTTCTCCAGGCCGCGCAGCCCCATGAACACGTTGCGGTTCTCGACGGTGACACCCTCCGAGGCGGCCTCCACGACGAACGCGGTGATGCCGCCCCTGTGCCCCTCGGACTTCGGCACGCGCGCCATCACGACGAGCAGGTCGGCGACGACGCCGTTGGTCGTCCAGAGCTTCACCCCGTCGAGGACGTAGTCGTCCCCGTCCGGCACCGCGCTGGTCGCGAGCCGCGCCGGGTCGGACCCCACGTCGGGCTCGGTGAGCAGGAAGGCGGAGATGTCGGTCCGGGCGAGACGCGGCAGGAAGGCGTCCTTCTGCTCCTGGGTGCCGAAGAGCTTCAGCGGCTGCGGTACGCCGATCGACTGGTGCGCGGAGAACAGGGCGCCGAGCGCGGGGTTCGCCGAACCGATCAGGGCGAGCGCCTTGTTGTAGTAGACCTGCGTCAGACCGAGGCCGCCGTACTTCGTGTCGATCTTCATCCCGAGGGCGCCGAGTTCCTTGAGCCCGTTGATCACCTCGTCGGGGATGCGGGCCTCCCGCTCGATGCGCGCGGCGTCGACCCTGGTCTCGCAGAAGTCGTGCAGCTTGGCGAGGAACTGCTCGCCGCGCTGGGCGTCCTCGTCCGGGGGCATCGGGTGGGGGTGGATCAGATCGAGCCGGAAGCGGCCGAGGAACAGCTCCTTGGCGAAGCTGGGCTTGCGCCAGTCCTGCTCCCGCGCGGCCTCGGCGACCTGACGGGCCTCACGTTCGGAGACAGCGGGCTGGTGGGGTGTTGCGGACAAGAGGCTCACCTCGCCGCGAATAGGGATCTTGGTCCGGTTACGTTACTCACCGGTGCTACTGGATCGTATGTACCCGATAACGCCCCCACCCACCAGCCCTCGCGCGCCATGGGGAGGCGGGGCAGGCCCGCAGGGCCGCCCCGCCAGGGGCGCGGGGAACTGCGCGCCCGACCCCCACCGGCCGGCACCCGCCGACAAACCCGAGTCCCCCACCCCGGTGGGCATCCCCCACCCCCGACGGAGTCGAAGCGCTTCGACAACCTATGGACACCCACCCGCCACCCAGCTACTGTCAAGCCACCACCACCCGCAGCGCGCCGCGTCGAAGCGCTTCACAGAACCGGAGACCCGGATGGTCACCCTCGCCGAGGTCGCCCAGCACGCCGGAGTCTCGGCGAGCACGGTGAGCTATGTCCTCAGCGGCAAGCGGTCCATCTCCGCGGGCACCCGGCAGCGGGTCGAGGAGAGCATCCAGGTGCTCGGTTACCACCCCAACGCGGGAGCCCGGGCGCTGGCAAGCAGCCGGTCCAACATCATCGCGCTGATGATCCCGCTCCGCACGGACATGTACGTACCCGTGATGATGGAGATCGCCATCGCGGTGACGACCTCGGCGCGCTCCCACGGGTACGACGTGCTGCTGCTCACCGGCGAGGAGGGCCCCGACGCCGTGCGCCGGGTCACCGGCAGCGGGCTCGCCGACGCGATGATCCTGATGGACGTCGAGCTGGACGACGAGCGGCTGCCGCTGCTGCGCGGCACCGAGCAGCCGTCCGTCCTCATCGGGCTGCCCGCCGACACCAGTGGTCTGACCTGCGTGGATCTCGACTTCGGCGCGACGGGCGCGCTGTGCGCCGAACATCTCGCGATGCTCGGACACCGTGACATCGCTGTCATCGGTGAGGCGCCCGCGGTGTACGAACGGCACACGGGGTTCGCCGAGCGCACGCTCGACGGGCTCAGGTCCCGCTCGCGCGAGCTGGGCCTGCGGGTGCTGCACCGCCCGTGCGAGGGCGGCTTCGACGCGATGTCCCTGACCCTGGCCCGGGTCTTCGACGAGCGCCCCGGAACGACGGGCTTCGTCGTGCAGAACGAGTCGGCGGTCGAGCCGCTGCTCGCGCTGCTGCGCCGACAGGGCCGCGCCGTTCCCGAGGACGTCTCGGTGATCGCGATCTGCCCGGACCAGGTCGCCGTCCAGGCCTCGGTACGGCTGACCTCGGTCGCCATCCCCGCCCAGGAGATGGGCCGTAACGCGGTGGAGCATCTGATCGCCAAGCTGGAGGGGCGCGGCAAGGACGAAGTCGTGCTCATCGCGCCCGAGTTGACGGTCCGGGCGAGCACGGGCCCGGCCCCGGCCGCCGCCTGACCCGCACCACCCCACTCCCTGCCCGACCCACTCCCCCCGACCCGGTCCTCCCCAGCCGCGTGACCGGGTCTTGTCGCCACTCCTCCCTTCAGGAGCACTCCGCATGAATCAGCATGTCGAGAACCGGCCGGGACAGTCCGGCTCGGGGTCCGCGAGTCTCGCCCAGTCCTCGCCCACCGTCGGCACGTTCCGTGAACGCGACGGCGCGCTGGAGTGGAGCGGCCGGCAGGAGACCGTACGCGTCGAACCGTGGGGCCCGGACGCCGTACGGGTACGGGCCAGGCTCGGCGGTCCCGTCCTGGAGGGTCTGCCCGCCGCCGTGCTCGACGAGGCGCCTCCCACCGAGGCCACCGTCAAGATCGAGGGCGGCCGGGGTCTGCTGACCGTCGGCGCGCTGACGGTCGAGGTCGACGCCGAGGGGCTGATCCGCTTCGTGCGCACCGACGGCGGGGCCGAACTCCTCGCCGAGGAGCGCGCCCACTTCTGGTGGCCGGGCCCGCGCCTGTACACGCCCGTCGGCAACGGCTACCACCGCCTGGAGCAGCGCTTCGCCGCCTACGAGGGCGAGAAGCTGTACGGCCTGGGACAGCACCAGCACGGGCTGCTCGACCAGAAGGGCGCCGTCCTCGACCTGGTCCAGCGCAACGCCGAGGTGACCATCCCGGTGCTCACGTCCAGCCGCGGCTACACCCTGCTGTGGAACAGCCCGGCGATCGGCCGGGTGGAACTGGCGGGCAACGGCACGCGCTGGGTGGCGGACTCGGCCCGGCAGATCGACTACTGGATCACGGCGGGCGATCCGGCCGACGCGCAGCGCCGCTACAGCGCGGTGACCGGGCGTACGCCGATGCTGCCCGAGTGGGCGGCGGGCTTCTGGCAGTGCAAGCTGCGCTACCGTACCCAGGACGAACTCCTCGGCGTGGCAAGGGAGTACAGGCGCCGCGGGCTGCCGCTCGACGTCATCGTCTGCGACTTCTTCCACTGGACGCATCTGGGCGACTGGAAGTTCGACCCGGCGGAGTGGCCCGATCCGGCGGGCATGCAGCGGGAGCTGGCGGAGCTGGGCGTCAAGCTCGTCGTGTCCGTCTGGCCGTCCGTCTCGCCGCTCTCCGAGAACCACCGGCTCATGGAGCAGCGCGGCTGGTTCGTCGGCACCCAGTACGGCCCGATGGCGCACGCCGACTGGCCGGACAAGGAGGTCGCCTCCACGGTCCAGGTCGCCTTCTACGACGCGACGAACCCCGAGGCGCGGGAGTTCCTGTGGTCGAGGATCAGGGACAACTACCTGGAGCCGTACGGGATCACGTCCTTCTGGCTGGACGCCTGCGAGCCCGAGCTGAAGCCGGGATTCCAGGAGAACCTGCGCTACTGGGCGGGCCCCGGCCTCGAAGTGGGCAACATGTATCCGCGCGAGAACTCCCGCGCCTTCCACGAGGGCATGCTGGCGGCCGGCGAGAGCGAGGTCGTCACCCTCAACCGCTCGGCGTGGGCGGGAAGTCAGCGGTACGGGGCGGCCCTGTGGTCGGGCGACATCGGCACGGACTTCGCGACCCTGCGGCGCCAGATAGCGGCGGGCCTCAACACCTCGCTGTCCGGCATCCCCTGGTGGAACACCGACATCGGCGGCTTCCACGGCGGCGACCCGGACGACCCGGCGTACCGCGAGGTGATGATCCGCTGGTTCCAGTTCGGCGCGCTGTCCCCGCTGATGCGCCTGCACGGCTTCCGCGACCCGGGCACCCCGCTGGGCCCGGAGATGACCGGCGGCCCGAACGAGGTGTGGTCGTACGGCGAACAGGCCCGGCCGATCCTGGAGAAGTACCTCCATCTGCGCGAGCGCCTGAAGCCGTACGTGCTCGATGTCATGCGGGAGGCCCACGAGGAGGGGCTGCCGGTGATGCGGCCGCTGTTCCTGGAGTTCCCGGACGACCAGGCGGCCTGGTCGGTGGACGACGCGTACCTCTTCGGCCGGGATCTGCTGGTCGCGCCGGTGCTCACGGCGGGTGCGACGGTCCGTACGGCGTATCTGCCGGCGGGCGCGCGCTGGACGGACGCGTGGACGGGCGAGGAGTACCGGGGCGGCGCGGCCGTGACCGTCGACGCCCCGCTGGACCGCATCCCGCTGTTCCTGCGGGACGACGCGCGGCTGCCCGTGGCGGAGTAGCCGCGCGTCGCACCTGGCGGTCAGCTGCTGCTGACCGTCAGGTTGTTGGTGACGAAGTCCAGGCCGCCGGACGAGGACGTGACCTCGAAGCCGAACTGGACGTCACCGATGGTCTCGTTGCCCATCCAGCCCTTGGTGTCCTTGATCCACTTGAGGATCGGCAGGATGCTGACGCTGCCCGAGTTCGAGTCCGAGGTGCGCAGGAACGAGAAGACCTCGTTGGCCCCGTTGCTGCCCTTGTAGACGGACCAGGTGTGACCGCCGAGGGTGACATTGCCCTGCGAGGTGCCGAGCGGACCGACGGCCCCGTTGTAATTGACCCAGAGCATTATCTCGTAGTCGTAGTCGGTGTCCCAGATGTCGTACGAGGTGTTGTACGCGCCGGCCGACGGGACCGTGACGTTGTAGCTGCTGGAGAGCGAGCCGAGCGAGGTGATCGTCTTGTTGATCACCTTCTTGGAGTTGGGGTACGACTTGATGCCGCCGGTGTTGGGGTGGTTGGCCCAGACTCCCCAGTTGGTGCCGGAGTTGGCCCAGATGCACTGGCTGCCCGCGCCGGAGCCCCAGATGTTGTTGTAGAGCGTGTAGCCGTTGAGGCTGGTGTTGCCCCACTGGTCGCAGGAGTTCCAGATCGCGGCGGAGGCGGGGGCGGAGGCGAGCCCGACGGTCACTCCGAGAGCGAGCGCGGGCGCCAGCAGCGCCTTGGCGATCCTGTTCACGTTCCTGGTCGTCCTCGTGTTCAGCGTGCGTGGTGCCATGGTGTCCCTTCCATGGGTGGGGGGATGTGGGGGATGGCTTCGCCGTACGTCGGCCGCGGCCCCAGGGTGAGGACGCGGTCCTCCCCGGCGCGCAGGGAGAGCCGGCGCGCGCCGGAGGGGGTTCTCAGGTCGACGGAGTGGGTGCGGGTGGGCCGGACCACCGCCCGGACCTCCCGCGGACTCCAGTCGAGGTCGATCTCGGCGCCGAACCTCGTCCGTACGCCGCGGAGTCGGCCCGCCGGGAAGGCAGCGGGCAGCGCGGGCAGGAGGACGAGCCGGTCGGGGGTCGACTGGATCAGCGACTCGATGATCAGGGCGGGCAGGGTGTGGGCGGCGTCCGCGTTGTAGACGTCGCGGCGGGGATAGTGCGCGCTCATGAGGGAGGCGTGGAAGAAGTCGCCCGCCAGTACCCGGTCGAGCGCGTGCGCGACCCGCTCGCCGTCCCGCAGCCGGGCGGCGACGAGGGCGTGGTGCAGATGGCCGTGCGCGGAGTCGTTCTCGGCGCCCCGCAGTGCGAGCGCGCGATGCGCCGCCGCCGCGAGTTCCGGGGTGTCGTAGGGGTTGATCTCGTCGAGCGGCCAGACGCCGTACAGCTGGCTGAGGTGCCGGTGGTCGTACGTGTCGTCGAGGCCGGGCCACGCCCATTCGGCGAGGGCGCCGTCGTCGTTGACGCGGTGCGGGGGCAGCCGCTCGGCGAGAGCACGCCACCGGTCGGCGTCGGGGCCCGGGTGGTAGGCGGCCGCCGTGAGCAGGGCGTGGCGGGCCGCGGAGAGGTCCATGGCGGCGTTGACCGCACCCCAGCTCGCATCGGGGTTCGACGGGCGGTTCTCGGGCGAGTAGGAGGGGACGACGACGAGGTGCCCGCGCTCGTCGGTGCGGGTGAGGAAGTCCTCGTAGAAGTGGGCGACTTCGGCGAGGGCGGCGGCCAGCCGCGGGTCCCGCTCCCCGCGGGCCTCGTCGTGGTCGACGAGCGGTTTGAGCAGCCAGTCGGCGCCCGCGGTCCACAGGTGCAGGGGGTACTCGCGACTGAAGTGGTACGTGTGTCCGGACTCGCCGTCCGTGTGGGGCGGGGCGACCACGCCCCGGGTGCCGAAGACGGCTCGGGCGTTGTCCCGCCAGTGCGGCAGCTGCCCGTGGACGAGACGGGCATGGGCCTCGACGACCTCGGGGAGGGCGCCCGCGACGGCCGAGGCGGTCTGCAGGTTCAGATTGGCGTCCGTGGTGAAGGCGCCGGACCAGGCCGTGTCCCAGTCGCCGGTCCACAGCCCGGTGAGCCTCGGCGGGAGCATCCCGCTCGCGGACAGCAGGTGGTAGCGGCCGGCCGCGAAGAGCCGTTCGAGGAGGGCGGGGCTCGCGGGCCGCTTGAGCAGTGCGGAGCCGGGGAGCGCGCGTTCGGTGTCGTCGGCTTCGAGGGTGAGCGCGACGCGGGAGTACGCGGTGCGGTGGAGGCGCAGATGACGCTTCAGGAGGCCCTCGTACGGCTCGCCGCCGTCCGGCAGCAGCGCGCGCAACTCCAGGGTCCGCGCCACCGTGTCCAGCTCTCCGGTGTGCCGCTCCACCCGGGTCAGCAGCAGGACCGACCCGGCGCCCGCCACGCGCATACCGGGCGCCGTCAGCGTCGTACGGCCGCCGGTGACCACGGCCAGCGTCACGCCGGTGTACGCGCGGTCGCTGCCGGGGTAGCGGGCGCTCAGGGTGAGTACGGCGCCCTCGGGGGTGAGGACCGCTCCGTCGCTGACGCCCAGTGTGTCGGGGGCGCCGGGGAGCCGGTGGTCCAGCGTGATGTCCAGGGCCGGGCCCGGGGAGGTCACGTACTGGACGATCACGTCGTCGGCGCGGGAGACGAAGACGCGGCTGCGCCAGTTCGCGCAGGACGATGCGGCGACCCCCGTGGTGAAGTCGACCGTACGGCGGTAGTCGCCCTCCTCGTCGGCGGACGGCCTGCGCAGCCGCACCTGGAAGGCGGGGTGGAAGGGCTGCACCCACTGGAGAGGGCGCCCGTCCGTGAACTCCTCGGCCGCCGTCAGGTCTCCCGCGAGCAACCGGTCCTGGATGGCGGGCAGTTCGGCCGCCAGCTCCGGAGGACGGGCGTGTTCGCCGCCGTTGGGCCGGACGAGGGTGTGATGGGTGACGATCACCCGGTCGTCGTTCGGATCACCGAACACAAGGGTGCCGTGGCGGCCGTTGCCGCTCAGGAAGGCGTCCTCCCAGCGGGCGGCCGGGGCCGGCTCCCAGGTGCCGTGCGGCGAGGTGGACGGCGTGTCCCGCGTACCGGCGGTCATGGGGACAGCACCGCCGCTCCGTACCGGCCCAGTTCGAGGGTGTCCGTGACCCGTCGCTCACCGAGCAGGTCCCGGTACTCCCCCGGCACCGCCACGGTGACCGGCTCCCGCCCGTGGTTGAGGACGAAGAGCAGGTCGCCCCGGCGTACGGCCTCGACCTGGGCGGGCAGTCCTTCGAGCACCGGCCGCACCCCCGCTTCGGCGGCCACGCCCGCCAACAGCTCGCGCAGCGCGGCGGGTTCGGGCAGCGTGGAGACGTACCAGGCGCGGCCCCTGCGCAGCACGGCGGGCAGTCCGTCGAGTTCGCCGCCCTTGTAGCGGGAGTGCGCGACGACGTCCTCGGCCTTCTCGGCCTCGATCTCCTCGGACCAGAGCATGCCCCGGAGACCGTCGCACTCGGCGTACTCGCCGGGGTCGAGCGGCCACCACTCGTGCAGGGTGCGGATGCCGAACAGCTCGCGCAGCCGCTCGTCCATCCCGCCGGTCCGCACCCGGTCGTCCTCGTCCGCGATCCCGGTGAGAAAACCGCAGACGAGGGTGCCGCCTCCGCGTACGTACGCGACGAGGTTGTCGATCGCGGGGTCGGTGAGGAGGTACAGCTGCGGCACGACGACGAGCGGGTATGCGGACAGGTCGTGCCCGGGGTGCGCGAAGTCCGTCGTGATGTGGGCCTCCCACAGGGCGCGGTGCCAGGCCCGCACGACCTGCTGGTACTCGACCTCGCGGGAGGGCCGCCCGTCCTGCTCGCCCGCCCACCAGGCGTTCCACTCGTGGAGGATCGCGACCCGGGACACCGAGTGGCGGCCCGTCACCTGCGCGCCCAGCCGCCGCAGCTCGGCGCCGAGCTGCTTGACCTCCTGGTAGGTGCGGCCCTGCTCCCCGGCGTGGCCGACCATGCCCGAGTGGAACTTCTCCGCGCCCTGGCGGGACTGCCGCCACTGGAAGTAGCAGACGGCGTCGGCGCCCCGGGCTACCGCCTGGAGGGACCAGAGCCGGTTGAGGCCGCGCGGCTTGGGACGGTTCACGCCCCGCCAGTTCACCGAGCCCGCCGCCTGCTCCATCAGCATCCACGGCCCGCGGGCCTGGGAGCGCGTCATGTCCTGGACGAGGGCGCCCTCCTGCGCGCCGAAGGGGTCGCGTGGGTCCGGATAGAGGTCGACGGAGACGACGTCCTCCTCCTCGGCCCACCGCCAGGCGTCCTGCCCCGCCCACATCGGCATGAAGTTGGTGGTCACCGGGAGGTCCGGGGAGTACCGGCGGACGATGTCCCGCTCGGCGACGTAACACTCCAGGAGCATGTCGGACGTGTAGCGCTTGAAGTCGAGCACCTGGGTGGGGTTGTTCAGGTAGTGGGCGCGGCGCGGTGGCAGGACCTCCGCCCAGTCGCCGTATCCCTGGCTCCAGAAGGCGGTCCCCCAGGCCGTGTTGAGCGCGTCGAGCGTGCCGTACCTGTCCCGGAGCCAGCGGCGGAACGTGCCGGCCGCCTCGTCGCCCCAGTCGTAGGTGCAGTACTCGTTGTTGATGTGCCACATGGTGAGGGCGGGGTGGCTGCCGTAGCGGGCGGCCAGGTCCTCGGTGATCGCGGCGGCGTGACGGCGGTAGGTGGCGCTGGAGTGCGAGAAGTGCTGCCGGCCGCCCCACCACTCGGTGCGGCCGTCCGCGTCACGGGGCAGGGTGTCCGGGTGGAGCCGCCCCAGCCAGGGCGGGGGCGAGGAGGTCGGGGTGGCGAGGACGACCCCGATGCCGTGTCCGTGCACGAGATCCATGAGCCGGTCCAGCCAGCCGAACTCCCGTGCCCCTGGGCGCGGTTCGATCTTCGCCCAGGAGAAGACGCCGAGCGTGACGGAATTGACCCCGGCTTCCCGCATGAGGCGTACGTCCTCGTGCCAGACCTCCTCGGGCCACTGCTCGGGGTTGTAGTCCCCACCGAAGAGAACGCGCCCACGGACGGCATCACCGAGCCCGACCCGCCCACTTGAACTAGTCGCGCACATGACACACCTCGTTCGATAGAGAGAGGCAAGCCTCCGGGGGCACCCCCGAAGGGGCGCGGGGAACTGCGCGCTCGGCCACAACGGACCGGCACCCGACGAACACCCCCGGCGGGGCAGTCCGTCAGCCTTTGACCGCGCCGGTCAACATCCCCTTCTTGAAGTGCTTCTGCACGAAGGGAGACAGGAAGGCGACCGGCAACAACGCCAACACCATCACAGCCATCTGCACGGCAAGCGCGGACAACTGTCCCGCCCGGATCGCCTGCCCCAGCCCCACCGGAGGTTCCTGCTTCTGCACGAGCTGGATCATCACGTTCTGCAGCGGCATCATGTCCTGATCGCTCAGATAGATCGACGCGTTGAACCAGGCGCTCCAGTACCCGACGGCGTAGAACAGCGTGATCACCGCGATGACGGCCCGGGAGAGCGGGAGCACGATCTGCCAGAGGATCCGCCAGTCCCCCGCCCCGTCGATCCGCGCGCTGTCGGTGAGTTCCGGCGAGATGCCCATGAAGAACGCGCGCAGCACCAGGATGTTGAAGACGCTGATCGCGCTCGGCAGGATCAGCGCGAGGTACGTGTCCGTCAGCCCCAGCGACTGCACCAGCAGATACGTGGGGATGAGCCCGGCGCCGAAGAACATCGTGGCGAGCAGGGTCATCAGGAACCAGCGGTGCCCGAGCGACCCGATGCGCGAGAGCCCGTACGCGCACAGGACCGACACCGTCATCGAGAACAGCGTGCCGACGACGGTGACGCCCAGGCTGACGACCGTGGCGCGGGTGACCTGGCCGCCGCTCAGCAGTTCCTGGTAGGCGATGAAGGTGACGCCCTTTGGGATCAGCACCAGCCCGCCGGCCTCGCTGATGGTCTGCTTCGTGGACAGGCTGGTGACGACGACGATCCACAGCGGGAACAGGACGGCCAGGCAGGCGAGGCCCAGGGCGATGCCCTTGCCCGCGAGTCCGGCCCGGCGCGGCTCCTCCTCCCAGACGGGCCTCGGCGGGGCCGCCCAGCGGCCGGGCGGCCGCTCCGGTCCCGCGGCCCCCGGCCGTTCCCCGGTCACGGCGCCCTCGGTCACGGCACTCATTTCTTGTACACCCCCTGCTCGCCCATGAGATGGGCGACCTTGTTCGCGGCGAGGACGAGTCCGAGACTGACCACGCCCTTGATCAGGCCGGCCGCCGCCGCGTAGCTGAAGTCCTGGTTGCGGACGCCGTTCCACCACACATAGGTGTCGAGGACCTCCGCCGCGCCCGGTCCCACGGCGTCCCGCTGGAGCAGGATCTGCTCGAAGCCGACGGTGAGCGCGTCACCGACGCGCAGCACGAGGAGGAGGGCGATCACCGGACGCAGCGCGGGCAGCGTGACGTGCCACATGCGGCGCCACCGGCCGGCCCCGTCCATCGCCGAGGCCTCGTACAGATCCGGGCTGACGGAGGCCAGTGCGGCGAGGAAGACGATGACGCCCCAGCCGGCGTCCTTCCACACCCCTTCCGCCGTCACCAGGAACTTGAAGATCCCCGGGTCGGTCATGAGGTCGAAGCCCTCGTAGCCGTGCCGGCGCAGGGTCTGCGCGATGATGCCGGCGCCGCCGAAGATCTGCTGGAAGACGGTGATGACCAGCACCCAGGAGAAGAAGTGCGGCAGATAGAGGATCGCCTGCGACACCGCCCGTACCCGGGGCCTGATCACGCTGTTGATGAGCAGCGCGAGCAGGATCGGGACGGGGAAGAAGAGCACCAGTTGCAGCGCGAACAGGACGAGGGTGTTCTGTACGGCGTCCCAGAACGCCGAGTCCTCGAACAGCCGGGAGAACTGCTCGAAGCCGACCCAGGGGCTGTGGAAGACGGCGATGAAGCCGTTGTCGCTGATGTAGGGGTCGTACTCCTGGAAGGCGACGACGTTGCCCAGGATCGGTATGTAGTTGAAGACCAGGACGAGCAGGACGGCCGGCAGGGTCATCAGGACCAGCGTGCGGTCCCGTCGGAAGCGGACCTTGAAGGTGCCGCCGCCGTTCAGGGCCTTGCGCAGGGCCCTCTTCTCGGCCCTGGTGACCCCCGGGGCGGGGGACGCGGCGGCCACCGGAGTGCCGCCGCGCGTAGTGGTGTCACGTGGAGCGGTGTCACGTGGAGCGGTGCTGTGTGCCACCGGGTCACCCCTGCGCGGATCCGCTGTCGTCCAGCAGCTTCCCGTACCAGTCCCGCAGTTTGTCGCCGCCCTGGCTCTTCCAGTCCGACACGGCCTGCTGCATGTCGCTGATCTTCTTGCGGCCGCGGACGATGTCGTCCTCCAGCTGCTCGAAGTCGTTGGAGAGGTTCGTGTACCGGGCCGGCTCGATGATCTGCAGGCCGTAGAAGGGGGACTTCTTGGTGAAGGCGCCCATCCGCTGCTGCCATTCGACCTGTGCCTTCGCGATGTCCGGCAGGTCGGGGTGCGCGATCGTCGAGGCGGGGCTCGCCAGCATGACGAACGCGTTCAGGACTTCCAGGTTGCCCTTGTCGTTCTTGGTGGGCGTGCCGTCCTTGATCGTGTAGTGGGTGCCCTCGACCCCGTAGTTGGTGAGCATGTACTCCTCGGTGCCGTACGGGGCGGCGGTGACGTTCGCGGCGGCCAGCACGTCCTGGATCACGGCCTTGGACGCCTTCTTGTTGACGAAGGCGAAGATGCCGGCGGGTGCGACGGCCCACAGCGTGGGGTCCCCGCCGTCATGGCCGAAGATGTCCATGCCGTCGATACGGAACTTCTTGTTCTGCGCGGCCTGTTCGGTGGTCTTGGCCCACCAGTGCGAGATGTCGTTGTTGTAGATGAGGACTTCGCCGGCCGTGAAGCGCAGGCTGGAGTCGCCCTGGTTCTGCGCCTTGGCGTCCGGGTGGACGACTCCCGCGGAGTACAGCTTGCGCGTCCACTCCAGCGCTTCGAGGTATTCGTCGGTCTCGACGCGGTAGACCAGCTTGCCGTCGACGAGGTTCCAGCCGAGCGGCTTCTCGCTCCCGGACAGCACACCGAAGCTGTTGAACGCCGTCCACTTCATGTCGTCGCAGGCCCACACCTTCGCCTTCGCGCTGGTGATCTCCTTCGCCAGGGCCAGGAACTCGGCCGCCGAGGTGGGGAGTTCGTAGCCCTTCTCGTCGAAGATGTCCTTGCGGTAGTACGGCACGATGTTGGCCACGTACGAGCTGGGCATCGGCAGGCCGCGCAGCTTGCCGCCGAAGATGGAGCGCTGCCAGGCGTCGGTCGGGACGGCGGCGAGGTTCGGATAGTCCTTGACCTTGTCACCGGAGAGGTACGGGCCGAGGTCGGCCATCTTGCTGATGATGGCACTGGGTATCTTGCCGCCCATGTTCCAGCCGGGGATCACCACGACGTCCGGCATGTCGCTGGAGGCGAGGACCGCGCCCAGCTTCTCGTCGTACGTGTTGCCGTCCTGGTTCTGCCAGACGACGTTCGCGCCGATCTTCTCGTTCATCGCCTTGTAGTAGGGGTTGTCGCCCTTCGGCGGCGAGCCCCAGAACGGCGACATGATCTTGATGGTGCTGCCCTTGCCGAGCTTGCCGGAGACCGAGGTCTTCAGGTCGGCGGTGACCAGCTTGCTGGTGAAGCCCAGCGAGGACCCGTTCTTCGACGCGATGTCCGGCGTCACCACGTTCTGCGCCACGAAGGTGGGGAGGATCTTCTTCGCGTCCTTGCCCGAGGTCGTGCCCTCCTTCTTGCCGCCGTCGGAGCCACCGCAGGCGGCCAGCAGCGGCATCCCGCCGGCCACCGCGACGGTGGCGACCGCGGTGGAGGCGAGGAAGCTTCTCCGGCCGGGGCCGGGGGCGGAGGTGTTCGGCGTCATTGCGTCAACCCTTCGTGGCGCACAGCAGGACACCTGGCCAAGTGGCCGTCGGCTGCGGTGTCTTGAGCGGAACTGGCTGAGCTGGAGTTGCGGTGGCTGAGCTGAGGTCGCAGTGGCTGCACCGAGGTCGCACCGGCCGAGCTGAGCGGAAGCGAACCTCGGAGGTCTGGGCAGGTCTGCGTGCCCAGGAGCAGCACCTTCGATAGTCGAAGCGCTTCGATGTTGCTGCGAGGTTAAGTGAACACCTGGGGGTGCACAAGAGCCGATTCAAACATTCCTCGGAGGTGTGCCGGGGCGGGAGAGGTCTGTACCGGTCGCTTTCGCCCCTTGGGGTGGCGATGGACGGCGGCGAGGATTCGGAGTTGTTGCGTCTGGGTGTCTTGACACCCGACCACTCGTCGAATCAGCATCGAAGCGCTTCGAAAGCTCGCCATCGGCTCTCCCCGTCTTCCGTAAAGGGATCCTCGCGTGACTGCACAAACGCCGCCTTTCCGCGACTCGCAGCTGCCGTTCGCGAAGCGCATCGACGATCTTCTCTCGCGGCTCACCCTCGAGGAACGGGTGGCGATGCTGCACCAGTTCGGGCCCGCGGTCGAGCGCCTCGGCATCGCCGCGTTCCGCACCGGCCAGGAGGCGCTGCACGGGGTCGCCTGGATGGGCCCCGCGACCGTGTTCCCGCAGGCGGTCGGCCTGGGCGCGACCTGGAACGAGGATCTGGTGCGGCGGATCGGCGAGGCGGTCTCCACCGAGACCCGCGCGATGCGTTCGCGCGACGACCGGGTCGGCCTCAACGTCTGGGCGCCCACGGTGAATCTGCTGCGCCACCCCCTGTGGGGCCGCAACGAGGAGGGCTACTCGGAGGATCCGAGGCTGACCTCGGCGATCGCCACCGCGTACACCCGCGGGCTGCGCGGCGACCATCCCGCCTACTGGCGCACGGCCCCGGTCCTCAAGCACTGGCTCGCGCACAACAACGAGACGGACCGGGCCACCGCGTCGAGTTCGGTACGCCCCCGTGTGCTGCACGAGTACGATCTGCGGGCCTTCCGCGACACGGTCGAGGCGGGCGCGGTGGCCGGGGTGATGCCCGCGTACAACCTGGTCAACGGCCGCCCCAACCATGTGTCGCCGTATCTGGCGGAGCAGTTGCGCGCCTGGACGGACCAGGACCTGCTGGTCTGCTCGGACGCGGGCGCGCCCTCGAACCTGGTCGACTCGGAGCACTACTTCGACACGCACGAGCAGGCGACGGCCGCGGCGCTGCTCGCCGGCGTCGACAGTTTCACGGACCACGGCACGGACAGCTCGAAGATCGTCGAACGGGTCCACGGGGCCCTGGAGCAGGGCCTGTTGACCGAGGCCGACATCGACGCGGCGGTCCGCCGCCAGCTGTCGGTCCGCTTCCGGCTGGGCGAGTTCGACCCGCTGCTGGACCCGTACGCGGACGCCAAGGACTTCGACACCCCCGCGCACCGGGCCCTCGCCCGGGAGGCGGCGGAACAGGCGATCGTCCTGCTCAAGAACGACGGCGGCCTGCTCCCCCTCACCGTCACCGTCGCCGGGGAGGGCACCCCGGCCGGGGAGAGCCCGCGCATCGCGGTGGTCGGGCTCCTCGCGGACGAGTGCAAGCTCGACTGGTACAGCGGCACCCTCATCCACCGGTCCACACCGCTGGAGGGCCTGTACGACCGCTTCGGCGCCGACCGGGTGGACTTCGCCGAGGGCGTGGACCGCGTACGTCTGAGGACCGCCGACGGGACGTACCTGAGCGTGCCGCGGGCGGACGACGCGGGCGAGGAGGTCCGCGGGGCCGAGGGCGCGCTGGATCCGGCCCTTCTCGCGGGCCGCACCGATCTGCCGCCGCTCACCGCCGACGGCGTGGGCACCGAGCTGGCGCTGATCGACTGGGGCGAGGGCGTCCTGACGCTCCGCGCTCCCGACGGCCGGTACCTCTCGGTCGCCGAGGACGGTTTCGTGCGCGCCTCGGCGGACCAGCCGGGCGGCTGGGTCGTGCAGGAGACGTTCCGGCTGGAACCCCGGGGCTCCCGAGAGGGCGGGCACGGGAACGGGCACGGGAACGGGCACCTCCTCCAGCACGTCGGCACGGGTCGCTACGTCTCTGTGACCGCCGACGGCGTAAAGGTTGCCGACGAGAATCCGACGGTCCTGGAGCTGGAGTTCACCGAGCGCGGCGAGGACGCGGTGGCGCACGCGGCGGCCTGCGCCGACGTCGTCGTCGTGGTCGTGGGCAACGACCCGCACATCAACGGGCGCGAGACGGAGGACCGCACGACCCTCGCCCTCCCGGCCCACCAGCGACGGCTTCTGGACGCGGCACGGGCCGCGAACCCGCGCACGGTCCTGGTCGTCACGTCCTCGTACCCCTACGCGTTCGACCCCACCGACCTGCCCGCCGTCCTGTGGACGGCCCACGGCGGCCAGGCGGCCGGCGCCGCGCTGGCCCGTGTGCTGGCGGGGGACGTCTCCCCGGCGGGCCGGCTGCCCCAGACCTGGTACGCCTCGGACGCGGATCTGCCCGGCCTCCTCGACTACGACGTGATCGGCGGACGCCAGACGTATCTGTACTTCGAGGGGACCCCGCTCTTCCCGTTCGGCCACGGCCTGTCGTACGCGTCGTTCGCGTACGCGGACCTGGCGGCGCGGGCCGACGAGGAGTCCGCGCGGGTCACCTTCACGGTCACCAACACCGGCGACACGGCGGCCGACGAGGTGGCCCAGCTCTACGGCCGCCCCGTCTCACCCTCGGTGCCACGCCCCCGCCGCGAACTGCTGGCGCACCGCCGCGTCCACCTTCCCCCGGGCGCCGCCACGGAACTGTCCTTCGAACTCCCGCTCTCCGCCTTGGAGTTCTGGGACGTCGCACACGGCGGCCGGCGGCTGGAACCCGGCGGGTACGAACTCCTCGCGGGCGCGTCCGCCGAGGACATCCGCCTGAGCGCGACGATCGACCCGGCCGGTACGCCTCCCGCCCCGCGCCCGGTCCTCGAACGCGGCCTGCGCTCGGCCGACTTCGACGAGCAGCGGGGCGCGGAGATCGTCGACCGTACGAAGCTGTCGGGCGACGCGGTGACCCCGGCCGGCCTGGACCCGACCCCGGACCCGGCCGGCGGTCACACCGCCGAACTGGTCTACCGGGCCTGCGACTTCGGTCCGGGCGCCCGGTCGGTCACGGTCGAGGTGTCGGGCGAGGGCACCCTCGAACTGGCCCTGGACGACAGCCCGGCGATCGCCCACCTGGACATCGCGCCCACGACGGGTCCGTACGCCCACACCTGCGTCACCAGTCCGTTCGCCGCGTCCGGGGTCCACGACCTGCGGATCGAACTGCGCGGCCCACTGCGGCTCGCGCACGTCGGCTTCTCCGGCTGAGGGCCCGGAGATCACCGACGGCACAGAGAAGGGGCCCGGCCCGGAAGGCAGCGGTGCCGGGCCCCTTCGCCCGGGGGTGAGGGGGGTCACCCCCGGGCTGGATCACCCTTCGGGCTGGTTCACCCCTCGGGCTTGATGAGCCCGCGCTCGTAGGCGCGGATCAGTCGGCGGGGCACGGCGTACTCGCGCCCGTCGACGTGGAAGGGGACGAGATCGGGCGTCGCCGCCTTCCACTGGGACCTGCGGTGCCGGGTGTTGGAACGGGACATCTTGCGCTTCGGGACTGCCATGCCCGGCACACTACATGAAAACGATTGTCACTAGCCATAGGGTCCCGGTGCCCGGTCTCAGAGAGCGAGCCCCGTGAGGACCAGGACGCGCTCGTAGGTGTAGTCGTCCATGGCGAACCGCACGCCCTCGCGCCCGACACCGGACTCCTTGACCCCGCCGTACGGCATCTGGTCGGCGCGGTAGGAGGGCACGTCGCCGATCACCACACCGCCCACCTCCAGCGCCCGGTGGGCCCGGAAGGCGGTCTGCAGGTCATGGGTGAACACCCCGGCCTGGAGCCCGTACTTGGACGCGTTGACGGCGTCGAAGGCCGCGGCCTCGCCGTCCACCTTCTGCACGGTGAGGACGGGCCCGAAGACCTCCTCGCAGGAGATCGTCACATCGGCCGGTACGCCCGCCAGCACGGTCGGCGCGTACGAGGCGCCGTCCCGCTTGCCGCCGGCGAGCAGTTCGGCACCGGCCGCGACGGCCTCGTCGACCCACGACTCGACGCGCTTCGCGGCGTCCTCGCTGACCAGCGGGCCGACATCGGTCGCGTCGTCGGAGGGGTCGCCGGTCACCTGAGCCTCGACCGCGGCGACGATCCGGGGCAGCAGCCGGTCGTACACCGACGCGTCCGCGACGACGCGCTGCACGGAGATGCAGGACTGGCCGCCCTGGTAGTTGCTGAAGGTCGCGATGCGGGTGGCGGCCCGGTCCAGGTCCTGGTCGCTCGCCCAGTCGGCGAGCACGACGGCCGCGCCGTTGCCGCCCAGCTCCAGGGTGAGGTGCTTGCGCGGTACGGAGTCCATGATCGCGTAACCGACCTTGTCGGACCCGGTGAAGGAGATGACGGGCAGCCGCTCGTCCTGCACCAGCGCGGGCATCTTGTCGTTGGCCACGGGCAGCACGGACCAGGAGCCGGCCGGGAGGTCCGTCTCGGCCAGCAGCTCGCCGATGACCAGACCGCTCAGCGGGGTCGCGGGGGCGGGCTTCAGGATGATGGGCGCGCCCGCCGCGATGGCCGGGGCGATCTTGTGGGCGCACAGGTTGAGCGGGAAGTTGAAGGGCGCGATGCCGAGCACGACGCCCTTCGGGAAGCGCCGGGTGAGGGCGAGCCGGCCCTGGCCGCCGAGGTCGGTGTCGAGCCGCTGGGCCTCGCCGCCGTTGAACCGGCGGGCCTCCTCGGCCGCGAACCGGAACACGGACACCGCCCGGCCGACCTCGCCGCGGGCCCACTTGAGCGGCTTGCCGTTCTCGGCGGAGATGAGCCGGGCGATCTCCTCGGTCCGCTCCACGAGGCGCTTGCTCACGTGGTCGAGGGCGGCGGCCCGTACGTGGGCCGGGGTGGCGGCGAACTCGTCGCGCACGGCGTGGGCGGCGGCGACGGCCTCCTCGACCTGCGCGTCACTCGGCACGCCGACCTTGCCGACGAGGCGCCCGTCCCAGGGCGAGGTGACGTCGAAGGTGGCCTCACCGGTGGCCTGGCGGCCGGCGAGCCAGAAGGCATGGGTGGAAGTCATCAGGTCCCCGCCCCTTCCATGAAGTAGGTCAACTACTGGACGCCCCCACGGTAGGCCTGCCGGCGTCGCGACCCACTTGTCCACGACGGAGCACTCCCTGCGGGTATGGCTCCACTTCGTCAAGGGGGTCTGCCATTCAGGGGCGCGGGGAACTGCGCGACCAGCCCCCACCGTCCTGCAGCTCAAAGATTGCGCCGTTCCCCGCGCCCCTGGGGGGCGGGGGCTTGGGTGGTACGTCGGCCGGAGGTCGGTGGGGGCTGAGCGCGCAGTTCCCCGCGCCCCCAGGGGGAGGGGGCTTGGGTCGTTCGTCGGGCGGAGGTCGGTGGGGGTTGAGCGCGCCGTTCCCCGCGCCCCTAAGGGGGCGGGAGCTCGGGCGGATCGTCGACCGCGGGTCGGTGGGGGGGTAGCGCGCCGTTCCCCCGCGCACCTGGGGGCGCCTTCAGGGGGCGCGGGGAACTGCGCGATCTTTTAGGGGCGCGGGGAACTGCGCAAAAGCCCCAGCCCCCGCCCACCCGCACCCATCGACAGCCCCGGCCGAAGCCGGCCTACTCCCCCGCGGACGCCGACACGGCAGCCGTCGCCTTCAGTGCCAGCCACAACTCCATCCGCACATCCGGATCGTCCAGGGACCGCCCGAGGATCTCCTCGACCCGCCGCATCCGGTACCGCAACGTGTGCCGATGCACCCCCAGATCCGCCGCGGCCGCGTCCCACTGCCCGTGTCGCGACAGCCACGCCCGCAGCGAGGCGACCAGATCCCCCCGCCCGGTCGCGTCGTGCTCGTGCAGCGCCCGCAGCAGCCCGTCCGCGAACGCCCGCACCGCGTCGTCCGCAAGCAACGGCACCACGGACCCCGTAGCCACCTCTTCGTGCTCCACCAGCACCCGCCCACGCCGTCGCGCAACCGACAGCGCCTGCTCGGCCTGCTTGTAGGCGGCCCCGGCGGCGACCGGACCGGCGGGCGCGGACACGCCCACGACCAGTTCGTCCTCGTCGGTCCCCTGCTCGGAACCGCTCCGCGCGATACCGACGGTGTGCGCGTACCGCGTACAGGCGGTGACCACCGCACCCCCGTCCGCCGCGAGCACCACGAGCCGCCGCTCCCCGTCGGGCACGACCAGCACGGCCTCCCCGGACCGGGCGGCCGCGGCCTCCGCGACCTCGACGAACCCGCCCACCAGATCGCCCCCGGCCTCGGCGAGCACGACCGAGGCGGCCTCGACACCGTCCGCGTCGACCTCGCCGGAGCCTGAGCCGGAGCGCGAGCCCGAGTCCGAGTCGGCGTCGGCACCGCCCCTGGCCCGCGCCCGCCCGGCGGACGCGGACGCGGCCTCGGCGAGCATCATCCGGTAGGGCGCGTCGAGCAGCCCGCCGTACAGGTCCCCGGCCACCCCGCGGGCGTGGTCGGACTGCCCGGCCAGCAGCATGCGCAGCACGGCGGCGCCGATCCGCTGCTCGGCGCCGTACAGCGACCGGGAGCGTTCCGTGACGAGGGTCAGCAGGGCGATCGCGGAGTGCACGGCGTACCGCTCGGCCGTGCCCGGCGCGGACGCGGTCCCGACGGCGAGCGCGCCACGGGCGCGGCGCCCGGTGCCCAGCGAGTGCAGTTCGACCCGGTCCTCGCCGTCCGTGCCGTCCGTGCCGTCCTCGGTCCCCCCGCCGACGACGGAACTGGCCGGCGCGGGCCGGTCGCGCAGCCGCTCCACGTCCGCGGTGATCCGGGCGGCCCTGCGGCCCGCCCATTCCGGCGCGGTGGCGACGACGGCACCGGAGGCGTCGTACAGCGCGGCCCAGCCGTCGACCTGCGAGGCGAGCGCGGACAGCAGTCCTTCGGGTCCGTCGCTCAGCGCCTGTCTGGTCAGTTCGCGCTGAGCGGCGAACCCCGCGGTCACCGCCCGGTACTGGTCGGCGGCGATGGCCGCGGAGACGGCCTTGCTGATGGCGAGGAAGGGGGTGCGCCGGGGGACCTCCAGGAGCGGCAGGCCCTCTTCCGCCGCCGCGTCGGCCAGCGCCTCGGGGATCTTCTCGTAGTGCACGCCGACGGCGAAGCCGAGCCCGGCCACCCCGGCGCCGACCAGTCGCTTCACATACCGGCGCATGGCGTCGGCGTCCTCGGCGTCCAGCTTGAGCGCCGTGATGAGGAGGAGCTCCCCGCCCTCCATGTAGGGCACGGGGTCGGTGAGCTCGCTGGCGTGCACCCAGCGCACGGGGGTGTCCAGCCGTTCCCTGCCCGCGCGCACGGTGAGCTTGAGCGCCGAGTGGTGGACGAGCGAGGCGAGCGTGGGTGGCATGGGACCTTCAGGTCTTCACGGGTTCTTCGACGGTCACGGAGGTTCTTCGACGATCACGGACGAAGTGATGACGAGGTGATGACGAGGTGATCTTTGGCCGCCATGTATGAACGACCTCTGCCGATTCTGCCTCACCGTACGGTCGACCCGTGACCATATGTCCAGACGTCCTGCCGGATGCGCCCGCGCACACCCCCCAGGAGCCCCACCGGCCCCCTGCGTACCGCCGCTCAGGCGCCCGGGTTGCGCAGATCCACCAGGAGCGGGGGCGCGTGGTCCCCGCGCACGCTGGTGAGCGAGAGCACCGCGTGCCCCGGTGGCACCGCGTGCGCCAGTTCGGACGCCGACCACCGTTCCCGTTCGACCTGGCGCACGGTCACGGCCCGGGCGGTGGGCGCGTTCCCGGTGATCACCCGGCGCAGCATGTGGACGGCCTTCCCGGCCGGTGTCTCCGCGATGATCTGCCGGTCGGTGACGTCCCGTGCCTCGATCCACTCCTTGCCCCAGACCTCCGCGAAGTCCTGCCCGTCCCACGGGGTGAGCCCGGACAGGGCCACCCGGCACCCGATCGCGCCGAGCAGGGGCGAGCGCAGCGGGCGGGGCGCGTCGTCGAGCGTGCGCAGGGTCATCACGACCCCGGCGTTGGCGGACCGCAGCCGCTGGATCCCCCGTACGGCCTCGGGGGTGACGACCCCGGTGGCGTCGTCGAGCACCAGGCAGGCGAACAGGGAGCGGTCCTCGCGGACCGCGACACTGGCCGCGAACTGGGCGAGCACGAGCCGCGACAGGATCCGTGAGGCGTCCGCGTGCCCGCGCTGGGGCAGGTCGATCCGTACGCGTACGGGATGGTCGAGCGCGCGCAGCGAGAAGGGCCGGGTCTGTCCGGAGGTGTCGAAGAAACCGGCGAAGGCGGGCCGGTCCAGCAGCGCCACCCGGTCCGCGAGCACGCCGCCCACATCGCCGGGCTGCCCCAACTGCCGCTCCCGTGCGTCGAGTTCCCTCAGCAGGGACTCCTGGCCGCCGTCGGTGAGCGCCTTGCGGAGCGCGCCCAGCGGGCCGGGGGCGCCGTCGAGGAGCTGCCGCAGCTCGGGCACGGAGGGGAAGCGTCCGTGGACGGCCCGGTACGGCCCGAGCAGCTGGGCGAGCACGGTGGTGGACCGCCGGCTGTCCCCGCTGGGGTGCGGGTCTGCCAGATCGCCGACGAGCGCCTCGGCGAGCACGGCCGCGGCCTCGTCCGGGTCGGTGGTGCCGCCGTACAGGTCGAGGTCGTACACGGACTCGGGGTTGCCGACCCGCACCACGACGTCGTACGCGTCCACCGGGCCGAGGCCCGCGCCCGCGGCCCCGACGACGACCACGGCCGCGCGCCCGGCGAGCGCGTGCAGGCACAGCGACTCGACGAGCGGCCAGACGACCCCGCCGGTCTTCCCGGACCCGGCGGGCCCGACGGCGAGCAGCGAGGTCCCCAGCAGCTCGGGCCCGAGCGCCATCCCGGTGCCGCGGTAGGCGTACGGATTGCGGGCGTCGTCGGCGGTCGTGCCGAGGCGCACCTGCCCCGTGACGAGGTCGTGCTGGGCGAGCCGGCCCGGCAGGTCCCGCTCGCCGGAGGGGTGCAGACAGGCGGCGGCGCCCTCGCGCAGCACGGCGCCGGTGAAGGTGGCGAGGCTGTGGCGTCCGCTGCGCACGCCCTGCCAGGCGCGGGTGATCCGGGCGTGGTCGACGTCGCGCATCAGCCCGGCCCGCGCGTCGGAGCCGAGCCGGTCGGCGGCGTCGGCGGCTCCTGCGGCGCGCAGGGCGTTCCACTGCGCGGGGTCCTCCTCCGGTACCGGCGGCCGGTCGTCGACGGGTGCGGCCCGGCGCCAGGCGGGGGGCCCGTACCGGCGCCAGACCTCGCCCCACCGGCCGAGCCGGCCGACGCCGATCATGATGCCGAGCGCCACGGCCACGTAGTAGGCGTAGACGACCACGACGGATCCGAAGCTGTGGGGCTGGGCCCAGGAGTCCGGGATCATCGCGTACAGCGGCAGCAGCCACCAGCCGCCGAGGTAGCCGTTCCACAGCAGCGACCAGATCAGGTAGCCGACGAGGAACGCGATGAAGGCGCCGCTGAGCAGCTGCCGGGCGGGGATCTGCTCCGGCTCCACCTCCGGCCGCGGCCGGTGCCCGAACCGCCATACGCCCGGTGCGGCCTCGGGCCGGGGCGTGCGCAGCCAGCTGAGGAAGGCGGATCCGTCCGGGCGCGGCGGCCCGCCGGGTGCCTGCGTGGGCCGCGGCGGTACCCGGGGCGGTCCGGCCGGCCGCGGCACACGATCGGCGTGTGTGCCCCGTGCGTCGTGCGTGCCGTCGCTGTCCATCGCCTCTGCCACCCCTGACCAGCCGCTCCGTACGTGGTTGCGAGTCAATCTAACGCCCTCACAAGGGGAGTTCACCGCTTACCCGGCCGGGTGTGCGACGAGACGCACCCCGCCCCCTTGGACGTTCCCCGGCCGCGCCATGTCCAACACGGACAAGCGGCTTCTCCGACACCGCCCAGATGGAGCATGCCCACCCCCCGCACCCGGCCCTAGCCTGCGGAGAAGGAAACCCGTCAGCCCGTCGCACGACCCCAGGGAGCCCCTCATGAGCGCAGTTCCGCAGGAGCGCCGCATCGTCACCGCCATTCCCGGCCCGAAGTCGCAGGAGCTGCAGGAGCGCCGCAGCGCCGCGGTCGCGGCCGGTGTGGGGTCCGTGCTGCCCGTCTTCACCGCGCGCGCCGGCGGCGGCATCCTGGAGGACGTCGACGGGAACCGGCTGATCGACTTCGGTTCCGGTATCGCCGTGACGTCCGTGGGCGCCTCCGCCGAGGCCGTCGTACGCCGGGCCGCCGCCCAGCTCCAGGACTTCACCCACACCTGTTTCATGGTCACGCCGTACGAGGGTTACGTGGCCGTCGCCGAGGCGCTCGCCGAGCTGACGCCCGGGGACCACGCCAAGAAGAGCGCCCTGTTCAACAGCGGCGCCGAGGCCGTCGAGAACGCCGTCAAGATCGCCCGCGCCTACACGAAGCGGCAGGCGGTAGTCGTCTTCGACCACGGCTACCACGGGCGCACCAACCTCACGATGGCGCTGACCGCGAAGAACATGCCGTACAAGCACGGGTTCGGGCCGTTCGCGCCCGAGGTCTACCGCGTGCCGGTGGCGTACGGCTACCGCTGGCCGACCGGTCCGGACAACGCGGGCGCCGAGGCCGCCGCGCAGGCCATCGACGAGATCACCAAGCAGGTCGGTCCGGACAACGTGGCCGCGATCATCATCGAGCCGGTGCTCGGCGAGGGCGGCTTCATCGAGCCCGCGAAGGGCTTCCTGCCGGCCCTGAGCAAGTTCGCGACCGACAACGGCATCGTCTTCGTCGCCGACGAGATCCAGTCCGGGTTCTGCCGTACGGGCCAGTGGTTCGCGTGCGAGGACGAGGGGATCGTCCCGGACCTGATCACCACCGCCAAGGGCATCGCGGGCGGTCTGCCGCTGGCCGCCGTGACGGGCCGCGCCGAGATCATGGACGCCGCGCACGCGGGCGGTCTGGGCGGCACCTACGGCGGCAACCCGGTCGCCTGCGCCGGCGCGCTCGGCTCCATCGAGACGATGAAGGAGCTGGACCTCAACGCGAAGGCGAAGAACATCGAGGCCGTCATGAAGGCCCGGCTGGGCGCGATGGCCGAGAAGTTCGACATCATCGGCGACGTCCGCGGGCGGGGCGCGATGATCGCGATCGAGCTGGTCAAGGACCGTACGACGAAGGAGCCGAACGCGGAGGCGACCGCCGCGCTCGCCAAGGCCTGCCACCAGGAGGGCCTGCTGGTCCTGACCTGTGGCACCTACGGGAACGTGCTGCGCTTCCTGCCTCCGCTGGTCATCGGCGAGGACCTGCTGAGCGAGGGACTGGACATCATCGAGCAGGCTTTCGCCCGCATCTGAGCGGGGCCGGACTCATCGGTCGGCCGCCGGGGCCGCCCGTCCTGTCACAGGAGCGGGGCGTGTGAAGAAGGTGTGCGAGGTGCATGGCGGGAACGGAATCCGTCTGTCGGACGCCCTTTCGCTGTCGTAGGTTCTAGGCAGATGAGAGATGCACCCCGCCCACAGGGGACTGTGGGCGACATCAGGACGGGGCCTCCCCAGCTTCGCCCTGGTCGTGCCTTCGCGCACACAACCGGTGCCTTGTGCTCCGGGTCTCCTCACCGATCGGACAGTCGCTCGCCCCAAACCCCCCGGGGCGCGCGACAACCCGGTCAGAACCACCGAAGGGCTTGCACCTACCCCCCCTGGTGCAAGCCTTTCGGCGTATCCGGGGTCTGTTCGCGGCCCGGCCCGCGACCGGCCGGCCCGCGCCATGGGACGGCTTCCGCCGGGGGGTTGTGATTTCGGCTGCGGGTCCGTCGTGGCTGGCCGCGCAGTTCCCCGCGCCCCTGACGGGGCCCGCCCCGTGCTGCTGGCACGCTGTACCGCATGATCAGTGACCCCGAAAGCGTCCGCCGTGGTGAAAGCTCACCCGATGCGGGGGGTCGTGCACGGGTCCTTGCTTCGTTCGGTCTTCTTCTCCTCTTCGGTCTGCTCACCTGGCAGGTCTCCGTCGACGGGGCGGTGCGCCGGGCCGACGAACGGCTCGCGCGGACGGTCGAGGGGAGCCGCCTGCCGACGGGGGCCGCCGAGTTCCTCGCAGATCTCGGCAACATCGCGGTCGCCGTCCCGGTCCTGGCCGCGGTCGCCGCGTACGTCGCCTGGCGGGCCCGGCGCGCGGCCCTCCCCCGCTGGTGGCTGCGCCCGCTCGCGGCCCTCATGACCATGGCCGCCGTACCGCTCCTGGTCGTCCCCCTGAAGGAGGCCGTCGGCCGCACCGGCCCGCCCGGCATGGCGGGCGACGGCTACTACCCCTCGGGCCACACCGCCACGGCGGCCGTCGCCTACGGAGCCGCCGTCCTCCTCCTGCTCCCCTGGCTCCGCAACCGCTACCTCCGCCGCGAACTCACCATCGCCTGCCTGCTCCTGGTGGCAGCCGTGAGCTTCGGCCTGGTCCGCCGCGGCTACCACTGGCCGCTGGACGTGGTGGGGAGCTGGTTCCTGTCCCTGATCCTGCTTCAGCTCATGGTGTCGACCATCGCGCGATACGGTCGAGGGTCGGCGAGGCAGTAGCCCGTCGACGACCGGCGGGCAAGGGGGAGCACCATGGCGGACGAGCCGGATCAGGTGGCAGTCACCTATGAACGCCGCGACTACGCGCTCACCCCGTCGCCGGGAGAGGTGATCCTCCCGACGCACGGCCGGATGATCCACCACGATCCGGCCTGTCTCCATCTGAGTGACTCGCACACCCTGGGCCGCTTCCCCGACCCGGAGCGGCTGCTGTGGCGCCGGCTGATCGACTCCGCTCCGTCCGACGACACCGCGGGGCGTGCGCGGTTCGCCCGTTCCATCGACCTGCTGAACGGCTCGGGCCGTCCGCTCGTCGGTCCGTGCAGTTGCGTGCTGAGCCCCATCTCGGCCACCCAGGCCTCGACGCTGCGGCCCTGGCCGCTCGACGAGGCGGTCAAGGCGTTCGACCGCAATCGGTTCGCACCGATTCTGCGCGAGATGGAGGAGGCCGCCGAGGAGGTCCGCCGGGCGTTTCCGTGGGAGGACTGGCCCACGCTGCCCCTGGAACGGTACGCCCTGGGCCAGGGTGACAGCGCGAAGACGCAGCCGTACTGCTACGTGCTGGAGTTCGGCAGCCAGGCGCTGGGCAGCATCGCCGGTGGCTCCTCGATGAAACACCTCGTGTACGCCCGTAGCCAGGACGGCTCCTGGTGGCACGACGCGCGCTACGCGGACGAGCAGGAGGCGTGGCACGCCGTACGTGCCGGGATCGTCTCCGCTGTGACCGCGGCACGCGAGGGCCGCCTCGCGGACCTCGACTCGATCGACGCGATCCGTTCGGGGCCCGCCCTCATCTCCAAGACGCTGCGGGTGTACGTGCCGGAAGGATCGGTACCGATCTACGGCACCGATCACGCGCGGCACTTCATCCAGCGGCTGACCGGGCAGCCTGCGTCCGGACTGGAACGGTTCGCGCTGCGGGCGCGCCTGAAGGAGGTCGTCGACGAGCGGTTCGCGGGCTGGTCGTACGACCTGGTGGCGGAGTTCCTGTACTGGTGGGCCGATCCCAACCGGACGCAGCAGATAGTGAAGATCGCGGCCGGTGAGGGCGGGTCTCTGTGGGAGGAGTGCCGAGCGGGCGGTTTCATCGCGGTGGGCTGGGACGGCGCACCCGATCTGCGCTCGTACGCGGACAAGGACGAGTTCCTGGCCGCCTTCGCCCGCGCCTACGCCGACGAGTACAACGGCCACAAGCCCAAGATCACGGCGAAGGCCAACGAGGTGTGGAAGCTGCTGAGTCTGTGTCCCGGTGACCTCGTGGTCGCCAACCGGGGGACGAGCGAGATCCTCGGCATCGGCCGGGTGAAGGGCGACGGCTACGTGTGGCGGGAGGACCGCGCCGCCTTCCGGCATACGGTCGAGGTGGAGTGGGACGAAACCCACGCCGGACGGCTGGAGGAGCCCGAACGATCCTGGGCCACCGTCACGGTCAAGGACGTGTCCGCTCAGCTGTGGGCAAGGATCCGGCGGACGGGGCAGCCCACCGAGACTCCGTCCGCGGCGAGCACCGTGGCCGCCCAGCCGCTCGACGCCGATCTGCGGCCCCTTGCCGACGCTCTGCAACGGCGCGGTCAGGCGGTCCTGTTCGGGCCTCCGGGCACCGGCAAGACGTACACGGCCCTGCGGTTCGCCGCCCGCTGGCTGGGCGAGCTGGCGGGCGAGCTGCCCGGCGTGGATCCGTACGCGGAACCGGGTACCCCCGCCTTCGGCCGGACGCTCGACGCGCTGACCGCGGCAGGGCGGCTGACCACGGTCACTTTCCATCCCAGTTACGGGTACGAGGACTTCGTCGAGGGGTTCCGCCCGGTGAAGGGCGGCCCGGGCGGCCTCCTGCTGGACCTGACCGACGGCGTCTTCAAGCGGGTCTGCGCGACGGCCGCCGACGACCCGAGTCACCCGTACCTGGTCGTCGTCGACGAGCTGAACCGCGGCAATCTGCCCAAGATCTTCGGCGAACTGATCACCCTGCTGGAAAAGGACAAGCGGGGCCACCCGGTCCTGCTGCCTCTCAGCCAGACACAGTTCAGGGTGCCGGACAACGTGTACCTGATCGGCACGATGAACACGGCCGACCGTTCCGTGCGGATGCTCGACGCGGCGATCCGCCGACGTTTCGCCTTCCTCGAACTGCTGCCCGATTCCTCACCCTTGCAGGGCTGCCATGTGGAGCAGCTGCATCTCGCGGACCTGCTGGACTCGCTCAACCAGCGCATCCGCGCCCACCTCGACCGGGAGAAGCAGATCGGTCAGGCGTTCCTCCTCCCGAACGGCGCTCCGGTGGACTCGGCCGCCGAGTTGGCCGCGATCGTCCGCGGCGAGATCATGCCGCTGCTCCAGGAGTACGCGTACGACGACTACTCGTTGCTTGCCGCGTTCCTCGGTGAGGCGCTGGTCGATCCCGAGACGCACGCGCTGCGCGACCTCAGCGACGAGGGGCTGACAACCGCGCTGTACACCGAGCTGCAGCTCAAGGGCGGGGCGGCGCAGTAGTCCGTGGTCACGTTGCGGGAGTACGAGACGCGCGTCGTCGAGGGGATCCGGTTGAGCGCCGCCGACCGGCTGATGTGCGCGGGCGAGGAGCTCGGCACCCGCATCCGGGTGCGTGAACTGGCGGGTGGGCGGCTGGAGCTGGCGGCCGGTCCGTTCGTGGGTGTCGTCCGTCTCGACGCCTGCGAGATCCGCGTCCTGCCCAAGTACCTGGGCGAGGAGCTCGACGTCCTGCGAATGCTGGAGTACGCGGCCGGACGCGAACTGCCCTCGCTGGAAGCCGTACGCACCGTACGTGCTGGCGCTCCCCACCTCCGCGATCTGGTCGCGCTCCTGGTGACGGAGCACTGTGAGCGGCTGCTGGCGCACGGGGTGCGCCGCGACTACGTGACGATCGAGGACGAACTGCCCATGGTCCGGGGCCGTCTGCTGGCGGAGCGTCAGGTGCTGCGGCACTACGGGCGGCTGGACCGGCTGGCCTGCCGGTTCGACGAGCACGACACGGACATCGTGGACAACCGGCTGTGCGGCGCGGCCGTCGATCTCGCGGCCCGCACGGCGAGTTCCCCCGCCGTACGAGCCAGGGCCCGACGGGCGGCGGCCCGGTTCGCCGGGCTCGCGCCGACCCGCCTCGGTGATCTGCGCTCGGCGCTCGACGGACTCGACTACCACCGCCACAACGCCCATTACGAGGGCGCGCACCGGTGGGCGGCACTCCTGTTGTCGGGCGGCGGCGTGCGCGACCTCTTCACGTCGGGATCGCTGGCCTCCCGGACGTTCCTGATCGACATGAACGTGCTGTTCGAGGCCTTTGCCACCCGGCTGCTCCGGGAAGCCGCGGCCGGCACCGGGTTCACCGTCCGCGATCAGTCACGCCACCGCGGTGTGCTGCGCAACGAGCGGACCGGACGCCACTACAGCGAGGTACGCCCGGACGTCATGATCTCGGGCAGCCGGGACGGGGAGCCGCTGACCCGTCCCGTCGACATCAAGTACAAGTTGTACGACGACAGGAAGGTCGGCACACCTGATCTCTACCAAGCCTTCCTCTACGCCCACGCCCTCGCCCGGCAGCCTGGGCAGGGTGCGCCGACTTGTGTGCTGCTCCACCCCGGCGGGGTGTCCGGACCCCGTGAAGACATCACCGTGCGCCGCTGGGACGGCGGCACGTCGGCCCGGGTCCGATCGGTGTCCCTCGGCCTGCCGCCGCTGCTCGACGCCCTGAAAGGCGCCGAGCGCGGGCCGGCGCTCGCGAGGGTGCTGGCGGCGGCGCTGGACTGACAGCTCCGCCGCCGTGCCGGAGACCTCAGCCGAAATAGCCGTCGAAGTTCTTCGAGAACTCCCAGCCGCCGAAGCGGTCCCAGTTGATCGACCACGTCATCAGGCCGCGCAGGGCGGGCCAGGTGCCGTGGGTCGTGTACGAGCCGCAGTTCGTCTTCTTCGTCAGGCAGTCGAGGGCCTTGTTGGTCTCGGACGACGGTACGTGGCCGTTGCCCGCGTTCGTCGTGGCCGGCATGCCGATGGCCACCTGGTCCGGGCGCAGCGGCGGGAAGACGTTCGCCGCGTCGCCCGCCACCGGGAAGCCGGTGAGGAGCATGTCGGTCATGGCGATGTGGAAGTCGGCCCCGCCCATGGAGTGGTACTGGTTGTCGAGGCCCATGATCGGGCCGGAGTTGTAGTCCTGGACGTGCAGCAGCGTCAGGTCGTCGCGCAGGGCGTGGATGACCGGGAGGTACGCGCCGGCGCGCGGGTCCTGGCCGCCCCACTTGCCCGTTCCGTAGTACTGGTAGCCGAGCTGCACGAAGAACGTCTCCGGAGCCATCGTGAGGACGAAGTCGGCGCCGTACTTGGCCTTGAGGGTCTTCACCGCCGAGACGAGGTTCACGATCACCGGGGTCTTCGGGTTCTTGAAGTCGGTGTCGTCGGCGTTCAGGGAGAGCGAGTGGCCCTCGAAGTCGATGTCCAGGCCGTCGAGCCCGTACGTGTCGATGATCTTCGAGACCGAGGAGACGAACGTGTCGCGGGCCGCCGTGGTCGTCAGCTGGACCTGGCCGTTCTGGCCGCCGATCGAGATGAGGACCTTCTTGCCCGCGGCCTGCTTCGCCTTGATCGCCGCCTTGAACTCGGCGTCGGACTCGACCCCCGGGCACTCGGCCGCCGGGCAGCGGTCGAAGCGGATGTCGCCCGAGGTCACCGAGGTCGGTTCGCCGAAGGCCAGGTCGATGACGTCCCAGCTGTCCGGGACGTCGGCCATCCGCGTGTAGCCGGACCCGTTGGCGAAGCTCGCGTGGAGGTAGCCGACCAGGGCGTGGGCGGGCAGGTCGGCGGGGTCGCCGCCGCCCGGGCCCGCCGCGGTGGTCGCCGTGACGACCGGGGACTTCGCGGACTCCCCGGCGGCGTTCACGGCGGTGACCTGGAAGGAGTACGCCGTCGAGGGGGTGAGGCCGGTGACGGTGGTCGACGTGCCGGTCGGCGTCTGGACCTTCGTCCCGTTGCGGTAGACCGCGTAGCCCGTCGCGCCCTGCACCGCGGGCCAGGACAGGCCGACGCCGGTGGACGTGACCGTGCCGACCGTGGGGGCGCCGGGCGCGGCCGGTGGCTGCACCGCGTCGCCGCCGGGGCCGACCAGGGAGATGTCATCGGCGTAGTAGGCACCTGTGCCGTACCAGCCGTGCGTGTAGATCGTGACCCGGGTGGTGGAGGGGCCGGTGCGGAAGGTCGTGGCGAGCCGCTGCCAGTCCGGCGCGGGCTGGGTCCAGGCGGAGACGTCGGTGGTGCCGGTGCCGCTCGCGCCGAGGTAGACGTAGGAGCCGCGGACGTGTCCGGCGAGCGTGTACTGGGAGTCGGGCTTGACCGTCACGGTCTGCGCGCACTGCGCGTTGTCGCTGCCGGCCGGGGTCGCCTGCAGCGCCGAGGCACCGCTGCGGACGGGTGAGCCGACGACGGAGCCCGCCGTGCAGGACCAGCCGTCGAGGCCCGCTTCGAATCCGCCGTTGCGGGCCAGGTCCGCGTCGGCCGCACGGGCGGCCGACGAGAGCGCGGTCATACCGGGTACGGCCAGGACGGTGGCCGCACAGACGGCGAGGACGGATCTGCGAGCAGATCTGCGAACAGGTCCGGGAAGAGGTCTGGCGCGATCCACGACTGCCTCCTGGCGTGGGGGAGATGGAGGGTGGAGCGCGCTCAATTTGGTCCAGACCAATGCTGTTGTCAAGACCTCCGGCAGCTATCCGCCGTCGCGGTCACCGGCCCCGCCCCGTTCCTCGGTCGCCAGCCCCGCCGCCGCCTCGTGCATGGCCAGTTCCAGCAGCGCCGGATCCGTGAGCGTGCCGGAGCCGTCCGGGGGGATCAGCCAGCGGACCCCGCCGGTCGAGCGCCCGGGATACGGGACGACGATCCACGTACCACGGCCCGCCGTACGCACCCCCGTGCCCAGCCAGCGCGCGGCCGTCCCCGGCGGGACGAAGAAACCCATGCGCGCGTCACCGAAGTCGACGAGCACGGGACCTGGCTGGTCGAGCACGCGGGACAGCACGTCGAGCGTCGGATAGCCGAGCTGCCCCGGCAGGATGAGCACGTCCCAGACCTTGCCCGCCGGCAGCAGCGCGACCCCCATCGGGTTGCGCTCCCATTCGAAGCGGCAGGCTTCCGGGTCCGGTGCCACGGATGCCAGCCACTCGACCGCCGTCTTCGCCCCTGTCATGGCGGAACCTCCCTCTCTCGTGTCGACGCTGGTCGCGTCACAGGAGAGAGGGAGGTCCGGGCCTGGCATTACGCGGCTTTCGGCAACGAATTGTGGAAGTCGTCCCTGCCGCTCGGCCGGCGAACCGGTGCAGCCGTCGAACCCGCTCAGCTGTCGAAGCCCAGACCCACCCGGTCCATCGTCCGCAGCCACAGATTGCGCCGGCCGCCGTGGGCGTCCGCGCGGGCGAGGGACCACTTGGTGAGCGCGATGCCCGTCCACGCGAACGGCTCCGGCGGGAAGGGCAGCGGCTTCCTGCGGACCATCTCCAGCGCCGTACGCTCCGTGCGCTCCCCCGCCAGCAGGTCGAGCATCACGTCCGCGCCGAACCGGGTCGCGCCGACCCCGAGGCCCGTGTAGCCGGCCGCGTAGGCGACCCGGCCCCCGTGCGCGGTGCCGAAGAAGGCGGAGAACCGGGAGCACGTGTCGATCGCGCCGCCCCAGGCGTGGGTGAAGCGGACGCCCTCCAGCTGCGGGAAGCAGGTGAAGAAGTGCCCGGCGAGCTTCGCGTACGTGTCCGGCCGGTCGTCGTACTCGGCGCGCACCCGGCCCCCGTACGGGTAGACCGCGTCGTAGCCGCCCCACAGGATCCGGTTGTCGGCGGACAGCCGGAAGTAGTGGAACTGGTTCGCCGAGTCCCCGAGCCCCTGCCGGCCCTTCCAGCCGATCGAGTCGAGCTGTCCGGCGGTCAGCGGCTCGGTCATCAGCGCGTAGTCGTACACCGGCACGGTGTACGGGCGCACGCGCTTGACCAGGTTCGGGAAGATGTTCGTGCCCAGCGCGACCCGGCGGGCGCGCACGCTCCCGTACGGCGTGCGTACGGCCATTCCCGCGCCGTGCGCCTTCAGGGTGAGCGCGGGCGTGTGCTCGTACACGCGCACCCCCAGTTCGACGCAGGCGCGCTTGAGTCCCCAGGCGAGTTTGGCGGGGTGCAGCATGGCGACGCCCCGGCGGTCGTGCAGGCCGCCGAGGAAGGTCGGTGAGTTGACCTGCTCCCGTACGGCGTCGGCGTCCAGGTGCTCGACGCCGTCGGCGAGGCCGCGCTCCTTCAGCTCCTCGTGCCAGTCGCGCAGTTCGGCCGCCTGGTACGGCTCGGTCGCCACGTCGATCTCGCCGGTGCGCTCGAAGTCGCAGTCGAGGGAGTAGCGGGCCACGGTCGCCTCGATGCCGTCGAGGTTGCGGGCGCCCAGCTCCTCCAGCTGGTGGATCTCGTCGGGCCAGCGGGTCAGACCGTTGGACAGGCCGTGGGTGAGGGAGGCGGCGCAGAATCCGCCGTTGCGGCCCGAGGCGGCCCAGCCCACCTCGCGGCCCTCCAGCAGGACCACCTCGCGCCCGGGGTCGCGTTCCTTGGCGAGGAGCGCGGTCCACAGTCCGCTGTAGCCACCGCCGACGACGAGCAGGTCGCAGGTCTCGGCGGCGGTGAGCGCGGGCTCGGGGCGGGGTTTGCCGGGGTCGTCCAGCCAGTACGAGATCGGCTGGACGTCGGAGAGCGACTTCGCCCAGTTCCTGTCGGTCCGATCGTTGTCACGGCTCATGGCGCTCGGGGCCATGATTTCAACTCCCAACGAATGTGATGCGGTTATGCCTTCTGGCGGTTGCGGCGATTTCCGATGACCATTCCGGCCAGCACGAACAGTACGGCGACGAGGAACATGGCCGTACCGATGACATTGATCTGGACGGGTGTTCCGCGCTGTGCGGAACCCCAGACGAACATCGGGAACGTGACGGTCGAACCGGCGTTGAAATTGGTGATGATGAAATCGTCGAAGGAGAGCGCGAAGGCGAGCAGCGCTCCCGCGGCGATACCGGGCGCGGCGATGGGCAGCGTCACCCGCAGGAAGGTCTGCAGGGGGCCCGCGTACAGATCCTGCGCGGCCTGTTCCAGGCGCGGGTCCATCGACATCACGCGGGCCTTGACGGCGGTGACGACGAAGCTCAGACAGAACATGATGTGGGCGATGAGGATCGTCCAGAAGCCCAGCTGGGCGCCCAGGTTGAGGAAGAGCGTGAGCAGCGAGGCGGCCATGACGACCTCGGGCATCGCCATCGGCAGGAAGATCAGCGAGTTCACGGCGCCGCGCGCGCGGAAGCGGTAGCGGACGAGCGCGAAGGCGATCATCGTGCCGAGGACGGTGGCGCCCAGGGTCGCCCAGGCGGCGATCTGCAGGCTCAGTGAGAGCGAGCCGCAGAGGCCGGCGACCCCGCAGGGATCGGTCCAGGCGTCCGTGGAGAACTGCTGCCATTCGTAGTTGAAGCGCCCCTTCGGATTGTTGAAGGAGAACACGGTGACGACGATGTTGGGCAGCAGCAGATAGCCGAGGGTCAGCAGACCCGCGATGACGACGAGACGGTTTCTGAACCAGCGCAAGAGGCCCATCTAGACCAGATCCTCCGTCCCGGACTTGCGGATGTAGAGCGTGACGATGGCCAGGATTCCCGCCATGAGAATGAAGGAGAGGGCCGCGGCCGTCGGATAGTCGAGAATGCGCAGGAACTGCGTCTGGATGACGTTTCCGACCATGCGGGTGTCGGTGGAGCCGAGCAGGTCGGCGTTCACGTAGTCGCCGCTCGCCGGGATGAACGTCAGCAGCGTCCCGGAGACGACCCCGGGCATCGACAGCGGGAAGGTCACCTTGCGGAAGGTGGTGAAGGGCCGCGCGTACAGGTCGCCGGCCGCCTCGTGCAGCCGCCCGTCGATGCGTTCGAGGGAGGTGTAGAGCGGCAGGATCATGAACGGCAGGAAGTTGTACGTGAGACCGCAGACCACCGCGAGCGGGGTGGCCAGGACCCGGTCGCCCGCGGTGACGCCCAGCCAGCTCGTGACGTCCAGGATGTGCAGCGTGTTGAGGGCGCCGACGACCGGGCCGCTGTCCGCGAGGATCGTCTTCCAGGCGAGCGTGCGGATCAGGAAACTGGTGAAGAAGGGCGCGATGACCAGGATCAGGATCAGATTGCGCCAGCGGCCCGCGCGGAACGCGATGAGGTACGCGAGCGGATAGCCGAGCAGCAGGCACAGGATCGTGGCGGTGCCCGCGTAGGCGATGGAGCGCAGGAACTGCGGCCAGTAGTCGGCCACCGCGTCCCAGTAGGTCGCGAAGTGCCAGGTGACCTTGTACCCGTCCTCCAGGGAGCCCGTCTGCACGGACGTGGAGGCCTGGTAGACCATCGGCAGCGCGAAGAAGACGACCAGCCACAGGATGCCGGGGAGCAGCAGCCAGTACGGGGTGAGGCGGCCCCTTCTGCGAGGGGGGCGCTCCTTCGGCGCGGGGGTGGGCGCCAGGGGTGGCGCGTCGGTGACGGTCGTCATCAGGCCGCCTCTTCCTCGACCGTTTCGATGCCCGCGTCGATGTCCTGGGCGGCGTCCAGGCCGAAGGTGTGCGCCGGATTCCAGTGCAGGACCACCTCGGCGCCGGGTACGAGCCGGGGGTCGCGGTCGATGTTCTGAGCGTAGACCTCGAACTCCGGGCAGACCGGGCTGTCGATGACGTACTGCGTGGAGACGCCGATGAAACTGGAGTCGGCGATCGTGCCGGTGATGCGGTTGCGGCCCGCCGGGATCTCGCCCGCCTCGTCGGCGTGCGTGAGGGAGATCTTCTCGGGGCGGACCCCGACCAGGACCTTGCCGCCGGCCGTCGTGGGCGCCGAACATCGGGCCTCGGGCAGGACGAGCTTGCCGCCGCCCGCTCTGAGGACGATCTCGTCGCCGCTCCTGGCGTCCACCTCGGCCTCGATGAGGTTGGAGGTGCCGAGGAAGTTGGCGACGAACGTGGTCTGCGGGTTCTCGTAGAGGTCGGCGGGCGAGCCGAGCTGCTCGACACGGCCCGCGTTCATCACGGCGACCGTGTCGGCCATGGTCATGGCCTCCTCCTGGTCGTGCGTGACGTGGATGAAGGTGATGCCGACCTCGGTCTGGATGCGCTTGAGCTCCAGCTGCATCTGGCGGCGCAGCTTGAGGTCGAGGGCGCCGAGGGGCTCGTCGAGAAGGAGCACCTTGGGGGTGTTGATCAGCGCGCGGGCCACGGCGACGCGCTGCTGCTGGCCGCCGGAGAGCTGGTGCGGCTTCTTGCGGGCCTGCTCGCCGAGCTGGACCAGGTCGAGCATCTCGCCGACCTGCTTCTTCACGGACTTGATGCCGCGCCGGCGCAGACCGAAGGCGACGTTCTCGAAGATGTCGAGGTGCGGGAAGAGGGCGTACGACTGGAAGACGGTGTTCACGGGCCGCTTGTACGGGGGCAGGGTCGTCACGTCCTGCTCGCCGAGGAAGACCGTTCCGGAGGAAGGTTCCTCCAGACCGGCGATCATGCGCAGCGTGGTGGTCTTGCCGCAGCCCGAGGCTCCGAGGAGGGCGAAGAACGAGCCCTGGGGCACGGTCAGATCGAGCGGCCGGACGGCGGTGAAGGAGCCGTAGGTCTTGCTGATGCCGGAGAGGCGGACGTCACCGCCGGCCCCCGTACCGCTCGTCGTGCCGTTCTTCACGGTGCTCTTCGCGGTGCTCTTCGCACTGTTGTTGGTGGTCACGGTGATCACGCCCCCGTCAGCTTTGCGAACTTCTCTTCGTAAGCCGTCTCTTCCTCGGTGCTCAGGGAGCGGAAGGAGTGCGACTTGGCCGCCATGGCGGCGTCGGGAATGATCAGCGGGTTGTCGGCCGCCGACTTGTCGATCTTCGCCAGTTCGGCCTTCACACCGTCGACGGGACAGACGTAGTTGATGTACGCGGCCAGCTGCGCCGCCGGACCGGGCTCGTAGTAGTAGTCGATGAGCCGCTCGGCGTTCGACTTGTGCCGTGCCTTGCTGGGGACGAGCAGGTTGTCCGTGGACGTCAGATAGCCGCTGTCCGGGATGAGGAAGTCGACGTCCGGGCTGTCCGCCTTGAGCTGGACGACGTCGCCGGCCCAGGCGAGACAGGCCGCGAGGTCGCCCTTGGTGAGGTCGGACGTGTAGTCGTTGCCGGTGAAGCGGCGGATCTGGCCCTTGTCGACGGCCTTCTGCAGCCGGGCGATCGCCGCGTCGAAGTCGTCGTCGGTGAACTTCGCCGGGTCCTTGCCCAGGTCGAGCAGCGTCATCCCGACGCTGTCGCGCATCTCGGACAGGAAACCGACGCGCCCCTTGAGTTTCGGGTTGTCGAGCAGGTCGGAGAGGGACTTCACCTCCACGCCGTCCAGCGCCTTCTTGTTGTAGGCGATGACGGTGGAGATACCGGTCCAGGGATACGAGTAGGCGCGTCCCGGGTCCCAGTCGGGGGTGCGGAACTGCTGGGAGAGGTTGGCGTACGCGTGCGGCAGGTTGGAGGCGTCCAGCTTCTGCACCCAGCCGAAGCGGATCAGCCGCGCGGCCAGCCAGTCGGTGACGCAGATGAGGTCGCGCCCGGTGTCCTGGCCCGCCGCGAGCTGCGGCTTGAGCTTGCCGAAGAACTCGACGTTGTCGTTGATGTCCTCGGTGTACTTGACCTTGATGCCGGTGCGTTCGGCGAACGTGTCGAGCGTCGGGTGCCGCTTCTCGCTGTCGTCGACGTCCATGTACTCGGTCCAGTTGGAGAAGTTGATCTGCTTCTCCTTGGCCGAGTGGTCCTCGGACGAGACGCCCGCGGTGTTCTTCGCCGCGGGGATCCCGCAGGCGCTCAGGGTCCCGAGTCCGCCGAGGGCGAGTGCGCCGCCCGTCGAGGCGCGCAGCAGCGAACGGCGGCTGAGGGAGGCCCTGCCGTTGCGCAGGCCGCGCCGCACGGCGGCCAGGCGGGCCGGGGACAGTTGGTCGGGCTCGTACTGCTCCATGCTCGTGGTGCCCTTTCGGGAGGGTTCGGCCTGGTCCGGGCCGGCAGTGACTAACGGTCCCCGAAGATCGTGCGGTGCCAGTCCTTCCTGGCCACCGCGGTGTTGTCGAACATGACGTGCTTGATCTGTGTGTACTCCTCGAACGAGTACGAGGACATGTCCTTGCCGAAGCCGGACGCCTTGTAACCGCCGTGGGGCATCTCGCTGATGATCGGGATGTGGTCGTTGACCCACACGCAGCCCGCCTTGATCTCGCGCGTGGCCCGGTTCGCCCGGTACACGTCACGGCTCCACGCGGAGGCGGCGAGGCCGTACGGGGTGTCGTTGGCGAGGCGGATGCCTTCGTCGTCGCTGTCGAAGGGCACGACCACCAGGACCGGGCCGAAGATCTCGGACTGCACGATCTCGCTGTCCTGCGCGGCGCCGGCGATCAGGGTCGGCCGGTAGTACGCGCCGTGCTCCAGCCCCTTCGGGATCTCACCGCCGGTGACCACGCGCGCGGAGGAGCGCGCCCGGTCGACGAAAGCGGCGACCCGGTCGCGCTGGGCGAACGAGATGAGCGGCCCGAGGTCGGTGTCCGGGGCGAACGGATCGCCGAGCCGGACGCTCTCCATCAGCTCCGCGGTCCTCGAAACGAACTCTTCGTAGAGGGGCCTTTGCACGTACGCGCGCGTGGCTGCCGTGCAGTCCTGGCCCGTGTTGATGAGCGCGCCCGCGACCGCGCCGTGCACGGCGGCCTCCAGGTCCGCGTCGTCGAAGACCACGAAGGGCGCCTTGCCGCCGAGTTCCAGATGCAGGCGCTTGACCGTGGAGGTGGCGATCTCGGCGACACGCCTGCCGACGGCGGTGGACCCGGTGAAGGAGGTCATGACGACGTCCGGGTGCCCGACCAGATGCTCACCGGCGTCCCGCCCCGCCCCGCTGACGACGTTGACGACCCCGTCCGGGATGCCCGCCGCGGTCGCCGCCTCGGCGAAGAGCAGGGAGGTGAACGGGGTCAGCTCGGCGGGCTTGAGGACGATCGTGTTGCCTGCGGCGATGGCCGGGAGGACCTTCCAGGCGGCCATCTGGAGCGGATAGTTCCAGGGGGCGATGGACCCGACCACCCCGATGGGCTCACGCCGTACGTACGAGGTGTGGTCGCCGGAGTACTCACCGGCCGACTGCCCCTGGAGATGCCGGGCCGCGCCCGCGAAGAAGGCCGTGTTGTCGATCGTGCCCGGGACGTCGAACTCCCGGGTGAGCTTGATCGGCTTGCCGCACTGCAGGGACTCGGCCTGCGCGAACTCCTCGGCGCGCTCGGCGAGCACGGCGGCGAAGCGGTGCATGGCGTCGGAGCGCTCGCCCGGGGTGGCTCCGGACCAGCCGGGGAACGCCTCCCGCGCGGCCTCCACCGCCGCGTCCACGTCGTCCGTGCCCGCCAGCTCGTACGTGTGGAGGTCGTCGCCCGTGGCGGGGTCGACGACGGTGTGGCTCCGGCCGGACGTGCCCTTGACCGGCCGGCCCGCGATGTACTGCGCGCCGTCCGCGAAGCGGTCCTGCGCCTGGAAGCGATGGCCCGGATTGTGCATTTCGCTCTCCTCCGCCGCATCCCCGAACCCGAGGGGTCGGCGTAGCTCCAGCTCGATTTGAGTGCCGATCCTGACAGAGCAATGGTGCTCCAACAAGTGATTCCGTTGTTGCCATTTGGTTACGCGACGGAATCTGTCGACCAGGTGTCGAGTCGCCGAGGAAAAGGCGGGACGGATTGTCAGTGGTGCGTGCCAGACTCGCGTGCATGGGGGAGATCGAATCGGGGATCGCGTCCCGGGAAGCGCTGGTCAGCGCGGTCCGGGCGGGGGCGAAGGTCAAGTACCTGCACTTCTGGGGGCATCGGCCGCGGGCGGACGGGCGGCTCGGGTCGAGCTGTCTGAGCCAGTGGTGGCCGTCGCCGTTCACGGTGGACGGGGTGGAGTACCGCACGGCGGAGCACTGGATGATGGCGCGCAAGGCGCGGCTCTTCGGTGACGCGGAGGCGGAGCGGCGCGCGATCGACGCGCCGAATCCGGCGCTCGCGAAGAAGGCGGGGCGGCTGGTGAGGGGGTTCGACGAGTCCGTCTGGGAGCGGGAGCGGTTCGGGATCGTGGTGGAGGGAAGCGTGGCGAAGTTCGCGTCGGACGACGAACTTCGCGGGTTCCTGCTGGGTACGGGTGAGCGTGTGCTGGTGGAGGCCAGTCCCGTGGACCGGGTCTGGGGCATCGGGCTGGCCGCGGACGACGACCGGGCGTCCGACCCCGCGCGCTGGCAGGGCCCGAACCTCCTGGGCTTCGCCCTGATGACAGCGAGGGAGCGCTTGCGCTCCGTTTGAACGGCCCGACAGGACCGGCCTGCGGCCCGGTGGGCTTGACCACGTGTTCACCTGCGGGCCCGGTGGGGGCTGACCGCGCAGTTCCCCGCGCCCCTAAAGGGGCCCGACCACCGCGGGCTTCCAGGGGCGCGAGGAACGGCGCGACAAGCCCACGACAACCACGCACCCAACCACCCACCCAAGCCACCCCCAGGGGCGCGGGGAACGGCGCAAAGACCCCAGCCCCCACTCCCCCGCACCCACACACCCGCCGAACCCACCCCCAGGGGCGCGGGGAACGGCGCGACCAGCCCACGACAACCCGCACCCAACCACCCACCCAAGCCACCCCCAGGGGCGCGGGGAACGGCGCAAAAACCTCAGCCCCCACACACCCGCCCCCACACACCCGCCGAAACCACCCCTAGGGGCGCGGGGAACTGCGCAAAAACCCCAGCCCCCACTCACCCGCACCAGCCACGAACGACCGCACAAACACCCGCTCAGCCGACCGCGGTCAACGACGTGCTGAAGCCGTCGTCCCCAGTCCCCGAGTCATCGATCTCCGTGTCGGGCAGGACCAGGAGCACCACCAGGAACGCGATGCCCAGCGCGATCCCGACCGCCCCACAGATGATCCCCGCCAACGCCTGCCCCGCATTCGTCGCCTGCCCCCGCCGAGCCCTCCCCCGCCCGATCACCCCGAAGACCAGCGCGAGAATCCCGCACACGAGCGACACCGGCCACAGACAGAACCCGACCGCCGCGACGATCCCGAGCACGAGCGACGCGGTCCCGAGCCCATTGCTCGGCGCCATGGGCATCCCCGGCATCCCGGGCATCCCCGGCCACCCGTAACCGGGCCCACCCTGCACGGGGTAAGCCGGATACCCATGCCCGTGTCCGTGTCCATGCCCGTACCCATGCACAGGCCCAGGCCCGTACCCGTACGGCACCTGCCCCGGCCCTCCCGGCGCAACCGGCGGCGGCGGAACCGCGGACGCCCCCGGAGCCGCGTACGGATCCGGCGCCGCCGGGAACGACGTCACGGTCTGCCGGTCGTGCACCGAGGGCGGCCCGGCCTTCCGCGAGGCCTCCGCGTCCACCGGCGGAGCCCAGGGATTCGGCTCGTCGGCCGCCCCACCCGATGCCTTCGCGTCCTCGGACATGCGCAAAGTCCCCCTCAGTCGTACGTGGCGTCATGCTACGGCCCAGACCTCCCCGCACCCGGACCGCGGCCTACGATGATCCCCGAAGCACCGCACCACCGATCAGCCGATCACCCGCGCCCACCCGCCGCACACCGGCCCGGCGCCGTTCCTGGGGAGGAACCTTGACCGACCTGCACGCCTTCATCGCCGGACTGCCCAAGGCAGAGCTGCACGTCCACCACGTCGGCTCCGCCTCCCCCCGGATCGTCTCCGAGCTGGCCGCCCGCCACAGCGACTCCAAGGTCCCGTCGGACCCCGAGGCACTGGTCGACTACTTCACGTTCACCGACTTCGCCCACTTCATCGACGTGTACCTGTCCGTCGTCGACCTCATCCGCACCCCCGAGGACGTCCGCCTGCTCACGTACGAGGTGGCCCGTGACATGGCCCGGCAGCAGATCCGCTACGCCGAGCTGACGATCACGCCGTTCTCGTCGACCCGCCGCGGTATCGACGAGGGCGCCTTCATGGACGCCATCGAGGACGCCCGGATCGCCGCCGAGGCCGACTTCGGCACGATCCTGCGGTGGTGCTTCGACATCCCCGGCGAGGCGGGGCTCGAATCCGCCGAGGAGACGGTCCGGCTCGCCACCACCGACAAGCTCCGCCCGGAGGGCCTGGTCTCCTTCGGGCTCGGCGGCCCCGAGATCGGCGTACCCCGGCCGCAGTTCAAACCGTACTTCGACCGTGCGATCGCGGCCGGCCTGCACTCCGTGCCGCACGCGGGCGAGACGACCGGTCCCGGGACGGTCTGGGACGCGCTGACGGACCTGCGGGCCGAGCGCATCGGCCACGGCACCAGCTCCGTCCAGGACCCGAAGCTGCTCGCGCACCTCGCCGAGCACCGCATCCCGCTGGAGGTGTGCCCCACCTCCAACATCGCCACCCGCGCGGTCCGCACCCTCGACGAGCACCCGATCAAGGAGTTCGTACGGGCCGGCGTGGTCGTCACCGTCAACTCCGACGACCCGCCGATGTTCGGCACCGACCTCAACAACGAGTACGCGGTCGCCGCCCGCCTCCTCGACCTCGACGAGCGGGGCCTGGCCGAGCTCGCCAAGAACGCCGTCGACGTCTCCTTCCTGGACACCCCCGGCAAGGCGGCGCTGGCGGCGGAGATCGACACGTACACCGCCGGGTGGCTCGCGCCCTGAGCGGGCGCACCAGCACAATGGGCCGATGCGTACCGTGACTGCCGTGGCCCATCGCGGCGACCCCTACCGCGTCCGTGAGAACACGCTCGACTCCCTGCGTTCCGCGCTCCGACGGGGCGCGGACGCCGTGGAGATCGACGTCCGGCCGACCCGCGACGGCGTGCCCGTCCTGCTGCACGACGACACGCTGAAGAGGCTGTGGGAACAGGACCGGCCGCTGCGCTCGCTCTCGGCCGACGAGGTGCGGGGGCTGACCTCGGGCGGGATTCCCACGCTGGAGGAGGCCCTGAAGGCGACGGACGAGGGCCGGCTCATGATCGACCTGCCCGGCCGGCCGGACGCCCGTACCGTCCGCCGGATCGTCGAGGTCGTGCGGGACTTCGGCGCCGAGGAGCGCGTGTACTACTGCGCGGGGGCCGCCGCCATGCTGGCCGTCCGTGCCGCCGACCCCGCCGCGGAGATCGCCCTCACCTGGACGAGCGTCGCCCCGCCGCGGCCCGGGCTGCTCGACGCCGTACGGCCCCGGTGGCTCAACTACCGCTTCGGGCTGGTGGACCGCGACCTCGTCGAGAGGGTCCACCGGGACGGATATCTGGTCTCGGTGTGGACGCCCGACACCCGGCGGTCCATGCGGCGACTCCTCGCCGCGGGCGTCGACTCGATCACGACGAACCGCGTCGACACCCTCCGCTCCCTGACCCCGGCCTGAGCAGGTACTGAGCACGTACTGAGCGCGCGTACCGAGCGCAGAGAAAAGGCAGGGAGATCGAACTCCCCGCCACTACCAAGCTATAGCCCACCTGGGGGCTTGCGGCAAGCCCCGGGCCGTCCCGCAGAATCAGCGGCCGAAAGCCGGAATCCGCGGACAGTGGGGGTCGCGAAGTGCGCGTGTTGTTGACGACGTGGGGATCGCGGGGAGACGTCGAACCGCTGGCGGGACTGGCGGTGGCGCTGCGGGAACTGGGCGCGGAGGTACGGGTGTGCGCGCCGCCCGACGAGGAGTTCACGGCGCTGCTGGCGCGGGCCGGTGTGCCGCGGGTGCCGCTCGGTCCGTCGGTGCGCTCGGTGGTCGCCGGTCCGAGGCCGCCGACGGCGAAGGACGCGTTCCGGCTGGCCCCCGAGCTGGTCGCGGCCCGGTTCGAGACGCTCACCGCGGCGGCCGAGGGCAGTGACGCGCTGGTGGCGACCGGCCTGATGCCGGCCGGCGCCCGGGACGTGGCCGAGAAGCTGGGCCTTCGTTACGTGCTGGCGTGCTTCCACACGCTGGGCCTGCCGTCGCGGCACTTCCCGCCGGGGCGGCGGCCGGGCACACCGTCCCCGCAGGACGAGACCGACAACCGGGTGCTGTGGGAGCAGGACGCCCAGCGGGTGAACGCGCTGTACGGCGAGGCCCTCAACAGCGGCCGTGCGGCGCTCGGCCTGCCGCCGGTGGACAACGTCCGCGACCACGTCCTCACCGACCGCCCGTGGCTGGCGGCGGACCCGACGCTGTGGCCGTCGCGGGGCAGGACGGACCTCGACCTCGTGCACACGGGCGCGTGGATCCTCCCCGACGACCGGCCGCTCCCGGCGGATCTCGACGCGTTCCTGGACGCGGGCGAACCGCCGGTGTACGTGGGTTTCGGCAGCATGGCCTCACACGCCCCCGAGGACATCGCCCGGGTGGCCACGGAGGCGGGCCGCGCGCGGGGCCGCCGGGTCCTCCTCGCCCGCGGCTGGGCGGACCTGGCCGCGGTCGACGACTCGGACGACTGCTTCGTGGTGGGCGAGGTCAATCAGCAGGCGCTGTTCCGCCGCGTGGCCGCCGTCGTGCACCACGGGGGCGCGGGTACGACGACCGCGGCGGCCCTGGCCGGCACGCCCCAGGTGGTGGTCCCCCGGATCGCGGACCAGCCGTACTGGGCGGGGCGGGTGGCCGAGCTGGGCATCGGCGTGGCGCACGAGGCCCCGACGCCGACGGTCGACTCCCTGTCGGCCGCGCTCACCGCGGCCCTCGCGCCGGAGACGCGTACACGGGCGAGGGAGGTGTCCGGCACGATCCGCACCGACGGGGCGACGGTGGCCGCGAAGCTCCTCCTCGACATGCCTCTCCGGGATCACCCGGTGCAGGTCCCTCAGGGAAACCCCTGACAACACCCTTGCCCAGTAAGGAAGTTGCTCGGGGACCGGCCAGGGTCGCCGCCCTCCCGGAGGAGGATCCGCAGGACGGCGTACGCCCCGGAGGATGAAGGTCACCGATCACCCGGGAGTCAGCCGATGCATGTCCGTGCCCGTACCCGTACCGCCTGTGCCGCCCTCGTGGTTCTGGGCCTGACCGCGGGCCCCGTCGCCGGGACCGCCCTCGCCGCCTCCGCACCCACGGCCTCCGTACGGGCGACCGTGGCCGCGGACCCAGGGAAGCGGGACACCGGGAGACCGGAGGGCGTCGATCCGGCCACCGGGCGGGCCCTGCGCGCCGCGCTCGCGGGGCTCCCGGACGACGACGCGACGGCCGCGCTCGTACGGGTGTCGGGCACGGACGGTGTCTGGCGGGGCAGCGCCGGGGTGCACGATCTGCCGAGTGGGCGCGAGGCGCTGGCGGACGGGCGGTTCCGGGCCGGTTCCACGACCAAGGTCGTCACCGCGGCCGTGGTGCTCCAGCTCGCCGCCGAGGGCCGGGTGGACCTGGACGGGCACGTCCAGACCTACCTCCCCGGCCTCCTCTCGAAGGCCTTCGAGCCCGTCACCGTACGGCAGTTGCTCACCTTCACCAGCGGCCTGAAGCCCGGCTCGTCGCTGGGGGACGTGAACGGCGAGGGGTACGAGCGGCGGTACGAGACGCTGACGCCCGAGGCGGTGGTCGCCGCCTCGGTCGCCCAGGGCCCCGCCTTCCGCCCCGGCGAGCGGCAGAACTACAGCAACATCGACTACACCGTGCTCGGCCTCCTCATAGAGAAGGTCACCGGCGACTCGTACGAACACCAGGCGACGGTACGGGTCCTGCGGCCGGCCGGGATGCGGCACACGTCCTTCCCCGGCGGCCCCGACCCGCGCATCCACGGACCGCACAACCGCGGCTACCAGAGGTTGGCGGACGGCAGGCTGGTGGACGCCACCGAGTGGAACATGTCGGACCGGTGGGCCGCGGGCGACATGATCTCCACGACGGCGGACCTGGAACGGCTCCTGCACGCGCTCTTCCGGGGCCGACTGGTCCCTCAACCCCTCCTGGAAAAGGAGATGTTCACTCTCCCCGATGTGCCGGGCGCGACCATGAGCGCCGGTCTCCAGAGGTTCGACCTGGGCAACGGCACGATCCTCTGGCTGAAGTCGGGGGCGCGTCCCGGATACAGCACGCTCGTCGCGGCCACCCGCGATCTGTCCCGCACGCTCGTGTACTCGGTCAACGCGACGGACGCCAAGTCGGAGGACATGAACCCGGTGGCCGAGCGGATCGTACGGGCGGCGTTCGGGGGTGAGGGCGGCTAGGAGGTGGGTTCGCCCGTGGGGGCGGGGGCGGGCGTGGGAGCGGGGGCGGCCGGGCCGTCGAGGACCGCGACGCGCTGTGCGAGGCGCTTCAGGACGGTCTCGCCCCACTGGAGGTTCCCCCGCTCCAGGGCGATGCCGCCCTGGAGGGTGAGGTAGGGGCCGATGCGGTCGGCGGAGGCGAGATGTTCGTCCTCGGTGCGGCCGGCCAGCATGCGTTCCCGCATCCGCAGATAGCGGGCGAGTTTGGCGGCGGAGCGTTCGACGCGCTCGGCGACCGCGGTCCGTACGGCCTCGATGTCGTCGGTGTCCCCGATGTCGACGCACTGGACCTTGACCATCAGCTCGTCCCTGATGGCCAGGGGCTTCGCGGGGCCCTCGGTGACGAACGCGCGCAGGACCCGGCGCCCGGACTCCGTGAGCGAGAAGAGCCGTTTGTTGGGCCGGCGCTCCTGCTGGACGACACGGGCGGAGACGAGCCCTTCGCCCTCCATGCGCTCCAGCTCGCGGTAGAGCTGCTGGGGGGTGGCCATCCAGAAGTTGGCGACCGAGGCCTCGAAGCCCTTCGCGAGGTCGTACCCGGACGCCTCGCCCTCCAGGAGCGCGGCCATCACCGCGTTGCGCAACGCCATGCGCTCAAGCTAGCACCGGGCCGATCAGGCGTTGATTCGTCGTTGATCAGTCAAGGACGCGACTGTCGAGGCCGCCGGGCGGGAGCAGGTCGGGCCGCTTGGCCCGCCGGCCGTCGCCCGACGACTGCCCCCGGACGCGGCGCAGGAGCCAGGGCCCCAGGAAACCGCCGGCCCAGCGCAGTTCCGCCCCGACGGCGCGCAGCCGCGTGGGCGCCGGCGCACCGGGCGGCAGGGGCAGCGTCCAGGCTTCGTCACTGCCCGGCAGGCCGAACGCGTGCGCGACCGCGGCGGCGATCCGCGCGTGGCCGAGCGGGCTCGCGTGCAGCCGGTCCGCACTCCACAGCCGGGGGTCCGTCACCACCTCGTGGGCGGACATGTCCGCGATGACCACTCCGTGGCGTCCGGCCGCTTCCCGGATACGGGAGTTGAGGGCGAGGACCCGGCCGCCGAGCGGCCGGGCCAGCGGGCTGATCCGGCCGACGTCGGGAAAGGTGACCGTGGCGACGCGGGCGCCCTGTCCGGTCAGCGCGGCGAACATCGCCTCCAGGTGTCCGCCCGCCTCGTCCGCGTCGAAGCGGGGCCGCAGCAGGTCGTTCATCCCGGCGACGACGGTGGCCACGTCGGGCCGCAGGGCGAGGGCCGCCGGGAGCTGCTCGGCGCGCACCTGTCCGGCGAGGCGTCCGCGGACGGCGAGATTGGCGTAGAGGACGTCCGGGGAACCCTTGGCCAGCTCCTCCGCGAACCGGTCGGCGCACCCGCGCAGCCCTGTCACGTCGTCGCCGTCGCCGAGCCCCTCGGTCTGGCTGTCGCCCAGGGCGACGTACCGCAGATATCCGCTTCCACCGTCGGACATGGGATGCCCCTTTCGCCGTGCCCGCCACTACCCCACTACCCCACTACCCCACTAATACCCTATTCACTTTGTTGGCTATGACAAGGGGCGGTTCAGGTAGCGGCCGGAGACGAGCTACAGGCCGGCGATGGCGTTCCAGCGCTTCGCGAACTCCGTACGCTCCTTCGACGTGATGTCGCGGGCGATCGCGAGCCGCTCGCGCATGGCGCCGTCGGGGAAGACGAGCGGATCCTCGGCGAGGGCCGCGGTCTCCTCGTCCTTGGCGGAGGCGAGGACGTCCTGGGCGGCCGGGACGGGACAGACGTAGTTGACCCAGGCGGCGAGTTCGGCGGCCACGGCGGGCTCGTAGTAGTAGTCGACCAGTTCCTCCGCGTTGGCCTTGTGGCGGGCGAGGTTCGGGATCATCAAGGACTCGGACCACAGCTCGGCGCCCTCCTCCGGCACGACGAACTCGATGTCGGGATCGTCGGCCTGGAGCTGGATCACGTCACCGCTGTACGCCTGGCAGGCCAGTACGTCGCCGCTCGACAGGTCCTTGATGTAGTCGTTGCCGGTGAAGCGGCGGATGTGACGCGCGCGGACGAGCTCGTCGACCTGGTCGCACATCGTGTGGAAGTCGTCCGCGGTCCACCGGGTGATGTCGACGCCGTTGCCCTGCATGAGCAGCGCGAACGCCTCGTCGAGCCCCGACAGCAGCGTGACCCGGCCCTTGAGATCGTCGGCCCACAGCTCGGACACGTGCCGGATCTCCCGGCCCAGCCTGCGCCGGTTGTACGCGATACCGGTGATCCCCGACTGCCACGGCACGGTGGAGCGGCGTCCCGGGTCGAAGGCCGGGGACCGCAGTTGCGGATCGAGGTATCTGGTGATGTTCGGCTGCCGGGAGCGGTCCATCTCCTGGACCCAGCCGAGGCGGACGAACCGCGCGCACATCCAGTCGCTGATGACGATCAGGTCCCGGCCGGTCTCCTGGTGGTTCATCAGGGACGGGCTGACCTTGCCGAAGAACTCGTCGTTGTCGTTGATCTCCTCGGTGTACGTGACCGCGATCCCGGTGCGCTTCTCGAAGGCGTCCAGGGTCGGGCGCCGCGACTCGTCCTCGTCGTCCGTGTCGATGTACAGCGGCCAGTTCGCCCAGGTCAGACGCTTCTCCGTGGCCGACAGATCGCTTCTTCGCCGGTCTTTCGGGGCGACGTACGCGGCCGGTACGCCGCAGCCCGCGGTGAGCGCCACGGCCGCGCCCGTGCCGAGGGTGCGCAGCAGGTTGCGGCGGGACATGGGGGTTCTCGGGGTCGGGTGGCTCCGGTTCGCTGGCACGTCCGCAGCATGCCGGGCCCTCCGGCGGGCGGGCAATGGACGTTGCGTCCAGCAGTCCGCCTCCCGGACGACAGGGTGTCGCCCCCGCCGCCCCTACCCGTTCCCGTCCACGACTCGGGGGCCAGCCCCCGAACCCCCGGTCCTCAAACGCCGGACGGGCTGATTTTCAGCCCGTCCGGCGTTTGAGGACACAGTGACGGGAACGGGTAGGGGCGGCGGGGGCGGAAACACCACCTCCACCCACAACCCCCCTCCCCGCGCCCGCGCCTCCACCACACCCCCGTGCGCCCCCACGATCGCCGCCACGATCGACAACCCCAGCCCCGCCCCCTCCCGGGCACGGCCCCGCACCCGCTCCACCCCCAACCTCCGAAACGGTTCGAACAACACCCCCACCTGGTCGACCGGCACCACCGGACCGCTGTTCGCGATCCGCAGAGACGCCCGCCCGTCCACGACCCCGGTCCAGACGGTGACCCAACCCCCCTCCCCCTCGGGCAGGTTGTGGCGGACGGCGTTCTCCAGCAGATTGCTCACCAGCCGTCCGACCAGCTGCGGGTCCCCGACGAGCGGCGCGGAGGTCAACTCCGCGTCCACCCGGGGCCGAAGCCCGGTCCGGGTCCCGGTCCCGGTATCGGTATCGGTATCGGTATCGGTCCCGGCCCCGGCCCCGCCTTCGGGCGGCAGCAGCTCCCCCGCCAGCACCGCGAGATCCACCGACTCCCGCTCGGGCTCGGCCCGTTGCCCCCGCGCCAGCATGAGCAGCGCCTCGATCAGCCGCTCCTGCTCCTGCCCGGCGGCCCGTACACGGAGGCAGGCCGCCCGCAGGGACGCGGCGTCGGCGCGCGGGTCGGCCAGCGCCACGTCGACGACGGCCTGCTGAAGGGTGAGCGGGGTACGCAGCTCGTGCGACGCGTTGGCCACGAACCGCCGCTGCGCCTCGAAGGCGCCCTCCAGCCGGGCGAGCAGATCGTCGAAGGTGTCGGCGAGGTCCTTGAGTTCGTCGTCGGGGCCGGCCACGGCGAGGCGCCGGTGCAGATCGTCCGCGGAGATCCGCCGGGCCGCGGCCGCCATGTCCCGCAGGGGCGCGAGAACCCGCCCGGCGACCAGCCATCCCAGGATCAGCGAGGCGATCACCATGACGCCGAGCGCGATCCCCGACTCGATGAGCAACTGGTGGAGCTGGTCGTCGCGCTGGACGGCCAGCCGCTCGCGCACATAGCTCTCGACCACCGCCGCCCCCGGTTTCATGACGGGCCCGGAGCCCGCGTCCCCCGTGTCGGCGTCCCCCGGTGCCGGCCGCCCGCCCGACCCCGACCCGGACACGGCCAGCGACTGGTCGTCGGCCACGAGCGCGTACGTGAGCGCCAGCAGCACCGCCCCCGTCACCACGAACAGCCCGCCGTAGAGCAGCGTCAGCCGCCACCGGACGCTCTGCGGCCTCCGTCCCCTCCGCACCCCCGGGAACGCGAACCACCCGCGCACCGAGCCCGTACCGCTCGCTCCACCCACGCCACCCATGCCACCCACACCGCTCACACCCGGTACCCAGCCTGCGCCACCGTCTCGATCAGCGGTGGGTCGCCGAGCTTGCGCCGCAGCCTGCTGACCGTCACCTTCACGGTCTGGGTGAAGGGGTCGGCCGCCTCGTCCCAGCCGCGCTCCAGCAGTTCCTCGGCGGAGACGACGGCCCCGCCGGCCGCCATCAGCAGCTCCAGGACCGCGAACTCCTTCGGGCTGAGCGGCAGTTGCCGCCCCTCGCGGGACGCCTCCCGGCGGGCGGGGTCGAGCCGCAGGCCGCCGCGGACCAGAACCGGCGGCAACGCGGGCTGCGCGCGCCGCCCCAGGGCCCGTATCCGCGCGACGAGTTCGGTGAAGGCGAAGGGCTTCGGCAGGTAGTCGTCGGCGCCCATCCCGAGCCCCGCGACCCGGTCGGCGACCGTGCCGGACGCGGTCAGCATCAGTACCCGCGCCCGGCTGCCCCCCTCGGCCAGGGCCCGGCAGACCCGGTCACCGTGCAGTCCGGGCAGGTCACGGTCGAGCACGACGACGTCGTATCCGTTGACCGTGGCCCGCTCCAGCGCCGCATGGCCGTCCAGTGCGAGATCGACGGCCATCCCCTCCCTGCGCAGTCCCGCCGCGACGGTCTCGGCGAGCTCCTCGTGGTCCTCGACCACCAATACGCGCATCGGCATCTCCGGCTGCGTCTCCGGCTGTTGCGAACCCTGCGGCCAGCGTGCCCGCCGGGCGGTAACAGGGTGGTAAGAGCGCCCGTTCCCGTGCCGTAACCGCCCGCGCGCTGAGGTGTTCCCGACCGGGGACCGACGTCCCCGCGACAGCCGACGCAGCAGGAAACACCAGGGAGGACCCCATGCGAAGTGCGACGAAACGCCATCGCCGACTGGCCGCGGCCTGTGCCCTGATCAGCGCGCTCACCCTCGGCGGGGTGTACGCCGGTCAGGCCGTGGCCGCCGGATCGCCCTCGTCGTCGGACGGCGACTCGTCGTCCGGCGGCGGCTCGTCGTCCCCGAAGCCGCCGAAGGACGACGACTCGACCGATTGGAAGCGCCAGGACGAGGCGTCCCGCGCGTACACCGAGTGCATGCGCGACAACGGTCTGGAGGACTTCCCCGACATCGTCATCTGGACGGCGGACGGAGGGCGCGGGGTGAAGGTGCGGATCGACAGGGGCGAGGGTGACGGGGCGAAGCGCCCGGACCCGGCCTCGAAGGAGTTCCGCAAGGCCGCCAAGGCCTGTCAGGACATCCTCGACGACATCGGCGTCAAGCTGCCGGTCCCGCCGGGTGACCTGCCCGGGAAGGGCGGCGGCCCCTTCCCGGCCCCCGGCGGCTGCGGTGAGATCCGGCAGCACGAGAAGGGGAGCGACGGGAAGGGGAGCGGCGACCGGCGCGAGGGCGGCGAGGGCGGCGACACGGAGTCGAGCGTCGAGGGGCTCGTCCTCAGCGGCTGATCCGCGACCGCCGAGGCCCCGGGCGGACCAACTCCCGCCCGGGGCCTCGTACCGCGTACCGCGTATCCCGTACCGCCTGTCGAACGCTCAGCCGAGCGACGTCATCACGTGCTTGATCCGCGTGTAGTCGTCGAAGCCGTACCCCGACAGGTCCTTGCCGTAGCCGGAGTGCTTGAAGCCGCCGTGCGGCATCTCCGCGACCAGCGGGATGTGCGTGTTGATCCACACGCAGCCGAAGTCGAGGACCTTGGACATGCGCATCGCGCGCGCGTGGTCCTTCGTCCAGACGGAGGAGGCGAGCGCGTACTCGACGCCGTTCGCGTACTCGACGGCCTGCGCCTCGTCCGTGAAGGACTGGACGGTGATGACCGGGCCGAAGACCTCGTTCTGGACGATCTCGTCGTCCTGCTTCAGGCCGGAGACGACGGTCGGGGCGTAGAAGTAGCCCTTCTCGCCGACCCGGTGGCCGCCCGCCTCGACCTTGGCGTGCGCGGGCAGCCGCTCGATGAAGCCGGAGACCTGCTTGAGCTGGTTCGGGTTGTTGAGCGGCCCGTACAGCACGTCCTCGTCGTCCGGCTGCCCGGTCTTCGTGTCGGCGGCGGCCTTGGCGAGCGCGGCCGTGAACTCGTCGTGGATGGACTCCTGTACGAGGACGCGCGTGGCGGCCGTACAGTCCTGGCCGGCGTTGAAGAAGCCCGCCACCGAGATGTCCTCGACGGCCTTGGCGATGTCGGTGTCCTCGAAGACCACGACGGGCGCCTTGCCGCCCAGCTCCAGGTGGACCCGCTTGACGTCCTTGGCGGCGGACTCGGCGACGGAGATGCCCGCCCGCACGGAACCGGTGATGGACGCCATGGCCGGGATCCTGTGCTCGACCATCGCGCGGCCGGTGTCGCGGTCGCCGCAGATGACGTTGAAGACGCCCTCGGGGACGACCGAGCCGATGATCTCGGCGATCAGGACCGTGGAGGCCGGGGTGGTGTCGGACGGCTTGAGCACGACCGTGTTGCCCGCGGCGAGCGCCGGGGCGAACTTCCACACGGCCATCATCATCGGGTAGTTCCACGGCGCGACCTGCGCGCAGACACCGACGGGCTCACGGCGGACGATCGAGGTCAGGCCCTCCATGTACTCGCCGGCCGACCTGCCCTCCAGCATGCGTGCCGCGCCCGCGAAGAAGCGGATCTGGTCGACCATGGGCGGGATCTCCTCGGACCGGGTCAGTCCGATGGGCTTGCCCGTGTTCTCGACCTCGGCGGCGATGAGTTCTTCGGCGCGCTCCTCGAAGGCGTCCGCGATCTTCAGGAGGGCCTTCTGGCGCTCGGCGGGGGTCTGGTCGCGCCAGGCGGGGAAGGCCGCGGCGGCGGCCTCCATCGCGGCGTCGACGTCGGCCTGACCGGACAGCGGCGCGGTGGCGTACGCCTCGCCCGTCGCGGGGTTGACCACGTCCGTGGTCCGTCCATCGGCGGCATCGCGGAACTCTCCGGCGATGTAATTACGCAGTCGACGCAGCTCGGTGCTCACTGCCCGGCCCTCCTGTCGGATGTCCACAACTGATGTCCACAACGGATGTCCTACGACCGTTCTTCTACGGTCCTCCGCCCCAGGTGTCCACCACCTGAGACGCCAGGCCTCCCACCCTATTCCTCGCCCCGACGTTTTCAACACCCCCGCTGGCCCCAGAGCTGCGAAATCCGCAGAGTTGAAACACGTAAACAACGGATTTCATCGATCACACCTTGCGGAACTGTCGAGCCCTCGTGCACAGTGAGCGCGTGGCCAGTCGAAGCGCAGACCCCAGGGACCCCCGGGACTCCCGTGAGTCCAGGAGCGGCACCCCCCAGCTGGATGCCGTCTCCCTCGGCATCATCGAGCAGCTCCAGGAGGACGGCCGCCGGCCGTACGCCGCGATAGGCAAGGCCGTGGGCCTTTCCGAGGCGGCCGTGCGCCAGCGCGTCCAGAAGCTGCTCGACCAGGGCGTGATGCAGATCGTCGCCGTCACGGACCCGCTCACCGTGGGTTTCCGCAGGCAGGCGATGGTGGGCATCAACGCCGACGGCGACCTGGAACCGGTCGCGGACGCGCTGACCGCCATGCCGGAGGTCGAGTACGTGGTGATGACCGCGGGCTCCTTCGACATCCTCGCCGAGATCGTCTGCGAGGACGACGACCACCTGCTGGACGTCATCAACAAACGCATCCGGATCCTGCCCGGCGTGCGCTCCACCGAGAGCTTCGTCTACCTCAAGCTCAAGAAGCAGACCTACATGTGGGGAACCCGATAGCCGTGACTGCCAAGGACCTCAGCCGCACCGCGTACGACCACCTGTGGATGCACTTCACCCGCATGTCCTCGTACGAGAACGCGCCCGTCCCCACGATCGTCCGTGGCGAGGGGACCTACATCTACGACGACAAGGGCAAGCGCTACCTCGACGGTCTGGCCGGTCTGTTCGTGGTCCAGGCGGGCCACGGCCGCGCCGAACTGGCCGAGACGGCCGCCCGGCAGGCCCAGGAACTGGCCTTCTTCCCGATCTGGTCGTACGCCCACCCGAAGGCCGTCGAGCTGGCCGAGCGCCTCGCGCACCACGCTCCCGGCGACCTGAACAAGGTCTTCTTCACCACCGGTGGCGGCGAGGCCGTGGAGACCGCGTGGAAGCTCGCCAAGCAGTACTTCAAGCTGCAGGGCAAGCCGACCAAGTACAAGGTCATCTCGCGCGCGGTCGCCTACCACGGCACCCCGCAGGGCGCCCTGTCCATCACGGGCCTGCCCGCCCTGAAGGCCCCGTTCGAGCCGCTGGTCCCCGGCGCGCACAAGGTCCCGAACACCAACATCTACCGCGCGCCCGCGTTCCTCGACAACGGCTCCGGCGTCTCCCCCGAGGCCTTCGGCCGCTGGGCCGCCGACCAGATCGAGGAGCAGATCCTCTTCGAGGGCCCCGAGACGGTCGCCGCCGTCTTCCTGGAGCCCGTGCAGAACGCCGGCGGCTGCTTCCCGCCGCCGCCCGGCTACTTCCAGCGGGTGCGCGAGATCTGCGATCAGTACGACGTGCTGCTCGTCTCGGACGAGGTCATCTGCGCCTTCGGCCGCCTGGGCACGATGTTCGCCTGCGACAAGTTCGACTACGTACCGGACATGATCACCTGCGCCAAGGGCATGACCTCGGGCTACTCCCCGATCGGCGCCTGCATCATCTCGGACCGCCTCGCCGAGCCGTTCTACCAGGGCGACAACACCTTCCTGCACGGCTACACCTTCGGCGGTCACCCGGTGTCCGCCGCCGTGGGCCTCGCGAACCTCGACATCTTCGAGCGCGAGAAGCTCAACGAGCACGTCCTGGCGAACGAGAGCGCGTTCCTCTCCACCCTCCAGAAGCTGCACGACCTGCCGATCGTCGGCGACGTCCGCGGCAACGGCTTCTTCTACGGCATCGAGCTGGTGAAGGACAAGGCCACCAAGGAGACCTTCACGGACGAGGAGTCGGAGCGCGTGCTCTACGGCTTCGTCTCCAAGAAGCTCTTCGAGTACGGCCTCTACTGCCGCGCCGACGACCGCGGTGACCCGGTCATCCAGCTGTCGCCGCCGCTGATCTCCGACCAGTCGACGTTCGACGAGATCGAGGGGATCGTCCGCCAGGTCCTGACGGAGGCCTGGGCGAAGCTGTGAGCCGAAGCCTCCGGCCGATGCGGCCGAGCCGAACCCGCCGACTCGGCCGTCCGCTCAGCCTTTGAGCTGAACAAGTGATCAACACCGGCCCCGGTGCCGCCCGTTCGAGTGAGAATGCGGGCCCCGGGGCCGTGTGCTGTCCGGCCTCCGGGCCCCGACTCCCTAGCGTGCCCAGTGACCGATCGGCCCTGCCTTCGTTCCCCCGACCGGGGGAACCGGTGACCTTCCGAGGACGCCCGGGCAGCGCAAATCAGATCTGAAGAGGTGTACGCGATGGCGGCTCCGCCGGACAACGACGTGCTCTGGGCACGTGCCCTGCACGTCAAGCACAACGGCTCACCCGCACTCACCGGCGTCTCGATCGGGGTTCGCGCGGGCGAGATCCTCGCCGTCGGCGGACCGCGCGGCAGCGGCAAGACGACCCTCCTCCAGTGCCTGTCGGGCCAGCTCCTGGCCCAGCAGGGCGAGGTCTGGTTCAACAGCACGCCCGTCCACACCATGAGCCCGACGCACCGCGAGCGGCTGCGCCGCGACCGGTTCGGCTGGATCGACCCGGCCCCGGTCCTCGTGCCCGAGCTCACCGCCTGGGAGAACGCCGCCCTGCTCCTGATGCTGCGCGGGGTGAGCCGCCGCCGGGCCAAGACCGCCGCGCTGGAGTGGCTGGACCGCCTCGACGTCGGCGGCTGCGCCCGCAAACGCCCGTACGCCCTGCTCCGGTCGGAGGCCCAGCGGGTGGCCATCGCCCGTGCCCTGGCACCCGCGCCGAGCGTGATCTTCGCCGACGAGCCCACCGCGCCGCTGCACCGCGCCGACCGCGCCCAGGTGCTGCGGACGCTCACCGCGGCGGCCCGTTCGCACGGGATCACGGTCGTCCTGGCCACGCACGACACGGACACGGCGGCGCTCGCCGACCGCACGGTGTCGCTGCTCGACGGACGGCGCGTGAACACGGTCCATCTGCCACCGGTAGCGGAACCACCTGAGCCCGCCGGGGCGACCGGGCCCGCCGGGACGGAAGGCCGGGCCGCGTGCTCGCTCTCCGCCTAGTCCGCGGGGCCCACCCCGCCGTCCAGTTCCGCCGGCTCCTCGTCGCCGCGGCGTCCGCGGGCACCGGCTTCCTGCTCCTGTGCGCCCTGGGATACGCGCTGGGGCATCCCGAAGCGTCCACGGCGGCCGTGCTCCGGCTCGCCTGGTGCCTCGTGCCGATCGCGGCCACCGTGCACTTCGCGGTCGCCGTCGCCCGGACCGACCCGGCCACCCGCCCCCGCGCCGGACTCGCGGCGATCGGCCTGGGACCCGGTCAGCTGATGGTCCTGGCGGCCGTCTCCACCGCGGTGTCCTGCACGCTGGGCTCGATGGTCGCCCTGCTGTTCTTCCTGCACCTGCGCGGCGATCTGACGGGCCTGCCCTTCGACGGCGACGCGGCCGGCTTCCTCGCCGCGAACCAGCCACTGCCCCTGCCCGCCACGCTCACGCTGCTGGCCCTGGTACCGGTCCTCGCGTCCGCGGCCGGCGCGATCGTCCTGCGCCCGAGGGCCCAGGCCCCCACGGCAGGCGGACGCCCGGTCCGCCTTGGCGGCTTCGGCGGCTACGGCCGCTCCACGGACCGCATCGGCACAAGCACATACGGCCGCTTCGGAACCCACGCGAACGGCGACACACAGCCACCTCCGGCCCCGAAAGGGGCGCGGGGAACTGCGCGACAAGCCCCCACCGGCCCGCAGGCTCCCCACAACCCCCACACCCCCCTCCCCCCACTCCCCACCCCCACCGGCCTCCCCTGGGGCGCAGCCCTGCTGGCCGCAGGCCTCGCGGTCGAGACCTACGCGGGCAGGGGCACCCACGAAGGCCCCGCGCTCCCGGGCGGACTCACCGCAGGCCCCTTCGCCGTACTCGCCGGCTGGGCCCTCACCGCACTCGGCCTGGCCCTCGCCGGCCCCGCCCTCACCCACCTCTGCGGCAGACTCCTCCAGTCCGTACGGCCGAGCGCCCTGCGCCTGCTCGCCGGCCGCGTGCTCATGGAGGAGGCCACCCGCATCGGACGCCCGCTCGGCGTGGTGTGCGCGGTGGCGTCGGGCACGTACGCCCTGGCCCTGCTGCACACCGGCGCACGCCCCGGCATCGGCCCCCTCACCACCCTCGGCCTGCTGCTCGTCGCCGGCTGCGCCCTCGCGACGCTGCTCACCGCGGCCGTCGAGGCGAGAGACGCACGCGCCGGCACCACCGCGGCCCTGCTGCGGATCGGCGCGCCCGCCTCGACGCTGCGCGCCGCGGCCGCCCTTCGCGCCGGGACCCTGATCGCCGTCCTCACCCCGTTGACCTGGGCGATCGCGCAGCTGGCGGCCATGCCACTGGTCCGCTGACCGGGCGTACGCGGACAGCCCGATCGCATGATCCACCGCGCGGTCGAGTGCGCGTACGAAAAAAGATTCGCGCGGACCGATGACTTTCCGGCGGGCCCCCGGTCTGACCCTTCGAACAGCGACTCACCCGACGGAGGACCTCCCATGTACCAGCAGATGATCTTCGTGAACCTGGCCGTGAACGACGTGGACGTGTCCAAGAAGTTCTTCTCGGAGCTCGGCTACACGATCAACGCCCAGTTCTCGGACGAGAACACCGCGTCCGTCGTCATCAGCGACACGATCGTCGCGATGCTGCTGAACAAGCAGCGCTACGCGGACTTCACGAAGAAGGAGATCGCGGACTCGACGAAGACGAGCGAGGTGCTCCTGTGTCTGAGCGCCGAGAGCCGCGAGAAGGTCGACGAGCTGGTCGACAAGGCGATCGCCGCGGGCGGTTCGGCGAGCGGGGAGACCCAGGACCACGGTGTCATGTACGGGCGCGCCTTCGACGACCCGGACGGCCACACCTGGGAGGTCATGTGGATGGACCCGTCCGTCGTCCAGGGCTGACTCCCCCGCCCACGCTCCCGTCCGCGCCCGCGCCCGAAGGCGTCACGGCCGAACGGGCCGCGTTCGAACAGCCCGTGCTTACATGGGCGGGTGCAGACGAGCCCCGCCCATGTGGCCCATCACAACGACCGTGAGATCGAGACGCTGGAGGAGTTCGACGCGACCGTCTCGGCCCGCGGCACCCTCGCCGGATTCCGTGTCCAGGCCGTCGACCTGACGGACCGTACGAAAGAGCTGCTCGCCAGCGACACCGCGGGCGCCGTCTTCCTGGGCTGCCCGATGCGGGAGAACGCGGCGGCGAAGATCCGGGCCGACGGCGCGCTGGTCTTCCCGCCCCTGCCCGGTGTGCCGTTCGACCCGTACCGCGGTCATCTCTACACGCCCGACGAGCTGTTCGGCTCCCTCGACAAGAGCTACGAGGCGACGCCGGACGCCGTCGCGTACGACTGGTTCCAGCGGACCCGGGCCGACGGTGACGTCTACGCGTCGATGCTGCGCTCGGTCCACGACGACGCCGTCTCCGACGCCCTCGACGAACTCCTGCGCGGGGCGCGCGTGGTGGGCGTGATGGGCGGCCACGCGATCGCGCGCGGCACCGAGGCGTACGGGAGCGCGGCCCGGCTGGGGCGCGCGCTCGCCCGCGCCGGGTTCACGGTGGCGACCGGCGGCGGCCCCGGCGCGATGGAGGCGGCCAACCTCGGCGCGTACGCGGCCCCGTACCGCGACGGCATGCTGGACGAGGCGTGCGAACTCCTCGGGAAGGCACCGTCGTTCGTGCCGTCGGTGACCGACTGGGCGCGCGCCGCCTTCGAGGTGCGCGAGCGCTGGCCGAAAGGCAACGCCTCCGTCGGCATCCCCACCTGGTTCTACGGGCACGAGCCGCCGAACGCCTTCGCCTCCCACATAGCCAAGTACTTCGCCAACGCCACCCGCGAGGACGGCCTGCTGGCCCGCTCGAACGCGGGCGTGGTCTTCCTGCCCGGCGCCGCCGGGACGGTCCAGGAGATCTTCGACAACACGACCCCCAACTACTACGAGTCGCGCGGCGAACCCACCCCCATGGTCCTGGTGGACCGCGCCCACTGGACGCAGCGGCTGCCGGCCTGGCCGCTCCTCCAAGCCCTCGCCCGCGACCGCTCGATGGAGTCCCGCATCGCGCTGGTGGACCGGATCGAGGAGGCTCCGGAAGCGCTCGACCGCCTGTCGCGTGTAAATGAAACCTAAAAGCCAAGGGGCAAGACGGACACACGGATTGACAACCGGAGACGGTGCCCAATAAACCTGTGAGGCGTCTGGGATTGCTGTTTCGCAGTAGCTCCCATCAACCCCCCTCATTTTGTGCATCCCGTGAAGGGCAATCGTGTCCATATCTCGCCGTACCGCACGTTCTGTGCGCATTCTCGGAGTTGCCTCCGCCTCGGCCGCGCTCACGCTCGGTCTCGCCGGCAACGCGCTCGCCTGCAACATCAGCGAGTTCTCGGCCGTCGCCAAGTGCGACGGCACGAAGGGCATCATCAGCGTCACCGACAAGGACCCGTCGGGCGTCAAGGCCACGGTCAGTGTCTTCCTCCAGTCGAACGGTGCCGACGCGAAGCTCGTCGGTGAGCAGGAGGTCAAGGGCACGCGCGAGGGCGTGACCATCGACTTCGCCGAGGACTGGAAGCCGAACGCGACGTACCGCGTGCACGTCAAGGCCGGCAACCAGGTCGACGAGGACATCAAGGAGAACCTCGTCACCCCGTCCGAGGGCTGCGAGTCCCCGGAGACCACGCCTCCGGCGACCCCGAAGCCCTCGGAGAAGCCCTCCGAGCCGGCCGAGGAACCGTCGGAGCCCGCCGAGTCCCCGGAGCCGTCCGAGTCGGAGACCACTCCGGCCGCGTCGACCGGTGACAACGCGCCGTCCCCCGCGGGCGACTCGAACCTCGCCGAGACCGGTTCCAGCTCCAACACCGGTGCGATCGCCGGCATCGCGGCCGCGCTCGTGGCGGCCGGCGCCGGCGTGATGTTCGCGCTCCGCCGCCGAGGCGCAGCCAAGACCCGCTGACCCAGCAGGTCACAGCACACCCAGTAGTGGCCCGCCCCCTCACAAGCTCAGAGGGGGCGGGCCACTCCTGCGTCCGGAACCACGGGGGAGGCCCTCCCAGGGGCGCGGGGAACTGCGCGGTCCTTCGCCTTCAGAGGCACGCGGACCGGCACACCCACCAGGGGCGCGGGGAACGGCGCAGTCTTTCGTCTTCCAGGGGCGCGGGGAACGGCGCAGTCCTTCGCCTTTCAGGGGCGCGGGGAACTGCGCGACCAGCCCCCACCGACCCGCGGATCAAGCCCTCCCGCACCGCGGAACGCCCCACGCGCTCATCTACGCACCCTCCACGCGCCGGACGTCCAAGGGCGGCGGGGCCACCGTCCGCGGCCCCCACAACCCCCACCAAGCCCCCGACGGGCACATCCTGAGCCGCACCCGAGCGCCGCCACGGACCGTGCGTCAGGGGCCCTGAGTCCCTCCGAGCACGACAACGTCGGCCGCGTCAAAGGCCACCCCGACCTCCTCCCCCACCCCCGGCGCATCCCGCAACGCACACGCCGCCTCGATCCGCGGCGCCCCCTCGGGCTGCAGCCGCACGGCAACGTGCGTACCCCGGAACGTCCGCGCGGCCACAGCGCACCGCAGCCCCTCCGCGGCCGGTACGAGCCGTACACCCGCGGGCCTGACGAGCAGCGTGACCTCGCCCTGCGAAGTACCCGAGGGCACCGGCAGCTTGCCCCAGGGGGTGTCCGCGACGTCCCCGGAGACGACCGCCCCGGTCACGTTCTCGAAGCCGAGGAAGCGGGCCACGAACGCGTCGGCCGGACGCTGCCAGACCTCAAGCGGCGTACCCGACTGGGCGATCCGCCCGTCCCGCATCACGACGACCCGGTCGGCGAGCGCGAAGGCCTCGCCCTGGTCGTGGGTGACCGCGAGCACGGTGGTGCCCAACTCGCCGAAGAGTTCGCGCAGTTCGACCACGAGCCGTTCACGCAGCGAGCGGTCCAGCTGGCCGAGCGGTTCGTCGAGCATGAGCAGCCGGGGCCGGGGAGCCAGCGCACGGGCGAGCGCGACCCGCTGCTGTTCGCCCCCGGAGAGGGAGGCGACGGCCCGCCCCTGCGCGCCCGGCAGCCCCACGAGCGCCAGCAACTCCCCCACCCGCAGCGCCTGCTGTCGCTTCGACTCCCCGTGCATCCGCGGCCCGAAGGCAACGTTTCCGGCCACATCGCGCTGCGGGAACAGCTGATGGTCCTGGAACATCAGGCCGACCCCCCGCTTGTGCGCGGGCACCCCGTCGAGGTCGCGGCCGTCCAGGAAGACCCGCCCGGCGTCGAGCCGCTGGAGCCCCGCGACGGCCCTCAGCAGCGTCGACTTGCCGCTGCCGCTGGGCCCGAGGACGCACACGGTCTCGTGCTCGGCGACATCGAGTCCGACGTCGTCGAGCACGGCCCGCCCCCCGAACCGCACGGTCGCCCCATCGAGCTTGAGCATCGTCAGAACTCTCCCGTCCGGTCGGAGCGAAGGTCGGTGCGAAGGCGTTCGAGGACCAGCAGCGCCACCGCGCACACCAGCATCAAGAGGGTCGACAGGGCCATGGCCTGCCCGTAGTTGAGGTCGCCGGCCCGTCCGAGCAGCCGTGCCACGGCGACCGGCAGCGTCGGGTTGTCGGGCCGTGCGATGAAGACGGTCGCGCCGAACTCGCCCAGCGACACCGCGAAGGCGAACCCCGCCGCGATCAGCAGCGCCCGCCGCACCATCGGCAGATCGACCTCGCGCCACACCCGCCAGGGCGAGGCCCCGAGCACCGCGGCGGCCTCGCGCAGCCGTCCGTCCACCGCGCGCAGCACCGGCAGCATGGTCCGTACGACGAAGGGGACGCCCACCAGCGCCTGCGCGAGCGGCACCAGGATCCAGGTGCTCCGCAGATCCAGCGGCGGCTCGTCGAGGGCGATGAGGAAGCCGAAGCCGACGGTCACGGCGGAGACGCCGAGCGGCAGCATGAGCAGCGCGTCGAAGCCGCGGACGAGACGGCCGAGCCGTCCGGTGTCCCGCCGGGTGAGGGCCGCGGCCGCGAGTCCGCCGATCAGCAGGGCGATGGCGGTGGCGGCGAGGGCGTACCGCAGCGAGTTGCCGACGGCGTCGATGGGCGGGACGAGGAAGAGGCTGCCCTCGTTGCGGGTGAGCGCCTTGTAGTAGCCGAAGCCGGGGGCGTCGAGCGAGCGCTCGACCAGGACGGCGAGCGGCAGGACGAGCAGGACGGCGATGGAGCCGAGGACACCCGCGAGCAGCGCCCACTGCCCCGCCCCGCGCGGCCGGCGCGCGGTCGCGCCGGCGTCCACCAGCCTCAGGGCCGTCTCGCGCCGCCGTACGGTCCGGGCGTGGACGGCGAGGATCGCGCCCACCGCGACGAACTGGACGAGGGTCAGCACGGCGGCCGTGGAGAGGTCGAAGATCTCCGAGGTCTGCCGGTAGATCTCGACTTCGAGGGTGGAGAAGGTGGGGCCACCGAGGATCTGCACGACACCGAAGGAGGTGAAGGTGAAGAGGAACACCATGAGCGCGGCGGCGGCCACGGCCGGGCCGAGCGCCGGGAGCGTCACCCTGCGCCAGGCCGCGAACCGGGAGGCGCCGAGCATCCGCGCGGCCTCCTCCTGCCGCGGGTCGAGCTGCGACCAGAGGCCGCCGACCGTGCGGACGACGACCGCGTAGTTGAAGAAGACGTGCGCGAGCAGGATGGCCCACACGGTGGTGTCCAGGCGTACGCCCCACAGCTCGTCCAGCAGCCCGCCGCGGCCGAGCAGGGCCAGGAAGGCCGTGCCCACGACGACCGTCGGCAGCACGAACGGCACGGTGACGACGGCCCGCAGGATCTGCTTGCCCCTGAACTCGAAGCGCGCGAAGACGTACGCGCCGGGGAGCGCGATCAGCAGGGTGAGCGCGGTCGAGGCGAGCGCCTGCCAGGTGGTGAACCACAGGACGTGCCGGATGTCGGACTGTCCGAGCACGTCCGCGATCCGCCCGAACCGCCAGACCCCGTCGACCTTCAGCCCGCGGACGGTGATCGCGACGACCGGATAGGCGAAGAAGACCCCGAAGAACGCGACGGGCACGACCATGAGCCCGAGCCGTGCCACGCTCCCCCGGTGCGGAGACCGCGGAGACCGGGGGCGCGCGCGGGGCTCTACTTCAGTACGAGCGAGGTCCATGACTTGACCCACTCGTCACGGTTGTCGGCGATCCTGGCGGGGTCCAGGGTCTCGGGGTTCGCGGCGGCGGGACCGTACTGCGTGAACGCGTCGGGCACCTTGGCGCCCTCGATCACCGGGTAGACGAACATGTTGAGCGGCATGTCCTCCTGGAACCGCTTGCCGATCAGGAAGTCGATGAGCGCCTTGCCGCCCTTGCTGTTCTTCGCGTTGCTCAGCAGGCCCGCGTACTCGACCTGGCGGAAGCAGGTGCCGTCCGCGACACCCGTCGGGGCGGTCTTGGGCTTGGGGTCGGCGTAGATGACCTCGGCGGGCGGCGAGGAGGCGTACGAGACGACGAGCGGCCTGTCGCCCTTGGCCTTCTTGCCACCGGCGGATCCGGAGAACTCCTCGTTGTAGGCCTGCTCCCAGCCGTCGACGACCTTCACGCCGTTGGCCTTGAGTTTCTTCCAGTAGCCCTCCCAGCCGTCGTCGCCGTACTCGGCGGCGGTGCCGAGGAGGAAGCCGAGGCCGGGCGAGGAGGTCGAGGCGTTCTCGGTGACGAGCAGATCCTTGTACGCGGGCTTGATCAGATCGTCGAAGGACGTCGGCACGGCCAGCTCGTGCTCGCTGAACCAGGCCTTGTCGTAGTTGACGCAGATGTCTCCGGAGTCGATGGGCGTGACCCGGTGCTTGTCCTGGTCGACCCGGTACCGCGCCTGGATGCCGTCGGCGCCCTTGGCCTCGTACGACTGGAACAGTCCGTTGTCGAGCGCGCGGGAGAGCAGGGTGTTGTCGACGCCGAAGAAGACGTCTCCCTGCGGGTTGTCCTTGGTGAGGATCGCCTTGTTGACGGCCTGCCCGGCGTCGCCGTCCTTGAGGACCCGGACCTTGTACCCGGACTCCTTCTCGAACGCCTTCAGTACGTCCTTGGTGTAGGCGAAGGAGTCATGGCTGACGAGGGTGACGGTCTTGGACCCGGAGCCCCCGTCGCCGTCCCCGGAGTCGGACGACCCGCACCCGCTGAGCGCGGCGAGGCCGAGACCGCCGGCCGCGACCACGGCGGTGATCCTGAAGATGCTGCTCTTGTTGCTCTTGTTGCTCACTCGATTCCTCCTGGGTTGACCAGGAAGAGACGCGGCCCTGCCCGGGACCGCGAACGGACCCCGGGCAGGGCGCAACAGCTTGAGTAGTGACCGAACTTCCTACCCAGAATGACCTGGGCGAGGTTCAGAGGGTCTGCGGGCTGTCCCGCACTCTCAGCGCTGTGGCGCTCCCCTGTCGGAATATGAAGATGTCGTCGTACGAAGTTGCCGTCGTACGACGGTGCAGTCGTACAACGGTGCAGTCGTACGAAATATCCGTACGCCCCGCCAGACTACCGCTCGGTGGCCGCGAGCTGCCCGCACGCCCCGTCGATCTCCTGACCACGGGTGTCCCGGACCGTGACCGGCACCCCATGGGCGGCGATCGCCTCGACGAACGCCTTCTCGTCCTCGGGCCGTGAGGCGGTCCACTTGGAGCCGGGCGTCGGGTTCAGCGGGATCAGGTTCACATGCACCGGCTTGCCCTTGAGCATCCGCCCGAGCCGGTCACCGCGCCACGCCTGGTCGTTGATGTCCCGGATGAGCGCGTACTCGATGGAGAGCCGGCGCCCCGACCTGGCCGCGTACTCCCAGCCCGCGTCCAGCACCTCCCGCACCTTCCACCGCGTGTTGACCGGTACGAGGGTGTCGCGCAGCTCGTCGTCCGGTGCGTGCAGGGAGATGGCGAGACGGCACTTGAAGCCCTCGTCGGCGAACCGGTTGATGGCGGGGACGAGACCGACGGTCGAGACGGTGATCCCGCGCTGCGAGAGCCCGAGCCCGTCCGGCTCCGGGTCGGTGAGCGCCCGGATGGACTGGACGACCCGCTTGTAGTTGGCGAGCGGCTCGCCCATGCCCATGAAGACGATGTTGCTGAGCCGCGCCGGGCCGCCCGGGATCTCCCCGTCGCGCAGTGCCCGCATGCCGTCGACGATCTGGTGCACGATCTCGCCGGTCGACAGGTTCCGGTCGAGACCGGCCTGTCCCGTCGCGCAGAACGGGCAGTTCATCCCGCAGCCCGCCTGTGAGCTGATGCACATGGTGACCCGGTCCGGGTAGCGCATCAGCACGGACTCGACGAGCGTGCCGTCGAAGAGCCGCCAGAGGGTCTTGCGGGTGGTGTCGTCATCGGTGGACAGATGCCGCACGACCGTCATCAGCTCGGGCAGCAGCGCTTCCTGCAGCTTGGCGCGCGAGCCGGCAGGGATGTCGGTCCACTGCTCCGGATCGTGCGCGAACCGCGCGAAGTAGTGCTGCGAGAGCTGTTTGGCACGAAACGGCTTCTCACCGACCGCGGCGACGGCCTCTTTACGCTCGGCGGGCGTGAGATCGGCAAGGTGCCGCGGCGGCTTCTTGGCTCCGCGGGGGGCGACGAATGTGAGTTCTCCGGGCTTAGGCATGGCTGTACCAGTGTCGCAGATCGATTCGTGTGACCTGAGCCGCGAGGTTTCGGGGGCCGCTTCCACGTTTCGGAGGTCCCTTCCACCGGCCGCGTTGCCATCTAGGCCACCCTTGGACCTAGAATCGAACGCGTGTCCGATAAAGTGCCTCGCCTGGATCGCCTGCGCAGCGTCCGCGAATGGCTGGCCTGGCAGCTGCGCCGCACAGACGACACCATCGCCGAGCTCGAACGTCAGGAGGCAGCCGCTGCCCGTGCCGCGCGCACACCGCCCTTGCCCGCGTCCGCGCCCGCGCCAGCGCCCGGCTGGAAACTCGCGCTGCGAAGAGCGGGTGGCAGACCCGCCCCCGACGCCGTCCATACGAGCGACTGCGGCATGGCCGGGAAGAACACGAGACCGCTGCCCCGCGAGCAGGCGCTCCGGGCTCTCACGGAGGACGGCATCAGCGCGTGTCCCTATTGCCGGCCCGACAACGATCTGGGTGTGCTGTGAACGGCGAACGGCCGCAGGACGAGAAGCACGACGAGAAGCAGAACGAGAACACGAGCGGGACGCATGCGGCGCCCATCGTCGTGCACCGCATGACGGGCGCCCGCGGGCGCCGGGTCACCATCCACGGCCAGGTCTTCGGGCTCGCCCACAGCGACACCGACCTGGTCGAGTTCCTGCGCCGGGCGGGCCTGCCGGACGACGCCTGGGAGCTGCTGGACGACCCGCGGTGGGTGAAGTGGCAGGGCGGCCGGCCGCACGAGTACTCCCCGGCGGGCCCGGACGCCGAGGACCCCCGGCCGTGATCGGCCGGGGGTCCCTGGGTCACGCGGTGCCCGGTCCGGTCAGCCCGATCCGACGAAGAGCACCAGCAGCAGCCACACCACGGGGGCGGTGGGCAGCAGCGAGTCCAGTCGGTCCATGATCCCGCCGTGGCCCGGGAGCAGGGTGCCCATGTCCTTGATGCCCAGGTCCCGCTTGATCATCGACTCGCCGAGGTCGCCGAGCGTGGCGCTGGCCGCGACCGCGAAGCCGACGATCAGGCCCTGCCACCAGGTGCCGTCGTCGATGAGGAACTGCATGCACAGCGCGCCCGCCACCATCGCGAAGGCGACCGCACCGAGCAGGCCCTCGCGGGTCTTGCCGGGACTGATGCGGGGGGCGAGCTTGTGCGTGCCGAAGCGCCACCCGACGGCGTACGCGCCCGTGTCACTGACCACGGCCAGCAACAGGAACGTCAGGACCCGCCACGCGCCGTCGTCCGCGGTGAGCATCATCGCCACGAAGGTGGCGAGGAACGGGATGTAGAAGGCCGCGAAGACCCCCGCGGTGACGTCCTTGAGGTAGCCCTCGGGCGGTTCCGTCATCCGCCAGACCAGGACCGCGAGCGCGGTGAGCGCCATGGCGACCCAGGCGCCCTCGGGCCCTCGGACGTAGCCGGCGACGACCATCGCCGCACCGCCCAGCGCCAGCGGCACGAGCGGCGCCTTGATGTCCTTGCGCTCCGCGAGCCTCGACGTGAGCTCCCACAGACCGACGACGACGGCGACCGTTATGACACCGACGAAGACGGCCTTGACGACGAACAGCGACGCGACGATCACCACGCCGAGCCCGACCCCGACCCCTATGGCAGCGCCGAGGTCGCGGCCCGCGCTCTTCTTCTGCGGCGCGGGTGCGGGCTGTGCGGCGCTGGTCATGGGCTCCTGCTGATTCAGCGGATGCTGCGGATGCTGCGGATGCTGCGGATGCTGCGGATGCTGCGACGAAGTCTGGAACGGCGACGGCGTCGACGGGGGCGTCGTCTCGTCGCGGAACAGGGGGCCGCCCGTCCGAGCAGCCCCCCGGTCGTCATCCTGGTCTCCGCCATGCGCGGGTACGTCGGGCACGATGGGCATGGGGCGAGTCTGCTGCGCGTGGTGCGCATCGTACGCGGGACCCGCCGGGGCATCCCCCTGGACAGGCCCCTGGTCGGACGGCCCCCAGTACCCGGCTTGTGGCGGTGCCCCCCAGGAAGAGTCGTTCATCAGACTTCGAGCAGCTCTGCTTCCTTGTGCTTGAGCAGCTCGTCCACCTGCGCGACGTACTTCGCGGTGGTGTCGTCGAGCTCCTTCTCCGCACGGCGGCCCTCGTCCTCGCCGACCTCGCCGTCCTTGATCAGCTTGTCGATGCCGTCCTTGGCCTTGCGGCGTACGGAACGGATCGAGATCTTGGAGTCCTCGGCCTTGGTGCGGGCCACCTTGATGTAGTCCTTGCGGCGCTCCTCGGTGAGCTCGGGGAACACCACCCGGATGATGTTGCCGTCGTTGCTCGGGTTGACGCCGAGGTCGGAGTCGCGGATCGCCTGCTCGATGTTGCGCATCGCGCTCTTGTCGAACGGGGTCACCACGGCCATACGCGGCTCGGGCACCGAGAACGAGGCCAGCTGGTTGATCGGGGTCAACGCGCCGTAGTAGTCCGCCACGATCTTGTTGAACATCGCCGGGTGCGCACGACCGGTGCGGATCGCGGCGAAGTCCTCCTTGGCGACCACGACGGCCTTCTCCATCTTCTCCTCGGCTTCGAGGAGGGTCTCTTCGATCACCACTTGCTCCTGCGTGTCTTGAGTAGGCCCGGCTGCGGTTCCCTGGCGGTTAGGCGGCCGGCTGCGTCGCGTCTTATTCCTGAACGGTTCCCGACCGGCAGGACATTGTCCATCCCCCGGTCAGGCCCGACTGCCCTGGTCACCCACAAGCGTGCCGATCTTCTCACCCTTGACCGCCCGAGCGATATTGCCCTCGGCGAGAAGCTCGAAGACGAGGATCGGGAGCTTGTTGTCACGGCACAGCGTGATCGCGGTCATGTCGGCGACCTTGAGGTCGCGGGTGATGACCTCGCCGTAGCTGAGCGCGTCGAACTTGACCGCTCCGGGGTTGGTCTTGGGGTCGGAGTCGTAGACCCCGTCCACACCGTTCTTGCCCATCAGCAGCGCTTCGGCGTCGATCTCCAGCGCGCGCTGGGCGGCGGTGGTGTCCGTGGAGAAGTACGGCATGCCCATCCCGGCGCCGAAGATGACCACACGGCCCTTCTCCAGGTGCCGCACGGCCCGCAGCGGGATGTACGGCTCGGCGACCTGCCCCATGGTGATGGCGGTCTGCACGCGCGAGTCGATGCCCTCCTTCTCCAGGAAGTCCTGGAGGGCGAGGCAGTTCATGACGGTGCCGAGCATGCCCATGTAGTCGGAGCGGGCCCGGTCCATGCCGCGCTGCTGGAGCTCGGCTCCCCGGAAGAAGTTGCCGCCCCCGATGACGACGGCGATCTGGGCGCCACCGCGGACCACCGCGGCGATCTCCCGGGCCATCTTGTGCACCACGTCGGGGTCGACGCCGAGCGCTCCGCCACCGGCGAACGCCTCACCGGAAAGCTTCAGCAGAAAGCGGCCGGAGCCCTTGCCGGTGTCGCTCTTTTCGTCCTTGTCGGCGGCCTTGGTGGTGGTCATGGAGATCTCGCCTCTTCTACGTGTCGCACATACGGGTCGCACATACGAAGAAGGCCATTGCCGGTGGGGTGTTGTTCGCATCCCATGCGCGGCAATGGCCTCCTCGTCAGATCTGCTGTCGTCCGTTCACGCCCGCGCGTGACGGTCTGCGCGACCGACACGGACGACTGCTGTCGACCCTAGCGGGATCGCGCGTCGATCGCGGTACGGACTCAGATGCCGACCTTGATGCGCGAGAAGCGCTTCAGGGTGACACCGGCCTCGTCCAGGACCTTCTGGACGGACTTCTTGTTGTCGAGCGCGTACGGCTGACCGAGGAGGGTGGCCTCCTTGAAGAAGCCGTTGACGCGACCCTCGACGATCTTCGGGAGCGCGGCCTCGGGCTTGCCCTCGGCGCGCGTGGTCTCCTCGGCGACGCGGCGCTCGGACTCGACGACCTCGGCCGGAACGTCCTCACGGGAGAGGTACTTCGGCGCGAAGGCGGCGATGTGCTGCGCGATGCCCTTGGCAAGACCGGCGTCGGCCTTGTCCAGCTCGACCAGGACACCGATCTGCGGGGGCAGGTCGGGCATGGTGCGGTGCATGTACGCGGTCACGTAGGCGCCGGAGAACTGGGCGAAGCGGTCGAGGACGATCTTCTCGCCCAGGTTCGCGTTGGCCTCGTCGACGAACGCCTGGACCGTCTTGCCGGACTCGATCTCCGAGGCGAGGAGCGCCTGGATGTCGGCCGGGGAGGTCGCGGCGGCGTGCTGGGCGATCTGGTTGGCGACGGCCTGGAACTTCTCGCCCTTGGCGACGAAGTCCGTCTCGCACTTCAGCTCGACCAGGACACCGGCGGTGTTGTCGTCGGCGATGATGGAAACCACGGCGCCGTTCTCGGCGGAGCGGCCCTCGCGCTTGGCGACGCCCTTCTGGCCCTTGATGCGCAGCGCCTCGACGGCCTTGTCGACGTTGCCGTCGGCCTCGTCCAGCGCCTTCTTGCAGTCCATCATGCCGGCGCCCGTGAGCTCACGGAGCTTCTTGACGTCGGCGGCGGTGTAGTTCGCCATGATCTGTGAATCTCTTCTCGGAGTTCGAAGTCTCGGAGTCGGCGTCCGCCGCTGATCGGGCGGGCGTCCACCGAAGATCTACGGGCTGGGGGTGAACGGCGGGCGACGCACCAGGCGCCGCCCGCCCTCACTCAACCGTGACGCTGGATCGTCAGGCCTGCTCGGCCGCGGCCGGCTTCTCAACCTCGGCCTCGGCGGCAGCGGGAGCCTCGGCCTCAGCGGCGGGGGCCTCGGCAGCGGGGGCCTCGGCGGCCGGAGCCTCGGCGGCGGGCGCCTCGGCAGCGGGCGCCTCGGCAGCGGTCTCGTCGGCCTTCTTCTCGCCGCCCTCAAGCAGGTCGCGCTCCCACGCGGCGAGCGGCTCGCCCGCGGCCTTGTCACCCTCGGCGGCCTTGCCGGCGCCGGAGCGGGCGATGAGGCCCTCGGCGACGGCGTCGGCGATCACGCGGGTGAGCAGGGTGACGGAGCGGATCGCGTCGTCGTTGCCCGGAATCTTGTAGTCGACCTCGTCGGGGTCGCAGTTGGTGTCGAGGATGGCGACGACCGGGATGTTGAGCTTCCGGGCCTCACCGACCGCGATGTGCTCCTTCTTGGTGTCCACGATCCAGACGGCGCTGGGCACCTTGGACATCTCGCGGATACCGCCGAGGGTCTTCTCCAGCTTGGCCTTCTCGCGGGAGAGGACGAGCAGCTCCTTCTTGGTGAGGCCGGACGCGGCCACATCCTCGAAGTCGATCTGCTCAAGCTCCTTGAGGCGCTGCAGACGCTTGTAGACGGTCGAGAAGTTGGTGAGCATGCCGCCCAGCCAGCGCTGGTTCACGTAGGGCATGCCGACGCGGGTCGCCTGCTCGGCGATGGCCTCCTGCGCCTGCTTCTTCGTGCCGACGAACATGACCGTGCCGCCGTGGGCGACGGTCTCCTTGACGAACTCGTAGGCGCGGTCGATGTACGACAGCGACTGGAGCAGGTCGATGATGTAGATGCCGTTGCGCTCGGTGAAGATGAAGCGCTTCATCTTCGGGTTCCAGCGACGGGTCTGGTGACCGAAGTGGACGCCGCTTTCCAGCAGCTCCCGCATCGTGACGACGGCCATGGCCGTACTCCTTGGTGTTCTCGGTTGTGCCGCGTCCGCCGGACGGCGGTCGCGCCTGACGCCCGCATTGCGCCTTGCCACGAGGGACCGAGGGGCGCTGACATCGGCTGTTTGACGGCCTGATGTCGGGGCGTGCGAAGTCGACCCGGTGACCCGGATCGCCACAAGAAGTGTACGGGACCCACGGGGTGCCGGGTGACGCCGCTGTCCACAACCGACGGGTACTCCACAGATCCTGACCATGATCCCTTTTTTCATGCCGTCCGAGGCACGGTTCTCGCATGCGAGCAGACCATTTCCTTCGTACGGGACCGGCGCCGCGGCCTGCCATGACGATGCCGACCGTGAGGGCGCGCGCCATGGCGGTGCGTGCCATGGCGGTGGCCGCCGTGCTGGTGCTCGGTCTCCTGCTGGGCCTCGCCCTCGGCTGCGGCGGGCCGGCGGCCGTCGCCCGCGCCGGCGACCCCGGCGCGGGTGCCGGTGGGGGTCCCGGGAATCCCGGGGGTCCCGGCGGTCCCGGCGGTGCGGACCCGCCGGTCCCCGCCGTCGGCAGCGCCTGGCCGGTGGGCTCGCGCCCGCCGGTGGCGCGGGGCTGGGAGCCGCCCGCGACCGTCTACGGCAGGGGCCACCGGGGCGTCGATCTCACCGCGGCCCCCGGCACCCCGGTCCGGGCCGTCGCACCGGGCCGCGTCTCCTTCGCCGGCCGGGTCGCGGGCCGCGGGGTCGTCTCGGTGGAGCTGACCGGCACGGGCACCCCGCCCCTGCGCACGACGTACGGGCCGGTGGCGGCGACGCTGAAGAAGGGCGCCGAGGTGACGGCGGGCGAGGTGGTCGGCGTACTGGAGCCGCCGACTTCCCACTGCCCGATGTCGTGCCTCCACTGGGGCCTGCGCCGCGGGGACACCTACCTGGACCCGCTGTCGCTGCTGCCCCCGTGGCTGCTGACCAGGGGCCCGTCACGTCTGCTGCCGGTCAGGGGCATCCCGGAACCGGAGCCGGCTGCGGCGCCGGGAGAGTAGGCGGCTGCGGCACCGGAAGCAGGGCCGGGGGTGGGAGCGGCACCGACGTGACGCAGCCGCCGTCAGCCGTCGGCCGTCCGTCGTCAGCCGCGCACGCCTCGCAGAGCCATCGCCACGGCGGCCTCGGTGATCACCCCGGGCTCCTCGGCCGCACCGAGCTCGATCCTGCGCACGGCCGCGTCCGCGATCCCCTGGAGCAGCATCGCGGCCATCCGGGGCTGCTCGTGCCCCATGTCCCGCAACGCCTCCACGATCATCGCGACGAGCCCCCCGTGCGCGGCGCGGATCTTCTCGCGCGCACCGGCGTCGAGCTCACTCGCGGAGATCGCCACGACGGCCCGGTGCCGCCGGTCCCCCACCAGGGCGAGCTGGCTGCGGACGTACGCCTCGACCTTGCCCTCGGGCGTCGCGGCCAGCGACATCGCGGTTTCGACCTCGGCGGCCCAGAGCGGGAAGTCGACCTCGCAGAGCTCTTCGACCACCGCCGCACGGGAACGGAAGTACTCGTACACGGAGGACCGCGCGAGACCCGTCCGCTCGGCGAGCGCCGGGAACGTCAGGGCCTCCGTCCCGCCCTCGGACAGCAGGGATCGCGCCGCGTCCAGCAGGGCGGCTCGCTGCATCGACCGGTGCTCGGCCACGGAGGCCGCTCGAATCCTTGGCACGCCCCCACTTTACGGACGCCCCGCCCAGGACGGGAGACTCTCGCCCGGGTGCACCGCGATCAGCCGCAGATCAGCGGCACCGGACCGAAGGGATTTCTCCCCTCCGGACCGTCCGACCGATCCCGACCGACAGGGCTCCCGCCCGCCCGCGAGAAGGCCCGGCGAGGGACGATTCAGCGAGGTCAGCGAGGCGGCGGGGTCAGCGCCCGAAGCTCGCCAGTTTCGCCCGGAGCTGGAGCACGGACTTGGTGTGGATCTGGCTGACGCGGCTCTCCGTCACCCCGAGCACATTGCCGATCTCGGCGAGCGTGAGGCCCTCGTAGTAGTAGAGGGTCACCACGGTCTTCTCCCGCTCGGGCAGCGTGTTGATGGCCCGTGCCAGGAAACGCCGCAGCTCACGGTCCTCCGCGACCTCCACCGGATTGTCGGCCGCGGTGTCCTCAAGGGTGTCCATCAGGCTCAGCCGGTTGCCGCCCTCACCGCCGACATGCAGCAGCTCTTCCAGGGCCACGACGTTGGCCAGCGACAACTGGCCGAACACCGCGTGCAGTTCGTCGACCGCGATCCCCATCTCGGCGGCCACCTCGCACTCCGACGGCGTACGCCGCAGCCGCGCCTCCAGCGTCGCGTAGGCCCGCTCGACATTGCGCGCCTTCTGCCGCACGGACCGGGGGATCCAGTCCAGTGCCCGCAGTTCGTCGATCATCGCGCCCCGGATCCGCGTGATCGCGTACGTCTCGAACTTGATCTCCCGCTCGATGTCGAACTTCTCGATGGCGTCGATCAGCCCGAACACGCCCGACGAGACGAAGTCCGCCTGCTCCACGTTGGGGGGCAGACCCACGCTCACCCGGCCTGCCACGTACTTCACCAGCGGCGAGTAGTGCAGGATCAGCTGCTCGCGCAGCCGCCCGTCGCCCGTGGTCTTGTACGACCTCCACAGCTCGTCGAGCGTCGAGGGGGCGGGCGGCCGCACGCCGCCGTCACGGGCGGCGGGGGGAACCGCCGCCCGGTCGGACCCGGAGGTGTGCTGGGGCATGCGTCGCCTTGTGCCGTTCTGCAGTGAACTGTGAGTGACTGCGTGAGCTGTCGGTCTGATGTCGAGTTGCCTGTCTGAGTCGGAATCCATGTGAGCGTAGCGTGACTGGAGAGTCGCAGTGTGCGAACAGTGCTGGACTCACCGTGCGCAGATACGTTCCGTCGGCCGTCCGGCACAGGTGTGGCCGTCGCCGTGCGTGACCTCTGCAGAGCGTCAACTACGGGAAAACCCAGGGGCTTCGGGGTGTAGCCCGGACGGCCGAACACTCTCGGTCAGCGTCACCTCCGATCCGTGCCGATGGACAGAGCGGCCTGGCGTGTCAACTTCCAGCCGTCGCCGTGTCGTTCGACGAAGCCAAGTGAGCGGAGTTCGTACAGTCTCGCGACCGCGTCGTCCTCCGTGGTCCCGGCGTGCCTGGCGATGTCCTGCCGCGACGCCGTCTCCCGGGCCGGCAGCGCGGCCAGCACCCGGGCGGCGTCCGGGTCCAGGAGGTCGCGCGGCAGCACCGGTCCGCGCCGGGCCGGGGCCAGCTCGCCCATGTCCCCGATCAGCTCGGCCACTTCCGCGGCGTCGGTGACCAGCACCGCGTCCCCGCGCAGGAGTTCGTGCACGCCCGCCGAGAGACCGCTGGTGGCCGGCCCCGGTACTCCCATCGTGAATCTGCCCAGCCGCTGGGCGGCCCGGGCGGTCGCCAACGCACCGCTGCGGTACGCCGCCTCGACGACCACCGTGCCGCGCGTCAGCGCCGCGATGACCCGGTTCCGCAGGATGAACCTGCTCGGGGTCGGATGATCGCCGGGCGGCAACTCCCCGACCACCAGACCCTGTTCGGCGATCCTGGTGATCAACTGCGTGTGACCGCGCGGATAGGGCCGGTCGACCCCGCAGGCGAGTACGGCGACGGTGGCGCCGCCCGCCCCGAGAGCGCCCCTGTGCGTCGCGCCGTCCACGCCGTAGGCGCCTCCCGACACCACGACCCACCCCCGCTCCGCGAGCCCCGCACCGAGCGCCGACGCCATGTGGGCGCCGTACTCGGTGCAGGCCCGTGCCCCCACGACGGCGACGGAGCGCAGCGCCCATATCCGCAGGTTGGGCAGCCCCCGCACCCAGAGTCCGACGGGCCTGGCATCCCCCAGGTCGTCGAGCTGCGCGGGCCACTCGGGATCGCCGGGGCACACGAACCGTGTCCCGCTGTCCCGCGCCACCGCGAGGTCGCGCTCCGGGTCCGCCCGCTCGGCCCGGGCCCGCAGGCCCGCCCATCGCACGTCCGTCACACCGGGCAGCCGCTGTCCGCCCCCGGTGAGGCGCCGGACCACCTCCCCCGTTCCGCACTCACGGAGCCATCGCCCGCAGACCTCGTCCCCCGGTTCGACGACCCGTGCGAGGAAAGCCCGGTGGAGCCGCTCCCCGTCCCCGCTCGCTCCGCCCACCGGGAAGCACTGGTTCACCGGGAGGCCCCAATCGCCATCGGCACCCCCCGGGGGACCCCGGTGCGCAGTTGCAGCGCGAGGGTCACGTCCGCCACTCCCGGCCGGTCGTGGCCGGCGAGATCCGCGACGGTCCAGGCGACCCGCAGGACCCGGTCGAGCCCCCGGGCGGTGAGCACACCGCGCTCCAAGCTGCGCTCGGCGTCGTCCATGGCGCCCGGGGACGCGTACCACCGGCTGCGGAGCTCGCGGCCAGGTACCTCGCTGTTCGTGCGCCAGGGGGTGTCCGTCAGGCGCGCGGCGGCCCTCGCCCTGGCCTCCCGGACCCGGTCGGCGACCGTCTGGGTGCTCTCGCCCCGCGCGCCCCGCTCCGTCAGCTGGGCGCGGGTGACGCGGTCCACCTCCACCCTCAGGTCGACGCGGTCGAGCAGCGGTCCGGAGAGGCGGGCCTGGTAGCGGCGGATCGTGGAGGGCGAGCACTCGCACAGGGTGTCCCGCTGGGAGAAGCGGCCGCAGGGGCAGGGGTTGGCGGCGAGGACCATCAGGAACCGTGCCGGGAAGCGCACGACACCCGCACTGCGCGCGATCACCACATGCCCGGACTCCAGGGGCTGGCGCAGTGCGTCGAGGGCCCGGCTGCTGAACTCGGGTGTCTCGTCCAGAAAAAGCACTCCTCTGTGAGCGAGCGACACCGCACCCGGCCGTGCCACCCCCTGGCCGCCGCCGACCAGCGCCTGCATGGTCGCCGAGTGGTGCGGGGCGCAGTAGGGGGCGACGTCGACCAGGGGTTTGCCCGGTGGCAGCAGGCCCGCGACCGAGTGGACGGCCGTGACCTCCAGGGACTCGCTCCGGCCGAGCCGCGGCAGGATGGCGGGCAGCCGCTCGGCGAGCATGGTCTTGCCCGCTCCCGGCGGCCCTTCCAGGAACAGATGGTGGCCACCGGCCGCGGCGACCTCCACCGCGGTCCGTGCCGAGAGCTGGCCCACGACGTCGGCGAGGTCGTGTTCGTGGTCGTGGTGCGCGGCGCCCATGCTGTGCATTCCGGTGGCCGCGCCCGTGCCCGGCATGCGCAGGCCGGCGAGCGGATCGGTCCGGCCCGGCTCGTCCGGATCCTCGTCGGGCACCGGTTCGTCCGTGAGGACCGCGATGAGCTGGCGGAGGCTGCGCACGCCGAGCACGGACACACCGGGTACCAGGGAGGCCTCGGCGGCCGCGCTCTCCGGCACCACCACCTGTTCGTATCCCGCCTCGGCGGCGGCCAGCACGGCCGGCAGCACCCCTCGTACTGGCCGGACCCGGCCGTCCAGGCCCAGCTCCCCGATCATCACGATGTCGGCGAGCACGCGGGGATCGATGCGCTCCGAGGCACCGAGGGCCGCGCAGGCGATGGCGAGGTCGAAACCGCTGCCGCCCTTGGGCACCGAGGCCGGGCTGAGGCCCACGGTGAGCTTCTTCTGCGGCCACTCGCCGCCGGAGTTGACCACGGCCGCCCTGACGCGGTCCTTGCTCTCCGTCAGGCTCTTGTCGGGCAGTCCCACCAGGGTGAACGCCGCCACGCCCGGCTCCAGGTCCGCCTGGACCTCGACGACGACACCGTCCACGCCCACGAGGGCCACCGAGCACGTACGCGCGAAGCCCATCAGGCCGCCCCTCGCACGTGCTCCACGACGGGGGCGCCGCGGTCGGGCAGCAGGACACCCACGACGTCGATACGGACGCCGCCGGGTGGAGCCCCTCCGTGTTCCTGCAGCCAGCGCTCGGCGAGACCGCGCAGACGCCGGGCCTTGACGGGGGTCACCGCGGCCATCGGATGCTCGAAGGGTCCCGCACGGCGGGTCTTGACCTCGCAGACGACCAGTGCGTCGCCGTCGCGGGCCACGATGTCGATCTCGCCGGCCCGGCCCGCGCGCCAGTTGCGCTGCAGGACCGTCATACCGGCCTCGGCCAGCCGCCGCGCGGCCAGGTCCTCGCCGTACCTGCCGAGCGCCTTGCGTGCCTTGGACGCACGGGGCGTGTCGGGCGCGTGGGGCGCCTCAGAAACCTTGGATGCCTTGGACGTCTTCATGTCGGCACCACCTCCGGCGCCAACACTGAGCCCCTCGCGATCCGCTGTTGGATCTTGGTGGACGGCCGCTCGACTGTGGACAACTCAGTCACCCGTACGAGCGGCCGCCGTAGGACTTACGGGATCGTCAGCCCCGTCCCGACTGCCCGGTCCTAGCTGCTGGGCAGTTCGAGGTCGCTCTTGTTCAGCTCCTCGATGTTCACGTCCTTGAATGTCAGAACGCGTACCTGTTTCACGAACCGAGCAGGTCGGTACATGTCCCACACCCAGGCATCCGCCATGGACACCTCGAAAAACACCTCGCCCTGAACCGAGTGCACCTGCATCTCGTAATCGTTGGTGAGGTAGAAGCGCCGTTCGGTCTCGATCACATATTTGAACAGACCGACGACATCGCGGTACTCCCGGTAGAGCTTCAGCTCCATCTCGGTCTCGTACTTTTCGAGGTCCTCGGCGCTCATGGCATGTTCCCCTTCAGCCGTGCGTCCCCCTATTGTGCGCCAGCCCCGCGAGCCCCTAGACGATTTCCGTGTCGAGGGTCTCGGGCCTGGCCGGGGGCCCTTCGTCGAGCAGCCTGAGCAGCAGCTCGGCGAGTCTGGTCGGATACACCGTCTCATGTGCCCGGGCAAGTTCCCGGCACGTCCACCAGCGCGCTCCGGCGACACTGCGCCGTTCCAGCTCGGTCAGCCCCGTGGCCTCGGTCGCCGTCTGCGTCGTACGGCCCAGGAAGTACCACTCGTCCTGGTCCCAGCGGCGCCCCGCGAACGGGAAGGAACAGGTCCGCCGCCACAGCACCGGACCCAGCTCGACCTCGGTGATGCCGGTCTCCTCCGCGACTTCCCGCAGGGCGGCCTCTTCGCGTGTCTCGTCGCCCTCCACACCGCCGCCCGGTGTGAACCACCAGTCGTCCGACGGGTCCTCGGGTTCATGCCCGTGCAGCAGCAGGATGCGGTCCTGCGGGTCGAGCAGGACCACCCGGGCGACCTTCCGCAGCTCGCCGAGATCACCGCCCGTCGGCAGCGACGCGTCAGCCGGCAAGGGCCCGCTCCCCCGCCCCCGTACGGCTGCGGCGGCGTGCCGACCGGTTGGCGACCGGCCCGTACGCGGCCCCGCCGAGGACGAGTACCGCACCCACCACGACCGCCGCGAGGACCAGGCGCAGGGGCCCCGGATCGGAGATGCCCCCGAGCGTCTCGAAGCCGGTGGGGCGGGCCAGCATGCCGTTCATGGGCCAGGCCACCGCGTCGACGCGCGCGTTCACCGCGCTGCGCGGCACCGTGCCGTTGCCTGCTTCCGTCAGGTGGGCGGTGGAGTCCAGCGAGCCGCTGCGCTCGTCGCCGAGCAGGAAGAGCCGGTCCTTGGGCACCTCGATGGAGGGAATCTTCGACGACTCGGCCGCGCTGCCCTCGGGCAGATACGGTTCCTCGATCTTCTTGCCGTTGACGGTCAGCTTGTCCTGCGTACAGCAGGCGACCGTGTCCCCGCCGACGGCGACGACCCGCTTGACCATGGGCATGTTGCCCCAGGTGGACTGCTTGAAGACGACGACGTCACCGCGCTGCACCTCGGAGCCGTCGATCCGCTCGGCGAGCACCCGGTCGCCGCCCGCGATGGTGGGCGACATCGAGTCGGTCGGCACGGTGTAGGGCTGGTAGACGACCGCTCCCCAGGCGAACCCACCGAGGAAGAGCACACAGCCGAGGGCCACGGCCAGCCCCGACAGCTTGCTGCCGAGCCGTCCGCGGCCCTCGTCCGTACGACTTGTCCCGCTCATCCCAGTGCTCCCCAACTCGGAGAATCGACCTCGCGGCCCAGGTCGGGCCGCGGAAGATCGGCGTCTGGGACGGCACCCTACCCGGCGGTACGCGACCCAGAAACCCTGGTGTTCCCGACGGTAAGGCGACGCCTGCGCCACAGCACCAGCGGCACCGCGCCCACGAACCCGAGCGCACCCGGAGCGGCGGCGGTCAGGTTCTGGTCGAAGGTGTCCGGCACCGGAAGCGTCGACCAGCGGGTGGGCGGCCAGGCGACGACGATCGCGCGGCCCACCACGTTGTCCACGGGGACGAAGCCCTGGTGCTTGTCCTGCTGGTGGTAACGGGAGTCCAGCGAGTTCTGCCGGTGGTCGCCCATGACCCAGATTTTGCCTTCGGGAACCTTCACCTTGAACTGGCCGCCGGCGTCGTCCATCGTGCAGGGCGTGTTCCCCGGGTACACGTAGGGCTCGTTCAGCGCCTTGCCGTTGACCTTCAGCGGGCCAGTGCCCTTGCACTCGACGGTGTCGCCGCCGACTCCGACGACGCGCTTGATGAGGTCCTTCTCCTCGGCGGAGGGCATCAGGCCGATCCAGCTGAGGGCCGTCTGGATCGCGTTCGGGCTGGGCGTCGGCTCGCCCGCCAGCCACTCGTCGGGGTCGTTGAAGACGACGACCTCGCCGCGCTCGGGCTCCGAGCCGAACCACGGGGTCAGCTTGTCGACCAGGACGCGGTCACCCTGCTGGAGGGTGTTCTGCATCGAGTCCGAGGGGATCGAGAACGCCTGCACCAGGAAGGACTTGATCAGCAGCGCGAGAACCAGCGCGATGCCGATGAGCAGGGGAAGTTCCTTCCAGAAGGACCGCGGCTTCTTCGGCGCCGGGGCGGTCCCTTCGGGGTCCCGTCCGTCCCCGCCGTTGTCGTGACCGGAGTCATCTCCGGGGGTCACGGCGTCCTCGCCGGCCGGCGGGGCCGACTCTTCGGATCGCGCCGGTCGCTCCTCGGGCCCCTCGTGTCCGGATCGTGCGCCGACCGCCAAATCCCCCACATCCACTCCTCACTCCGTGCCGCCGCCCGCGCCGGATACGACGCAGGCCCACCACTCCCATAACGAGCGGGAGTTCCGCAGGGATCGGGAGCGGGATCAATCCGTATCGATCCGCGGTGGCCACCCTATGCGACGTGTCGAGTGCGGTGGTCGCTCCACCGGCCACGTCGGGCACGGACGCGTAGGTGTCGGGTTCCTTGAGCTGAGTCCAGTGACCGATGGGCCAGGCGATGACCATGGCACGGCCCACGACGTCCTCGGAGATGGTGCCGTTGTACTTCTCGGTGCGGTGGAAACGGGAGTCCGCGGAATTGGACCGGTGGTCGCCCATCACCCACAGGCGCCCCGCCGGCACCTTGACCTCGAAGACCAGCGAGGAGGGTTTGTCGCCGGGGTTGATGTAGGGCTCGTCGAGCGGCATTCCGTTGACGGTGACGCGGCCCTGGGTGTCACAGCACTTGACGGTGTCGCCGCCGACCGCGACGACCCGTTTGATCAGGTCCCGGTCGTTGTCGGAGGGCAGCAGGCCGATGAAGGTCAGCGCCTCCTTGACCTGCTTGACGACGATGGGGTCTTCCTTCTTCGCCGTCGGCTGTTCGTCCTCCAGCCAGCCGCCGGGGTCCTTGAAGACGACGACGTCGCCGCGCTCGGGCTTCGAGCCGAACCACGGGGTCAGCTTGTCGACCAGGACACGGTCGCCGATCCGGATCGTCTGCTCCATGGAGCCCGACGGGATCACGAAGGCCTGGACGAGGAACGTCTTCAGGACGAGTGCGATGAGCAGCGCGACGCCGATCAGGAGCGGTATCTCCTTGACCGCGGAGCGCTGCCTGCGCCGCTTGACCCGCCGGGCCAGCTTGCGCCGGTCGGCCCGGCCGGGCATCACGGGGCCGCCCGTGCGCCGGGAGCCCGTGGGCAGGAGGTCCTCGGCGGCACTGTGGGTGCCGCGGGGCTTGCCGCGGTTACCCATGGACACCGTCCACGGCCTTTTGCCCGCTCGTCCCTGACAGGGACGAGCGAGGGGGCGAGCCCGCGGCGTCGGGCACGCGCGCGTAGCCGTCGGCCCGTTCGAGACCGGTCCAGTGGCCCAGCGGCCAGGCGACCCAGTCGGCTCTGCCGATCACGTCGTCGACGGGGATCATGCCGCCGCCCGGGGAGCCGAGGTGGTCCCGGGAGTCGCTGGAGTCGCCGCGGTGGTCACCCAGGACGAAGAGGGTGCCGTCGGGGACGACCACGTCGAAGCGCACTTCGGACGGCTCGTTCCCCGGGTACAGAAACGTCGACTCGTCGACCGAGCGGCCGTTCACCTCGATCCTCCCCTGCCTGTCGCAGCAGACCACATGGTCTCCCCCCACGCCGACCACACGCTTGATGTAGTCGGCGTCGCCGAAGTAACCGGTGCCGTCGAACACGACGACGTCACCGCGCCTCGGCTCAGCACCGAAACGGTACGCCAACTTATTTACGAGAACGCGGTCCCCGATCCTCAATCCCGGCTCCATCGAGCCACTGGGAATTTCGAACGGCTGGATCACGAACCGGGTGAGCAGCAGCAGGGAGAACAGACAGAACAGCACGGTCAGGGTGATCCGCCCGCCCGGCAGCCAGTCGGCGGCCCGGGCCACCAACGCGAAACGCGACCGTCCCTCCGCCCCCTGTGTGTCCGAGATCTCCTCGGATACGACGGGGTGGGAGGAGCGGTCGCGCTCCGTGTGCTGTGCTTCGGCGTCCATGTGGGCCAGATGCTATCCGGCCCTGACGAGGGACCCGGAGTGAGCTCAGTTGTCGCGCTTCTCCTTGATCTTCGCGGCCTTGCCGCGCAGCTCACGGAGGTAGTAGAGCTTCGCGCGACGCACGGCGCCGCGGCTGACGAGCTCGATCTTCTCGACGATCGGGGTGTGCACGGGGAAGGTGCGCTCGACGCCGACGGAGAAGGAGACCTTGCGGACCGTGAAGGTCTCACGGACACCGGCGCCCTGGCGGCGGATGACTACACCCTTGAACTGCTGCACACGGGAGCGGTTGCCCTCGATGACGCGCACGTGGACGTTGACGGTGTCACCCGGGCGGAAGGCCGGGACGTCGCTGCGCAGCGACGCTGCATCGACGGACGCGAGCAGGTTGGACATGATCGTCTGCTTTCTTCGCCGATGCCACAGGTCATCGACGGAAGTCGGTGTTTCCAGAAGGTGGGCTGTTCTCGTCGGGGCGGGCGTCGTGTCCCCCTGTGGCAGGGGCGCACGCCGGACGACGTACAGCAGCGGCCTATTCTTCCACGGTGTCGGGCCTGCGCCCAAATCGGCCGTCGGGCCCGGGCTGCCAGCCCAGGATCGAGAGCATTTCGCGGTCCTTCTTGTCGAAGGCGGCGGGGTCGCAGCGCTCGATGAGGTCCGGCCTGTTGGCGGTGGTGCGCCGCAGTGCCTCGTCCCGGCGCCAGCGGGCGATCCTGCCGTGATGGCCGCTGACCAGCACGTCCGGGATCTCCCGGCCGCGCCACTGGGGCGGCTTCGTGTAGACCGGCCCCTCCAGGAGGTTCGCCATGGCTCCCGGCGCGAACGAGTCGTCCCGGTGCGACTCGGCGTTGCCGAGGACGCCGGGCAGCAGCCGGGCCACGGCCTCCGTGACGACCAGGACGGCCGCCTCGCCGCCGGCCAGCACGTAGTCGCCGATGGACACCTCGTACACGGGCATGCGGGTCGCGTACTCGTCGATGACGCGGCGGTCGATGCCCTCGTAGCGGGCGGGGGTGAAGACCAGCCAGGGGCGCTCGGAGAGCTCGACGGCGAGTTCCTGGGTGAAGGGCCGTCCGCTGGGCGTGGGGACGACCAGGACGGGCCCCTGGGAGCCAGTCTCGTAGCCGTCGGCGAGGACGGAGTCCAGTGCGTCGCCCCAGGGCCCGGTCTTCATGACCATGCCGGGGCCGCCGCCGTAGGGGGTGTCGTCGACCGTGTTGTGCCGGTCGTAGGTCCACTCCCGCAGATCATGCACGTGCACATTCAGCTGTCCACGCGCGCGTGCCTTGCCCACGAGGGAGACGTTCAGGGGGTCCAGGTACTCGGGGAAGATCGTGAGGACGTCGAGCCGCATCAGGCGTCGGCCCCACCGGAGGTGTCGGTGTCCGCGTCCCTGGAGGAGGCGGTCTCCGCGCGGTCGTCGATCAGGCCGGGCGGCGGGTCGATGACGGCTCGCTGCTTCTCCAGGTCGATCTCGACGACGATCTCCTCGACGAACGGGATCAGCACCTCGGTGCCGTCCGGCCGCTCGACCACGAAGAGGTCCTGGGAGGGCAGGTGCGAGATCTCGGTGAGCCGCCCCACCTCGGTGCCGTCCTTTAGGACGACGTCCAGGTCCATGAGCTGGTGGTCGTAGTACTCGTCCGGGTCCTCGGGCGCCTCGTCCGGGTCGACGTCGGCGATCAGCAGGGTGTTGCGCAGCGCCTCGGCGCCGTTGCGGTCGCGCACCCCCGCGAAACGCAGCAGGAGGCGGCCGCTGTGCACCCGTCCCGTCTCGATGGTCAGCGGACCGGCCGAGGCGGGGTCCGTGGCCAGGACGGCACCGGGCGCGAGCCGCAACTCCGGCTCGTCGGTGCGCACCTCGACGGTGACCTCGCCCTTGATGCCATGGGCGCGGCCCACCCGCGCGACTACCAGCTGCACTTGCTTGATCTCCTGTCGTGTGTCCACGGTTGCCCCGCGTGGACGACTACGGGCCGGGGACGGCCCTGAGGCCCTCCCCGGCCCGAGCCGGTGCTGCGAATTACGTCAGCGGACGTGATCCACGTCGACGAGGTCGACGCGGACACCGCGGCCGCCGATGGCGCCCACGACGGTACGCAGGGCGCGCGCGGTGCGGCCGTTGCGGCCGATCACCTTCCCGAGGTCGTCGGGGTGAACCCTGACCTCAAGAACGCGCCCGCGGCGCAGGTCGCGCGAGGCGACCTGCACGTCGTCCGGGTTGTCGACGATGCCCTTCACGAGGTGCTCAAGAGCCTCCTCAAGCATGCTCAGGCCTCGGTCGACGCGGACTCGGCGGCAGCCTCGTCCTTCTTCTCAGCCTTCTTCTTCTGCGTGATGGCCTCGCCCTTGCTGTCGTCGTCGCCGCCGAGGGCGTCGAACAACGGGCGCGCGGCCTTCGGCTCGGCGACGAGCAGCGGCGCCGGGGCCGGCAGGCCCTTGTGCTTCTGCCAGTCGCCGGTCAGCTTGAGAATGGCGAGCACGGGCTCGGTCGGCTGCGCGCCGACACCCAGCCAGTACTGCGCACGCTCGGAGTCGACCTCGATGCGCGACGGGTTCTGCACCGGGTGGTACAGGCCGATCTCCTCGATGGCCCTGCCGTCACGGCGGGTACGGGAGTCGGCGACGACGATGCGGTAGTGAGGCGCGCGGATCTTGCCCAGACGCTTCAGCTTGATCTTGACTGCCACGGAAGTGGTGTCTCCTGGTCTTGACGGGGTGGGCACGGCGAGATTGCCGCGTGGGGTTGCGGTACCCGAGTGCCCGATGGACGCGTCAGCCGGAGGAGAGAGGGGTCCTGTGCGGCTGCGAGTACAGCTGACCATTCTGCCACACCCCGAAGGGCGCCTCGACCGGGGCGGTCGGGGCAGCACCGGGCCGGCCCGCGGCACCGCCGGGCCCGGTGACGGGTGTCGCCGTCGAGGTGGGCCGTCGCACGAGCCGGCATCCACGAAATGCCGCCGCGCTCTCCCGCACCACCCCGGCGGGACGACTCCCCCGCCGCTGCGTCGGCCGTCCGCTCAGCCCGCTGCGGCGCCGACCACCTCCGGGATGCGGAACGGCTTCCCGCACCCTCCGCACACGATCGGCGCCTGCGCGAGGACCGACGGGACGACGCGGACGTTGCGTCCGCAGTCGCAGACCGCCTTCACGCGCACGCCCCCTCCGGAGGAGCCGTGCCGGGCGGCCGGGCCGCGGAAGCTGCGGGCCGTGTCGGCGGCGGTCGCGACCGTGTGCGCCTTGAGGGCGCGCTGCAGCCGCTCGATCGTCGGGCGGTAGCGCCGCTTCGCCTCGGGGTTGAGCGTGACCAGGGAGAAGCCGCTGCTGGGATGCGGTTCCTCGGGGTGGTCCAGTCCCAACTCCTCGGCGATCGCGAGGAATCTGCGGTTGTGGTACCGGCCGGCGCGGGAGGTGTCGCGGACACCTCGGGCGGCGGCGATGCCGTGGACTGCTTCGTGAAGCAGTCGTTCGAAGGAGAGTTCGTGTCCGCAGGCGGACGACGACTCCCCGATCAGGGACTCTGGCGCGGCAAGATCGGGCAGCTCGGGGTGGTGCCGCTGAATGTCGGCCCACGCCCCTGCCAGCTCTGCGGCGAGAACAGGTGGTGTCGTGCTCACGTAATGACAACGAGCCGAGGTGCCTCTGTGTTCCTATTCCGGGGCATCCCAAATATTTTGCACGTACCCGTCAGTTGCCGCTGATGCGTCCTGACGAGGGCGGGTGCGCTGATCTGCGGAGAAGCCTCACAGTTCACACCCAGCCGGTACGTAGTGACGTGTACGTCCGGGCCAGTAGACGCTGTCCGCGCACCGGGGCACCTGGGGTCGGCGGATGCGCAAGAGGCGTTTCGGTCCTTCTCGCGGCGGAATGCCGGGGCCCGGTCGACGCGGGCCACGACGGCGACGTTACCGGGTGCGTCATCGGCGCGGGGCACCGGCCCGTCCCCGGCCACCAGACACCGTACGGTCCCGCGCGGCGGCCGGTCGACGGGTTCGTGGACCTTGGCCGGAACCGCCTCGTCACCCCGGGGGCGGGAACCACGGCCGGCGGGGGCCGGGCAGGGCGACAGGCCCGCAACCCACCGTCATCGCCGTACGGCACGAACAGGCCACCCACCGCGCGGGCGCGTCCGCGACGGCCGGCCTCCGCCCACTGATCGGCGAGGAACGGTGGGCGCACATGTTGCCGGTATGTGAATTCTCGCGGCGCGCGCCGATGGTACGCAAACCGGGCTCCGCAACCCCTGGACGCCACGACGAGCGCGGAGTTTCCTGGCATACGGGGGGAGTGCGAGCGCACTGCACGGGGGTGTACGAACGGGGCACAAACGCAACTCTCGGCGGATTGGGGCACATTCGATGACACCTACGCTCGTGCGGCAGCACCTACCTCACTCGGGGGCTTCGCCCCAGGTTGATCAGTGGGCACGCGCGCGTGACTGGGCCGAGATTCAAGAGCGGATGCTCGTACCGCTCTACGAGGCCGTCTACGAGCGACTCGAAGTGGGCTCCTCGACCAGGCTGTTGGGGCTCGGCTGCGGGTCCGGCCTGGCGCTGCTGATGGCCGCGGCGCGGGGCGCGTCGGTCACCGGTCTGCAGGCCCACGCGCCGGAGCGGCTGGCTCTCGCGCGGGAGCGGCTGCTCCCCGAGGCACGGGGCACGCGTGCGCGTGCCGGCGCGCGGCTGACGGACAAGGAGCCCGCGGACATCGACGACGCGGCGTCGGCGGCGTACAACCTGGTGACCGCTTTCGAGCCGGTCGGGTGTGTGGCCGGTGACTCCGAAGGGCTCACCGAGGCACTGACGGCGGCGGGTCCGCACGTCGGCCGAGGGGTTCCCGTGGTGCTCGCGGGCTGGGGGCCTCCGGAGCGGTGTGCCACGTCCTCGGTGCTGCGGGTGGCCGCGAAGCTGGCGGATCCGCTGCGCGGTACGGGCAGTTGGCGCCCGGCCCTCCGGGACGACCTGGAGGAGGTCGCCCAGCGGGCCGGCCTGCGGCCCGACGGGTCCGGGCGGGTCGCGTGCCCCTTCGGGTACGCGGACGTGGACAACGCGGTACGTGGGCTGCTGTCCACGGGGCTCTTCGACGCTGCCGTCGCCGCCACGGATCCCGACCAGGTCGACAAGGAGGTGCGGGAGGCTCTGCATCCGTACAAACGGCGGGACGGGACGGTGTGGATGCCGAACGTCTTCCGCTACCTGGTGGCCCGGACGGCCTGAGACGTCTCTCGCCCCCGCCGCCCCTACCCTTCCCGTCACTGACTCAGGGGCGCTGCCCCCGAACCCCCGGTCCTCAAACGCCGGACGGGCTGAAGGATCTTGTGCGCGGGTCCGGTGGGGGCGGGCCGCGCAGTTCCCCGCGCCCCTGAGCCCTTCAGGGGCGCGGGGAACTGCGCAAATGGGGGGCGAGGGGGCGCAGCCCCCATGCAGTGACGGGAACGGGTAGGGGCGGCGGGGGCGGGAAAAGTCCTCAGCCCATGAACTTCTTGAACTCGTCGGGAAGTTCGAAGTTCTGCGGCTGCTGCTGGGCGCCCGGCAGACCCAGCGCACCCCCCGCCTGCTGCCCAGCCTCACGCCGAGCCGCAGCCTCTTCCTCCTGCTGCTTGCGCTTCATCGGGTTCCCGGAGCGCTGCTTGCCCTTGCTCTTCTTGGGCTGCTTCTTCGTCCGGCCGGCCCCGCCGCCCATGCCCGGCATCCCGGGCATCCCCGGCATGCCACCGCCCTGGGCCATGCGGGACATCATCTTGCGGGCCTCGAAGAACCGCTCGACCAGGCCCTTGACCGCGCTGACCTCGACACCGGAACCCTTGGCGATACGGGCGCGCCGCGAGCCGTTGATGATCGTCGCGTCCTGGCGCTCGGCCGGGGTCATCGACTTGATGATCGCGGCCGTACGGTCGACGTCACGCTCGTCGAGGTTGCTGATCTGGTCCTTGATCTGGCCCATGCCGGGCAGCATGCCGAGCAGCTTGGAGATGGAGCCCATCTTCCTGACCTGCTCCATCTGGGCCAGGAAGTCGTCGAGCGTGAAGTCCGCGCCCTTCTTGGAGGCCAGCTTCGAGGCCATGGCCTCGGCCTCCTGCTGCGAGAAGGTCTGCTCGGCCTTCTCGATCAGCGTGAGCATGTCGCCCATGCCGAGGATGCGGGACGCCATGCGGTCCGGGTGGAACGCGTCGAAGTCGTCCAGCTTCTCGCCGTTGGAGGCGAACATGATCTGGCGGCCGGTGACGTGCGCGATGGAGAGCGCGGCACCACCACGGGCGTCGCCGTCGAGCTTGGAGAGGACCACGCCGTCGAAGCCGACACCGTCGCGGAAGGCCTCCGCGGTGTTGACCGCGTCCTGGCCGACCATCGCGTCGACGACGAAGAGGATCTCGTCCGGCGAGACCGCGTCACGGATGTCGGCGGCCTGCTGCATCAGCTCGGCGTCGATGCCGAGGCGGCCCGCGGTGTCGACGATGACGACGTCGTGCTGCTTCTGCTTCGCGTACTCGACGGAGTCCTTGGCCACCTGGACCGGGTCGCCGACGCCGTTGCCCGGCTGGGGCGCGTAGACGCCGACGCCCGCGCGCTCGCCGACGACGCTCAGCTGGTTCACCGCGTTCGGACGCTGGAGGTCGCACGCGACCAGCAGCGGAGCGTGTCCCTGGCCCTGCAGCCACTTGCCGAGCTTTCCGGCGAGCGTGGTCTTACCGGCACCCTGCAGACCCGCGAGCATGATCACGGTCGGCGGCTGCTTGGCGAAGCGCAGCCGGCGGGTCTCGCCGCCGAGGATGCCGACGAGCTCCTCGTTGACGATCTTGATGACCTGCTGGGCGGGGTTGAGGGCCTGCGAGACCTCGGCCCCGACGGCCCTCTCCTTGACCTGCTTGATGAAGGCCCGGACGACCGGCAGCGCGACATCCGCCTCCAGCAGGGCGATACGGATCTCGCGCGCGGTGGCGTCGATGTCCGCCTCGGACAGGCGCCCCTTGCCGCGAAGGTTCTTGAATGTCGCTGCGAGGCGATCGGAGAGAGTGTCGAACACGGCGGTCGCGAATCCTCAAGTAGGGGGCAGGGGGGCAGGTCCGCCCTCCAGAGTATCTGCCCGCGCCAGAAAGGGTCTCCACCCCGTCGTCACGGGCTTCGGCCGCGCACCGGGGCGCCCCGTGAGGGGCGCGTCCGGCCACAGCGGACCCGCGGACAGAGAACGGCCCGGTCCCCGTGGGACATCTACTCCCGCAACGTGTCCTCCAGCGCCCGCGCGAGCGAAGCCGCCTGATCCCCCGGCAACGGCACCCCCTCGGGCCCGGTCACATAGAACGCGTCCACCGCGTTGGCGCCCAGCGTGGACACATGCGCGCTGCGCACCCGTACCTGCGCGCTCTCCAGGGCACGTCCGATCCGGTGCAGCAGCCCCGGGGCGTCATGGGCACGCACCTCGATGACCGTGGCGTGCCGGGACGCGGCGGAGGCCACGCTCACCCGGGCCGGCGGCGCCACGATGCCCCGCCGGCGCGGATAGGCGGCGTCCCGCTCGGCCAGGCGCCCGGCGATGTCGAGGGACCCGTCGAGGGCGCGTACGAGATCGGCGCGCAGCCGGGCCGCCTGCGGCAGGGACCCGTACTCGGCGGCGACCCGCCAGTCGAGCAGCAGGACGGAGCCGGAGACGCCGTCGGGCAGCTCCAGGGCCCGCAGTTCCGCCGTCCGCACGGTGAGCCGGTGCATGGCGAGGACGCCCGCCACGGCGGGCAGGACGCCCTTCTGGTCCGGTACCGCGATGACCAGTTCCACACCGAGGGGCTCGGGATCCCGGTCCTCGGCGGGCTCCTCGGCAGGTGGTTCGGTCTGGGCCCGCAGCGCGAGCACGGGACCGCCGGTGCGGAACGCCTCGATGGCGAGCCGTTCCTGTTCGGCGGTGGGCGCCGCGGCCTCGGGCTCCTCGGGCTCGTCCCCGGCGAGCGCGGCGGAGACCCGCTTCACCAGGTCCGCGACGAGGGAGGCGCGCCAGGAGGACCAGGCGGCGGGTCCTGTGGCCAGCGCGTCCGCCTCGGTGAGCGCGTGCAGGAGTTCCAGCGTGCCCTGCGAGCCGACGGCCTCGGCGACGGAGCTGACGGTCGCCGGGTCCTCCAGGTCGCGTCTGGTAGCCGTCTCGACGAGGAGCAGATGGTGGCGTACGAGCGTGGCGAGCGTGGCCACGTCCGTGCGGTCGAAGCCGATGCGGGCCGCCACGTCCCGGGCGATGATCTCGCCGGCCACGGAGTGGTCGCCGGGCCAGCCCTTGCCGATGTCGTGCAGCAGGGCCGCGACCAGGAGGAGGTCGGGGCGGTGCACCCGGCGGGTGAACTCGGCGGCGCGCACCGCCGTCTCGATCAGATGCCGGTCGACGGTCCAGATGTGGACAGCGTTGCGCTGCGGCCGGCAGCGCACGCGCTCCCAGTCGGGGAGCAGCCGGGTGATCAGTCCCTCCGCCTCCAGTGCCTCCCAGACCTCGATGGTCGAGGGGCCGGAGCCGAGGAGGGTGATGAGCTGCTGGCGGGCCTCGGCGGGCCACGGTGTGGGCAGCGGACGGGCCGCGGCGGCCATCCGGCGGACCGCGTGCAGCGAGAGCGGCAGGCCCGCCTGAGCGGCAGCGGCGGCGGCGCGCAGCGGCAGTACGGGGTCGCGGTCGGGGCGGGCTGCCCGCGCGAGGACGACCTCGCCGTCCTGCTCGACGACGCCCTCGGCCAGCGGGGAGCGTTCGGGAGCGGGCTTGCCGCCGCCCAGCATGGCGCGCAGCCGCGGACGCACGGCGCGCGACCGCAGCACGCGCCCCACCTCGCGCCAGGTGACATCACTGGCGTACGAGACGACGCGGGCGGCCTCGTACACCTGGCGGAGCAGGGTGTCGGCGTCCAGCAGGCCGAGTTCCGCGGCGACCTGGTCCTGTTCCTGGAGGGCGAGGCGGTCGGTGGCACGGCCGGTGGCGAGGTGCAGGGCGTCTCGGACGTCGAGGAGGCTCTTGCGGGCGTCGGCGAGGCCCTCGCGCGGGGCGTCGGCGAGCCAGGAGGCGGCGACGGCGCGCAGTGCGGTGGCGTCGCGCAGGCCGCCGCGGGCCTCCTTGAGGTCGGGTTCGAGGAGGTACTGCAGTTCGCCCTGGCGCTCGGCGCGCTCGGCGCACAGTTCCTGGAGTTCGGGGAGGCGTTTGGGCGCTTGGTTCCGCCAGTCGGCGAGGACGGCCGTACGCAGGCCGGCCGTGAGGCCGAGGTCGCCGGCGATGTGGCGGGCGTCGAGCAGCCCGAGCTGCACCTTGAGGTCCTCGCCCGCCGTCCTCCGCGCTTCGGCGGGGGTGCGGACGGAGTGGTCGAGGTCGAGGCCGAGGTCCCAGATCGGGTACCAGATGCGGTCGGCGAGGGAGGCGATCGCGCCCGAGTCGGCGCCGCCGTCGTGCAGGAGCAGCAGGTCGAGGTCGCTGCGCGGGGAGAGTTCGCCGCGGCCGTAGCCGCCGACGGCGACGAGCGAGACGCCGCGCAGTTTCTCGGCGCCCGCGTCGAACAGGCCGGTGAGCCAGTCGTCGGTCAGTTCGGCGAGGGCCGAACGGCGCGGCGGCCCGGACCGCGCCCCCTCCTGGAGGAGGCGCAGCCGGGCCGCCGCGTAGCCGCTGGGTCCCGAGTCCTCTGCTTCTGTACGCATGTCCGTACTCGTCACCCAGTGGCTCCTGTTCGTCTGCTGACTACAGCGCGTCGGGTCCGCGCTCGCCGGTCCGGACCCGGACCGCCGTCTCGACCGGGACGGACCAGACCTTGCCGTCCCCGATCTTGCCGGTACGGGCCGCCTTCACGATGACGTCGAGCAGCTGCTCGGCGTCGTCGTCCTCGACCAGCACCTCGATACGGATCTTGGGAACGAGGTCGACGGTGTACTCGGCACCGCGGTAGACCTCGGTGTGGCCCCGCTGACGACCGTAACCGCTCGCCTCGGTGACCGTGAGGCCGTGGACGCCGAAGGCCTGGAGGGCCTCCTTGATCTCGTCGAGCCGGTGGGGCTTGACGACGGCGGTGATGAGCTTCATGCGTCCACCTTCTTGCTCGCGGGTTCGGCGACCGGACCCGCGGCCGCGGTACGTGCGGAGCCGCCGCCGGCACCGCTGAAGTCGTATGCGGTCTCGGCGTGCTCGGCCTGGTCGATGCCCGCGATCTCGTCGTCCTCGGGAACGCGCATCCCGATCGTCTTGTCGATCAGGAAGGCGAGTACCGCGGAGGCCACGAGGGAGTAGGCGAGGACACCGAAGACACCGGCGCACTGCTTCCAGAACTGGTCGAGGCCACCGCCGTAGAAGAGGCCCGCGACGTCGGACTGGCCGCCGCCGGTGGCGAAGAAGCCGATCAGCAGGGAGCCGGCGACACCGCCGACGAGGTGGACGCCGACGACGTCGAGCGAGTCGTCGTAGCCGAACTTGTACTTGAGGCCGACGGCCATGGCGCAGAGCACACCGGCGATGGCACCGACCGCGATCGCGCCGAGCGGGGAGATCGCACCGCCGGACGGGGTGATCGCGACCAGACCGGCGACCGCGCCGGAGGCGGCGCCGAGGGTGGTGAACGCGCCGTGGCGGATCTTCTCGTAGGCGAGCCAGGCGAGCATGGCAGCGGCGGTGGCGACCTGCGTGTTGACGAACATCAGCGCGCCGACGCCGTCGTCGTTGCCGAGCCAGGAGCCGGCGTTGAAGCCGAACCAGCCGAACCACAGCAGACCGGCGCCGAGCATCACCAGCGGGAGGCTGTGCGGGCGCATCGGGTCCTTCTTGAACCCGACGCGCTTGCCGATCACGAGGATCACACCGAGCGCCGCGGCACCCGCGTTGATGTGGACCGCCGTACCACCGGCGAAGTCGATGACGCCGAGCTCGAAGGCCCAGCCGCCGGTGCCCCAGACCCAGTGGGCGACCGGGAAGTACACGACCGTGGCCCACAGGGCGATGAACAGGGACCAGGCGGTGAACTTCACGCGGTCCGCGAGGGCGCCGCTTATCAGGGCGGGCGTGATGATCGCGAACATCAGCTGGAAGACGGCGAAGACGTAGATCGGGATGGTGTAACCGTCCCAGAGCTCCATCTTCCCGATGCCGCTGAGGCCGACGAAGTCCGAGGACCAGCCGATGACGCTGCCCGAGTCGGTACCGAAGGCGAGCGAGAAGCCGTAGAGGACCCACAGGATCGTGATGATCCCCATGCTGATGAAGCTCATCATCAGCATGTTCAAGGTGCTCTTGACCCTGACCATGCCTCCGTAGAAGAAGGCGAGTCCGGGAGTCATGATCAGCACCAGGGCGGAACAGATGAGCATGAATCCGGTGTTGGCGGCAGACAGCGTGGGAGCGTCTGCGGCAAGCGTGATGGCTGGTGCCATCGGCGTCTCCTCGTCGTTGGTACGGCCCCGTGCGGGCGAAGCCATGAGCGGTTGTGAGGGGTGGGCCGGTTATGTGCCAGAGATTGGCGCAGCGCCGTTTCGACCGGAGCCCCTGCATGTTTCGCCCGGGTGACGAAGAGAACGTGCGTGTTACGCGTCGATGAACCGCCGGATTGCGGCGGTCCCGATCGTTATCGTGGCGCAACCTTCGGCGGACGTGACCTCAGCCGTCACCGGTCGCGGCCTCAGCCATCAATCAAGCACCCCTCCCGGCCACCTGCCACTCGGGCGGGAGCGGGCGCCCTGCGCGGCCGCACAAGCCGGACCGGCCGCGGCCTCCGTCCGATGACCTGGCATGGGGGAGCCGAGTCGGGCTGTTATGGACGGTGGTCGCGGCCGGCGTACTGGGGGTCAGACCGCCTCGGCGGTCTCGGGCAGGTCGATGGCCAGCTGATCGGTCAGATCGATGACGGCGGCGAGGTCCCCGAAGTCGCGTACGGCCGTGTCGACCGTTTTTCGGATACGAGTGTTGACCCGCTCCGAGCGCACCTTCTTGGCGATCGTGAGGGCTTTGCGCACCAGGACCGTGCTCTGCTCCGGTTCCCGCCGCAGGAGGTGGACCGTGCCCATTCCGACGAGGTTGAGGGCGTATGAACGCTGGTGTTCGGCGTCCTTCTCGAAGAGGTCGACGGCCTTCTGCATGACGGGCTCGGCCAGCGACGCGTACGCGGGACTGCGGCCGGCGACGTAGGCGAGGTCGCGGAAGGAGTGGCTGTTCTCGCCGTGCAGCTCGGCCTCGGAGAAGAAGCGGATCCAGTCGGCCTCGGGCTCGTCGAACTCCTGGGCGTCCTCGAAGGTGTCCTCCGCCATTCGGACGGCCCGCTTGCACTTCCCGGGCTGCCCCATGTTGGCGTAGGCGCGGGCCTCCATCGCATACAGCATGGACTGCGTACGAGGACTCGCGCAGTCCCGGCTTCCGTACTGCGCGAGGTGGATCAGTTCCAGCGCGTCGTCGGGCCGTCCCAGGTGGATCATCTGGCGGCTCATGCTGGAGAGAATGTACGAGCCGAGCGGCCGGTCGGCGGCCTCCTTGGCGGCGTGCAGGGCGAGGACGAAGTACTTCTGGGCGGTGGGCTGGAGTCCCACGTCGTAGCTCATCCAGCCGGCCAGCTCGGCCAGTTCGGCGGCGACCTTGAACAGCCGCCTGGTGGTGGCCTCGGACTGGGGCTCCTGGAGGAGGTCGGTCACCTCGTGCAACTGACCGACGACCGCCTTGCGGCGCAGACCGCCGCCGCACTGGGCGTCCCACTGGCGGAACATGACGGTGGTGGACTCCAGGAGGTCCAGCTCGGGCTGGGAGAGCCGGCCGGGGCGGCGCGCGGCGGCGGAGGGGGCGGGCTCCGCGCGGGGCGTGGTGGGGCTGGGCACCAGCCAGCGCTGCATGGGCTCGATGAGCGTGGGTCCCGCGGACAGGGCGAGGGACGTGCCGAGGAAGCCGCGGCGCGCCAGCATCAGGTCGCTGCGGGAGAACTCGCTGATCAGGGCTACCGTCTGCGGGCCGGTCCAGGGCAGATCGACGCCCGACACGGACGGTGACCGGTGGGCGGCGCGCAGGCCCAGGTCCTCGACGGCGACGACGCAGCCGAAGCGCTCGGAGAACAGCTCGGAGAGGATGCGCGGGATCGGCTCGCGCGGATTCTCCCCGTCGAGCCAGCGGCGGACGCGCGAGGTGTCCGTCGAGATGTGGTTGGCTCCCAACTGGCGTGCCCTGCGGTTGACCTGGCGCGCCAGCTCGCCCTTGGACCAGCCGCTGCGCACGAACCAGGAGCCCAACAGCTCATTGGGGCGTTTCTCCGTGCCAGTCGCGGTCGTCCCGCTTCCGCCGTTGCCGCCCACTGGAACGCCCCCATCCCTGAACCCACTTGCGCGCTGTATGCGCCAAGCCCTACCAGAATGCCGGTAAACAGGGCCGCCCGTCCGGCTGTTCTCACCCATCGAACGGAAAGCCGAGTTGCCTCCGGCATACCCACGAGTGCATGCGTCCCCAGGACCTGTGCACTCACAGTAATCCTACGATCACCGCTCCAGCCATGGCGATCCCGGAAACGCCACCATTCGCCACCCCTTCGAATGAACTCGCGGTGGCCGCCACGCGATTCACTTGACACATGACGGCCGGAAGTGGGCGCAACGATGCTCACCGGGGCGCGCGAAGCCGTGCGCACCACCCGCGACACAACCGGGCGCCGCATTCGAACCGCGTGCGGAGGGGAACTCAGAGTACGGACGACAACTGAGAGTCACGACTCGATTCCGTGACGTAACCACGGACACGCTGGACCCGTTGGAGGGGGCATGGGTTTCACGATCGGCGGCATCCGCGAAATTCGGTCCGGCTCGCGTCGCCGCGGCCGCTCCTCGGAGTGCACGGCCGTGGCCGAGTTCACCGGACTGTGGGGCTGGGACGTGGTGCCCGGCGCCCGGACGGCCGCGGGCGCCTGCTCGTGCGGCCTCGCGGACTGCTCCCGGCGCGGCGCGCACCCCCTGGACTTCGCGCCCGTCGTCCCGGCGCGGGCCACACTGGACGAGGTGACGGAGGCCTGGGGCGAGTTCCCCGGGGCCGCGGTGATGCTCCCCGTGGGCCGCGCCTTCGACATCATCGAGGTCGCCGAGTCCGCGGGCCGCCGGGCGCTGGTCCGGCTCGAACGGATGGGTCTTCCGCTGGGCCCCGTGACCGTCACCCCCGAGGGCCGCGCCCACTTCTTCGTCGCACCCGGCGCCGCGGCCGAACTGCCCCAGCTGCTCTACCGCATGGGCTGGGACGACGCCACGCTCGACCTGCACGGCCTGGGGGCAGGTACGTACATCACGGCGCCGCCCTCCGACCGCGGCGGCCTCGGCCCGGTGCGCTGGCTCCGCTCCCCCGCGCTCGACTCGGCGACGAAGCCACCGGCCGCGCGCCTGCTGCTGGGAACGCTGGCGTACGTGGCACACCGCTCCCGCGCATAGAACCGGACCGCAAAAACCGGACCACACAGACCAGGCCGCACAGGCCGGGCCGCACGACCTCGGCCGTACAGAGCTGTCGGCACAGGCTTCCTCGACAGAGGCCTGCCGATACGGAAGGGCCCCACTCCATCTGCACCATGGAGCGGGGCCCTTCATCACGCGCGTACGGGCGGTACGCGTTCTCACTCTCCGATAAGGGCATCCACGAACGCTTCCGGCTCGAACGGGGCCAGGTCGTCCGCGCCCTCGCCCAGACCGATGAGCTTGACGGGGACGCCCAGCTCGCGCTGGACGGCGATGACGATGCCGCCCTTGGCCGTGCCGTCGAGCTTGGTCAGGACGATGCCGGTGATGTTGACGACCTCGGCGAAGACGCGGGCCTGCACCAAACCGTTCTGACCGGTGGTGGCGTCCAGGACGAGCAGCACCTCGTCGAGCGGGGCGTGCTTCTCGACGACGCGCTTGACCTTGCCGAGCTCGTCCATCAGGCCGGTCTTGGTGTGCAGCCGGCCGGCCGTGTCGATCAGTACGACGTCGGCACCCTCCTGGATGCCCTCCTTGACCGCGTCGAAGGCGATCGAGGCGGGGTCACCGCCCTCGGGACCGCGTACGGTACGGGCGCCGACGCGCTCGCCCCAGGTCTGCAGCTGGTCGGCGGCGGCGGCCCGGAAGGTGTCGGCCGCGCCGAGCAGCACGTGCTTGCCGTCGGCGACCAGCACGCGCGCGAGCTTGCCGGTGGTGGTGGTCTTGCCGGTGCCGTTGACCCCGACGACCATCACGATGCCGGGCGTGTCCAGCGGCGACTCGGTGTGCACCGTGCGGTCGAAGTCGGGCACCAGCAGCGTGAGCAGTTCCTCGCGCAGCAGGCCGCGCAGCTCCTCGGGCGTGCGGGTGCCGAGCACCTTCACGCGCTCGCGCAGCCGCTCGACCAGCTCCTGGGTGGGCTGCACGCCGACGTCGGCGGTGAGCAGCGTGTCCTCGATCTCCTCCCAGGTGTCGTCGTCGAGGTGCTCGCGCGCGAGGAGCGTGAGGAGCCCCTTGCCGAGCGCGTTCTGCGAGCGGGAGAGCCGGGCGCGCAGCCGCACCAGGCGACCCGCGGTCGGCTCCGGGACCTCTACCTCGACCTCGGCAGGGGCGGTCGCCGAGGCGTCCGGAAGATCCACCTCCTCTATCGTGCGGCGCGGTTCGTCGCGCGGCGTCTCGGCCTCGTCGCCGACGTGCGGCTCGGCCGGCGGTGCCGTGATGTCGGGGGCGGCGGGGGGCGGCGGGGGCAGCTGTTTGCGCCGGCGGCTGCCGACGATCAGGCCGCCGAGCGCGCCGATCACGACCACGGCGATGACTACAGCAAGGATGACGATTTCCATAACGGCACCAGTATGCGCGACCGCCCCCTCCGGCCCTCCGTCCCTCGCCCCCGCCGCCCCTACCCGTTCCCGTCACGTACTCGGGGGCGCTGCCCCCGAACCCCCGGTCCTCAAACGCCGGACGGGCTGGAGGTGTCGCCGGTCCGGCGGACACCTCCAGCCCGTCCGGCGTTTGAGGACAAAGGGGGGCGAGGGGGCGCAGCCCCCATGTGTGGACGGGACCGGGTAGGGGCGGCGGGGGCGAGAACCCTGGCCACCTGACGACCCGTCAGCTACCGTCACCCCCACCGAAGCCACCGGCACCCCACCCGCTCGGCGAAGGGGGACACTCCCATGCCCGTAACGGTCGTACGTTTCAACCTCGTCGAACCCGCCGCCACACCCCCCTCCCTCAGCGCCCGCTACAAGGCCGCACTGGAGATGGCCGCCTACGCCGACGACCGCGGCATGACCACGGTCCAGACCGAGGAACACCACGGCGCGGCCAACAACTGGCTGCCCTCCCCGTTCACCTTCGCGGGCGCGGTCTTCGGCGCGACCAGGAAGATCGCGGTCACGGTCTCCGCGATCATCGGCCCGCTGCACGACCCACTGCGCCTGGCCGAGGACATCGCCGTGCTCGACCTCCTCAGCGGCGGCCGCCTGGTCACGGTCGCCGGCATCGGCTACCGGCCCGAGGAGTACGCGCAGTTCGACGTGGACTACAAGCGCCGCGGCGCCCTCCAGGACGAGCTCCTGGAGACCCTGCTGAAGGCGTGGACCGGCGAGGACTTCGAGTACCGCGGCCGTACCGTACGGGTCACTCCGCGGCCCTTCTCGGAACCGCACCCCCTGCTGCTGGTGGGCGGCTCCTCGAAGGCCGCGGCCCGGCGCGCGGCCCGGCTCGGTCTGCCGTTCTTCCCGAGCGCGCATCTGCCGGACATCGAGGCGTACTACAAGGAGCGGCTCGTCGAGTACGGGACCGAGGGCTGGACCATGATGCCCGCGGCGGTGACCCCGCTGCTGCACCTCGCCGAGGACCCGGACCGCGCCTGGGCCGAGCACGGCGAGCACTTCCTGCACGAGGCCAGGACGTACGCCTCCTGGCAGTCCTCGGACATCCGCTCGGCGGTGAAGTCGGCGGCCACGACGATGGAGGAGCTGCGCGCCGAGGGCGTCTACCGGATCGTGACGCCGGAGGAGTGTCTGGCGCTGGGCCTCGACAGCTACGTACTGCATCCGCTGTCCGGCGGGATGTCCGTCGACGAGGGGTGGCGCAGCATGCACCTGTTCTGCGAGAACGTGCTGCCCCGGCTCAAGGCCCTGTAGGCCCGGGAACCGGGGCGGCACGCCCTCTTACGAGTACGGGGAGAAGGACAGCGGGGACTTGGCCCCTCCCCCCGAGTTCATGCGCCAGGGACGGCGGACGAGCGCTAGCCCATCTCCTCCAGCGTCTTGCCCTTCGTCTCCTTGACGAACTTGAGGACGAAGGGGATGGAGAGCGCGGCGAAGACCGTGTAGATCACGTAGGTCGCGGAGAGGTTCCAGTCGGCCAGTGACGGGAAGCTCGCGGTGATGGCCCAGTTGGCGATCCACTGCGCGGCGGCGGCGACGCCGAGGGCCGCGGCGCGGAGCTTGTTGGGGAACATCTCGCCGAGGAAGACCCACACCACGACACCCCAGGAGAGGGCGAAGAAGAGGACGAAGACGTGGGCGGCGATCAGCGCGACCCAGCCCTGGGTGGCGGGGAGCTTGCCGTCGACGAGGTCGTAGGAGAACGCCCAGGCCTCCAGGCCGAGGCCGATGACCATGCCCACCGAGCCGATGAGGGCGAGGGGGCGGCGGCCGATCCGGTCGACGAAGATCATGGCGATGACGGTGCCGATGATGTTGATGATCGACGTGGTGAACGAGTAGAGGAACGAGTCCGTCGGGTCGACGCCCACCGACTGCCACAGCGTGGAGGAGTAGTAGAACGCCACGTTGATGCCGACGAACTGCTGGAACACCGACAGGCCGATACCGATCCACACGATCGGCTTGAAGAAGAAGGTGCCGCCCAGGAGGTCCTTGAAGGTCGACTTGTGCTCGCTCTTCATCGCCTGCTCGATCTCGGTGACCCGGGCGTCCAGGTCGATGCGGTCGCCCTCGACCTCCCGCAGCACCTCACGGGCGCGCTCGTGCCGCCCCGCGGAGATCAGGAAGCGCGGCGACTCGGGGATCGCGAAGGACAGCAGCCCGTACAGGACGGCCGGGATCACCATCACGCCGAGCATGACCTGCCAGGCCTCCAGGCCCATGACGGTGCCGCGCTGGTCGCCGTCGGCGGCGTTGAGGATGCCCCAGTTGACGAGCTGCGAGACGGCGATGCCGATGACGATCGCGGCCTGCTGGAACGAGCCGAGCCGTCCGCGGTAGGCGGCCGGGGAGACCTCGGCGATGTAGGCCGGGCCGATGACCGAGGCCATACCGATGGCGAAACCGCCGATGACCCGCCAGAACGCCAGGTCCCACAGGGCGAAGGGCAGGGCGGAGCCCACCGCGCTGACGGTGAACAGCACCGCCGAGATCTGCATGCAGCGGATCCGGCCGATGCGGTCGGCGATCCGGCCCGCGGTCGCGGCGCCGATCGCACAGCCGATCAGGGCGATGGCGATGACCTGGGCCAGGGCCGCGGAGCCGACCTCGTACCGGTCACGGATGGCCTCGACCGCGCCGTTGATCACGGCACTGTCGTAGCCGAAGAGGAAGCCGCCCATCGCGGCCGCCGCCGCGATGAAGATGACGTGCCCGAGATGCTCGGGATGAGCCGGTCGGGCTCCGGACTGGGGTGGCTGCGCTGTGCTGGTCACGTGTAACTCCTCGGGCCACCGGCCTCACTGCCGGGGGTGGGGGCGAGCCCTTCCGGACGGTGTCTCAAGTGGCGCACACGTTTACGCCACCCACCACCTGAAGGTAAAAGCAACGAAGCAGAGACTATGCCTTCAAGTTTCGAAGTCAACAGGGGGTCTCGTGTGGAGAGAGCAACGAGAAACCACCCCACGTGACGGACTGGCGTTCAAGACTTGAAGAGATAAGGGCTGCGTAGCTTCGGATACCCCGTAAGCGGCGTGGGGAACGCCACAACCGCCGCCGGTCGTGTACGGCCGTTCCCCGGCGCCCGGCACGACCGGTACCGCCGTTCGGGCGAGGGCCAGCGCGGGTGCAGATCGGGGCGGATGCCGGCCGGGGCGCGGGTCAGCGCAGTCGCTGGCTGATGACCTTCGACACCCCGTCGCCCTGCATGGAGACGCCGTACAGCGCGTCGGCGACCTCCATCGTCCGCTTCTGGTGCGTGATCACGATCAGCTGGGAGGCCTCCTGCAGCTCCCGCATGATCCCGATCAGCCGCTGCAGGTTGGTGTCGTCGAGCGCCGCCTCGACCTCGTCCATCACGTAGAACGGGCTGGGCCGGGCCTTGAAGATCGCCACGAGCATCGCGACGGCGGTCAGCGACCGCTCACCGCCGGACAGCAGCGAGAGCCGCTTGACCTTCTTGCCGGGCGGCCGTGCCTCGACATCGACGCCCGTGGTGAGCATGTTGTCGGGATCGGTCAGGATCAGCCGTCCGTCGCCGCCCGGGAACAGCCGGCTGAAGACCCCTTCGAACTCCCGCGCCGTGTCCCGGAACGCCTCGGTGAAGACCTGCTCGACCCGCTCGTCGACCTCCTTCACCACCTGGAGAAGATCGATACGTGTCTTCTTGAGGTCCTCCAGCTGCTCGCTGAGGAACTTGTGGCGCTCCTCCAGCGCGGCGAACTCCTCCAGCGCGAGCGGATTGACCTTCCCGAGCTGCTGGTAGGCCCGCTCGGCCGCCTTGAGCCGCTTCTCCTGCTCGGACCGGTGGAAGGGGCGGGGCAGGTTCCGCGGATGCTCCGGGTCGTCCGGCAGCTCCTCGCCCTCGGCGGGCAGGGAGGGCGGGACGAGCTGGGTGGGCCCGAAGTCCGCGATCAGGCCCGCCGGTTCGACGCCCAGCTCCTCCAGCGCCTTCGCCTCCAGCTGCTCGATCCGCAGCCGTTTCTCGGCCCCGAGCACCTCACCGCGGTGCACCGAGTCCGTGAGCTTGTCCAGCTCGGCCTTGAGGTCGCGGCCCTGGTTGCGGGCGACGACGAGATCCTGCTCCCGGCGCGCCTTGGCGCCCTCCGCGGCCGTACGCTCCTCGTCCGCCCGGCCGAGGGAGACCTCGACATGCGCGAGCAGTTGCCGTGCGCCGGAGGCGACCGCCCCGGCGACCGCGGCCTCGTGCCGCAGCCGCGCCCGGCGCTGCTCCGCGCGGGCCCGCGCCTCACGTTCGGCGCGCGCGGCCCGGTCGAGCGAGTCGGCCCGCCCGGCGAGCCCCTTGACCCGCTCCTCGTGCGTACGCACCTGGAGCCGGGCCTCCATCTCGGTCTGCCGCGCGTTGGCCCCGTCGGCCGCAAGCCGGTCCCGTACGGAGGTGTCGGGCTCCTCCTCGACCGGCATCTCCTCGGCGACGACGAGCCGTTCGGCCAGCTCCTCCGCCTCCTCCACGGCCCGGTCGAGCGCGTCCTGCGCACGCGCCGCCGCGGCGGTGCTCCGCTCGGCCTCCCCCACAGCGCCCCGCGCCTGCCCGGCCAGCCGCCCGAGCTGCTGCGCGACCTGGGACCTCTCCCGCTCCCCGGCTCTCCGCCGCTCGCCCAACTCCTCGACGAGAGCGGTCCGTTCCCTGCGCAGTTCGGTGGCGCGCCGCTGGGCCGCGCCCAACTCCTCGCACAGCACGCCCAGCTCCTCCAGCTCGGCCGCCGCCTCGTCGACCGACGCCTGCACTTCGAGCAGACTGGGCGCCCCGGCGGAACCACCCTGGGCGAAGTGCGCCCCGAGCAGATCCCCCTCGGCGGTCACGGCGGTCAGCTCGGGCCGCGCGTAGACCAGGTCCTCGGCGTCCTCCAGGGTCCCCACCACGACGATCCCGCGCAGCAGCCGGCGTACGGCAGGCATGAGTTCGGCGGGCGCACGGACGAGATCGGCGGCGTACGGGGGATCCATCGCGGGCCGGGGATCTCCCGCCGCGAAGGCCGCAGCTCCCGGGGTGACCGTCGACTCCGGGATGCCCGTCGACTCCGGGTCACCCGTCGGCTCCGGGGTGTCCGCCGCCCCGGCCAGCAGCAGCGCCGCCCGGCCCGCGTCCTGTTTGCGGAGCAGGCGGATGGCCTCCGCGGCCGAGGCGGGCGTGGTCACCGCGATCGCGTCCGCCGCCGCGCCGAAGGCCGCGGCCAGCGCGACCTCGTGGCCCGGGGCGACCGTGAGCAGTTCGGCGGCGGGGCCGAGCAGGCCCGACAGCCGGTCCCGTGCCGCGAGCAGCGCCCCGGTGCCGTCCTTGCGGCGCAGACCGAGGGCGAGCGCGTCGCGGCGGGCCTGGGTGGCCGCGCGCCTGCGTTCGGCGGAGGTGGCCGACTCGCGGGCCGCGGTCAGCGCGGACTCCGCGTCGGCGAGGGCCTTCCTGGCCGCCTCGTGCTGTGCGCCGAGTTCCTCGTCGCCCGCGTCGAGCCCGTCGACCTCCGCCTTGAGCTGCTCGTACTCCTCCTGGGCGGCGACCGCGCGGTCCTGCGCCTCGTCGCGGGCGGCGGCCAGCCGGTCGATCTCGGACTGGGCGGAGGCGGCCCGCGAACGGGCCGCGTTGACCTGGCCGTTCAGCCGGGCCAGCCCCTCGCGGCGGTCGGCGATGGCCCGGGCCACGTCCTTGAGCCGCCGCTCCTCCAACGCCAGTTCGCGCTCCAGGTCGGCCCGGTGGGCGACCGTGTCCTCAAGGGCGTGCTCGGCGGCCTCCAGGGCCGCTTCGAGCTCGGCCTCCTGCTCCCGTACCCGCGCGGCCTCGCGCTCCATGTCCTCGGGGTCGCGTCCGCGCCGCTCCTCCGCCGGCTGGGCGGTGGCGCTCTTCACCCGGGCGTCCGCCAGCGAGACCGTGCCGCGCACCCGCTCGGCCAGCTGCGACAGCTCGTACCAGGTCTGCTGGGCCCGCTGCAGCCGCGGGGCGAGCCGCCGCACCTCGTCCTCCAGCGTCGCCTCCCGCTGGAGGGCCTTGCGCAGTTCGGCCTCGGCGGCCTCCTTGCGCTCCTTGAGCGCGGCCTCGTCGGCGACCTCGGCCTGGAGCGCCCCCCGCAGCCGTACGAGATCGTCGGCGAGCAGCCTCAGCCGGGCGTCGCGGAGGTCGGCCTGGATGACGGCGGCCCGGCGGGCGACGGCGGCCTGCCGGCCGAGCGGCTTCAGCTGCCGCCGGAGCTCGTCCGTGAGGTCCTGCACGCGCGCGAGGTTGGCCTGCATCGCGTCCAGCTTCCGCAGCGCCTTCTCCTTGCGCTTGCGGTGCTTGAGGACGCCCGCGGCCTCCTCGATGAAGGCGCGGCGGCCCATCGGATCGGCGTGCAGGACGGAGTCGAGCTGGCCCTGTCCGACGATGACGTGCATCTCGCGGCCGATGCCGGAGTCGGACAACAGCTCCTGGATGTCCAGCAACCGGCAGGTGTCGCCGTTGATCTGGTACTCGCTGCCGCCGTTGCGGAACATGATCCGCGTGATGGTGACCTCGGCGTACTCGATGGGCAGCGCGCCGTCGGAGTTGTCGATCGTCAGCGAGACCTCGGCGCGGCCCAGCGGGGGCCGCCCGGTGGTGCCGGCGAAGATGACGTCCTCCATCTTGCCGCCGCGCAGCGACTTGGCGCCCTGCTCCCCCATGACCCAGCTGAGGGCGTCCACCACATTGGACTTGCCGGAGCCGTTGGGCCCCACGACGCAGGTGATACCCGGCTCGAACCGCAGCGTGGTGGCCGAGGCGAACGATTTGAACCCGCGGAGGGTCAGAGCCTTGAGGTGCACGCAGCCGGACTTTACCTTCCAGGTCGGTCGAACTGGTCGGTCTCACTCCACGAACGCTCGGTTTCACCCATGAACGTGCAGGGCACACCAGACGTTAAAGAGGGTGAACAGCGAGCGATCAGCGATGGAGTACCCGGGGGAAAGAAAGAAGGGACGCCGAAGCGTCCCTTGCAACTCTGTTAGCGGCTGACACAGTCAGCCTGTTCACTGGTGGTGGTGAGGGTGCTCTTCAGCGATCAGGTGAGCGCAGGCTCCGCCTGGGGTACGTCGATGCTTTCGAGAAGCGAGTCGTGAGAAGCGGCAGCCGCGAGCGCGTCGTTCTCGGCCTGGATTCGTCCGAGCTCGGATTCCAGGTCCTGGACGCGCTGCTGGAGCCGTCGCATCTCGGCAATGAGTCGCGGGTCGGAGCCGCCGACGTAACCGAGAAGCGCCTTTGCCATGATGGATGGTCCTCCACACTGAGTGACCGACCGAAGCGGTGTGGGTCGTGAGGGAATCGCACCCGCGATGCTTGGCGATCTTGTGTTCTTGCTGCCGCTCTTACATGCCAAACAGCTAAGGTGCGCGGGGACTTTCAGCGTCTCACCAAAAAGTTTGACGGTCAACACGATCACGCCCCGTATTGGTGGGCAACCCTCGGCGCGCGGCCCGGGAGCGGGCGGCGCGGCCTCTGCGTCGGGGCCCTTGGGGCGTGGAGATCATCCTTGTCGGCGGAGCCTGCCACGAGTGGTGCTTTCTTGGCAACCACCTGGGGCTTTCTCCCCGGAGCAGGTACCCGGCGCACGCCCCGCGCTCACGTCGAAGGGGGGCGCGACCGCCGCCGCGGAGTGGATCTCACCGGATGGCGAAGCCGTCGTAGCCGCCACGGGGCGTGTCCCAGATCTCAGTGACTCCGTCGACCCTGCCCGGCGTGTCGTCTCCCGTGAGCCACTCCAGCAACCCTTGACACCCCTCACGGGGGCCCTCCGCGACCACCTGGACCCGTCCGTCCTCCAAATTGAGAGCAAAGCCACTCAGGCCGCCGATCTCCAGGGCCCTGGCCCGCGTGTACCAGCGGAAACCCACGCCTTGCACGCGCCCGCGTACCCACGCAACCAGCCTCGTATGCTCACTCATGGCTGCACGCTAACCGGCCAATTGCTCTCGGAGCACTTCCTCCCCTTGCGCCATGGGGTACCGTCCCGACCCAATGAGCCTCACTCGTTCGGGTGAGGAACGTTGACCGCAAGGATGAGGAAGGCCACGAGATGGGACGCCACCGACGCTCCGCCGCCGGCCGCGCCGCCACAGGCCGCGCCACCGGGGTCACTGATACGTACGAGAGGTACACGGGCGGCCACGCGACGGATGACGCGCGCCAGTACGCGAGCCTGAGCGACTACCCGAGCCTGGGCGACTACGCCACCGCGGGCGACCACCGCACCGCCGGGGACTACCTGACGGGCGGCCCGTACTCGACCGCCGGCATGTACGACTCGCCGGGCGGCATCCACGAGACGACGGGCGACCTCTACTCGAAGAGCGACGCCTACCTCTTCACCGACGACGAGCCCGCCGGCCACGCGTCGGGCGACTACACCCCCGACCGGGGCTCCCGGCGAGGGGGCCAGCGCCGCCGCAGGAAGGGCGCGACGCCCGTACGCACCGGTCTGCTCGGAGTCTCGGCCGCCGTCGCCATGGGCGCCGTCGCCGTCGCCTCCGGCGTGATACCCGGCACCGACTCCCTCTCCATCGGCGGCGGCTCGGACAAGGTGCGCGCCCAGGACACCCCGAGCGACGTGGAGACCCAGGGCGGTACGAACGGTTCCACGGACGACCGCGTGGACCCGGGCACGAGCCGCGACCTGGACCGCTCCCCCTCCTCTCCTTCGGTCTCACCGACGAAGGCTCCGGAGAAGGCCGCGAAGAAGCCGTCCGCGAAGCCGTCGACGAAGGCCCCGGCCACCGAGGAGTCGAAGACGGAGGAGCCCGCCGCGAAGGCTCCGACGACGAAGGCCCCCGAGACGACGACTCCGTCGAAGGCCGCGTCCACCCCGTCCACGGCCGAGGCCACGGTCCTCTCCCTGGTCAACGAGGAGCGGGCCAAGGCGGGCTGCAGCCCGGTGACCGCGTCCAGCTCGCTGGCCGCGCTGGCCGAGTCCTTCAGCGAGGACATGGCCGCGCGGGACTTCTTCGACCACACCGACCCGGACGGGGCCTCCCCCTGGGACCGGGCGGAGAAGCTCGGCATAGCGAACCTCGGCGGCGAGAACATCGCCCGCGGCCAGGCCGACGCCGCCGCGGTGATGGAGGCCTGGATGAACAGCCCCGGCCACCGCGCGAACATCCTGAACTGCGACTTCAAGACCCTGGGCGTCGGCGCGCACTTCGCGTCGGGCGGCCCCTGGTGGACGCAGGACTTCGGCTACTAGCCAGGACGTACGGACGCGGGCACTAACTTCTGGTTAGTGCCCGCTTCTGGTTAGCGCTGCATCGGAGTACGCTCCCCACGTGGACCTCACCGAGACGCCGGACCTCGCGTACGACGTGTTCTCCAAGGCATGCCCGTCCAGGGGCACCCTGGAGCACGTCACGGGACGCTGGGGCGCGCTCACGCTGGGGGCGCTCTCCGAGGGCTCGCTCCGCTTCAACGAACTGCGCCGGCGCGTCGACGGTGTGAGCGAGAAGATGCTCTCCCAGACCCTGCACGCACTGGAGCGCGACGGGCTGGTGCACCGGGACGCCCAGCCGACGAACCCGCCGCGGGTGGACTACGAGCTGACGCCGCTGGGCCGCGAGGTCGCCGGACGGCTGCTGGCCCTCATCCACTTCGTGGAGGGGCGCATGGACGAGGTGCTGGGGGCGCGCGAGCGCTACGACACCGCGCGCGGCGGACGCTGACAGCGCGGGCAGAAGTAGCTGGACCGGTTCATCCACGGCCTGCGCCGCATCGCCGTGCCGCAGCGCCGGCACGGCTCGCCCTCACGTCCGTACGCGTCGAGCGAGCGGTCGAAGTAGCCCGACTCGCCGTTCACGTTGACGTAGAGGCTGTCGAAGCTGGTGCCGCCGACGGCGAGCGCCGCGTTCATCACATCCCGTACGTGGCCCAGGAGTTCGGCCGTGCGCGGGCGCGTGAACCCGGTGGTGGGGCGCTCGTAGTGGAGCCGCGCGCGCCACAGCGCCTCGTCCGCGTAGATGTTGCCGACACCGCTGATCAACGACTGGTCGAGCAGGGCGCGTTTGACGGTCGTGCGCCGGCGCCGCAGTGCCTGGTGGAACGCGTCGTCGTCGAACAGCGGGTCCAGGGGGTCGCGCGCGATGTGCGCGATGACGTCGGGGAGCCCGTCGGGCGAGGTCTCGTGCAGGGAGAGCCCGCCGAAGGTGCGCTGGTCGACGAAGCGGAGTTCCGTGCCGAGGTCGTCCTCGAACCGGACGCGGATGCGCAGGTGCTTCTCGTCGGCCGCGTCCTGCGGCTGGACGAGGAGCTGGCCGCTCATGCCGAGGTGGGCGAGCACGGCGGTCGCGGAGTCCGCGAGCGGCAGCCAGAGGTATTTGCCCCGGCGCTGGACGAGTCCGACGCGGTGCCCTTTGAGGCGGGCGCCGAAGTCCTCGCCGCCGGCGATGTGGCGGCGGACGGCTCGGGGGTGCAGGACCTGGGTGTCCGCGACGATGCGGCCGCTCACCCAGCGTTCGAGGCCTCGCCGTACGACCTCGACCTCGGGCAGTTCTGGCACGGGCTCCTCCGGAGGGGGGCGGGTTCATGGTCGGGTGCGGGTCGGTGGGGGCTTGTCGCGCCGTTCCCCGCGCCCCTTAAAAGCGAAAGGCAAAGGATTGCGCCGTTCCCCGCGCCCCTGGATCGCGCCCCTAGAAGCGATAGAGAAAAGACTTCGCCCGCCCCCGTTCGTCGGGGGCGGGCAAAGGTGTTGGGTTCAGGCTGACGCCGGGTCGGTCGTGGGTGGGGAGGAGGCGTCGGGCGTCTCCTCCGTGACCTCGGCCGTCGGGGCGTCCAGCTCGGCGGTGGCGGCTGCCGCGGCACGTTCGTCCGCGGCGGAGCGGATGGCCCGCCAGGCGGACTCCGCGGCCTGCTGCTCCGCCTCCTTCTTGCTGCGGCCGGTGCCGGTGCCGTACGAGACGCCTCCGACGCGGGCAGCAGCAGTGAAGGTCTTCTCATGATCGGGGCCGGTCTCGGTGACCAGGTACTCGGGAACCCCGAGCCCCTCGGTCGCCGTGAGTTCCTGGAGACTGGTCTTCCAGTCCAGGCCCGCACCCAGATTCGAGGATTTCTCGATCAGGGGATCGAAGAGACGGTGGACGAGTTCGCCCGCCGCGTCCAGACCCTGGTCGAGATAGACAGCGCCGATCACCGCTTCGAGGGTGTCGGCGAGGATGGAAGCCTTGTCCCGGCCACCTGTGCCCTCTTCGCCCCGGCCGAGCCGGATGAAGGAGCCGAGGTCGAGCTCACGGCCCACCTCCGCAAGCGCACGCGAGTTGACCACCGCGGCCCGCAACTTGGCCAGCTGGCCTTCGGGCAGGTCGGGGTGGGTGGTGTACAGCGTGTCCGTGACCACGAGGCCGAGTACGGAGTCCCCGAGGAACTCCAGACGCTCGTTGGTCGGCAGACCGCCGTTCTCGTACGCGTACGAACGGTGGGTCAGTGCACGCACCAGAAGGGCGGACTCAAGTTTGTACCCGAGCCGCCCTTCCAGAAGGGTGTGGGACGAGGCTGTGTTCTCCGCCTTTTTCTTGGCGCTGACTTCCGCCTTGGCGTCGTCCGCCTTCTTGGGGCTAGACACAGTGCCTCTCACCAGCCGCTCAGACCTCGAGGACCTGGCGCTTGTTGTAGGTGCCACAAGCAGGGCACGCGATGTGCTGCAGCTTGGGCTCGTGGCAGCGCTCGCACGCAACCAGGTTGGGGACCGCAGCCTTCCACTGCGACCGGCGGTGGCGCGTGTTGCTGCGCGACATCTTCCGCTTCGGAACAGCCACGGCTACTTCTCCTGCTTCTCGTCGGCGGGCGCTGATGGAAGCGCGCCGCCGCCCAACTCGTCCTTCTCGCCATCTTCGAGTGAACCGGCGAGTCCCTGCAGTGCCGCCCAACGGATGTCGACGGCGTCATGATGGTGGTCCGGGTCGTCCGCGAGCCGGGCTCCGCACTGGGAGCACAGACCCGGGCAGTCGTCCTGGCACACCGGCTGCATCGGCAGTGCGAGCACCACCGCATCACGCAGCACGGGTTCGAGGTCGAACAAGCCGTCCTCGACGAAGAGCGTGTCCTCGTCGTCCTCGGCGTCGTCGGCCGGCTCCGCTTTCACACGGCCCCGGTCGTCGGCGTCAGGGTACGAGAACATCTCCTGGAAATCCGTGTCGAGCTGCTGCTCGACCGGCTCCAGACACCTTACGCACTCCCCCTTGGCCAGTGCATGGGCGGTGCCTGTGACAAGCACCCCTTCCATGACCGACTCAAGACGGAGGTCGAGCTTCACCGGGGCGCCTTCCGGCACTCCGATGACTCCCTGCAGACCGAGGTCCTTGGGAGCGTCGATCTCGCGGGTCAGGCGCTGGAGCGCACCGGGACGCCGGCCCAGCTCGTGTGTATCGAACACGAGAGGGTTGCGGTGGTCGAGGCGGGCGTTCAGAGCCATTCCTGCTTTCGATCTCGAAACTCGGGGTACTGCCCTCGGTGGTTCCCGGGCAGCGGTGATCGCGGACGTGCACACGACCGAAGAGCCAGGATACTGGACCTTTCGCTCTCGGCCCAATCCGGTGCCCGCGCCCCTCCCGGGGCCCCGCCGGGGCCTGTGGTCAGCGCCCCTGTTCGTACGCCCGCAGCTGCTCCGCGCTGATCATGGTGGTGTCGAAGAGACTGGTCTCGTCGAGCGCGTTCTCCTGCGGCTGGGGCGTCTGGGGAGCCTGGGCGTACGCCTGCTGCTGGCCGCTCTGGTCGTACGCGGTCTGCTGGTCGTACCCCTGCTGCGGGTAGGCGGCGTACGGGTCGGCGTTCTGCTGGTAGCCGTACCCGTCGTGCTGCGCGTACTGCTGTTGCTGGTAGCCGTACGGGTCGGCGGGCTGCTGCTGGTAGGCGTACGCGTCCTGCTGTGCGTACTGCTGCTGGTGGGGCGGCTCCGCCGGGGGCTGGGGCTGGTCGGCGGCCCGGGGCCTGGCGGCCTGCTCGGGGATCTCCGCGAGGCCGTTCAGGTACTCGGCGTCGGTGGTGTGCTGCCCGGTCGGCCCGTCCTCGCCGAAGGCGCCCAGGTCGCCCAGGTCGTCGCTGGCGATCCGGCCGTGCAGCTTCTGCCGGCCGCGGCCCACCGCGTCCAGGGTCTTGGCGAGGACGGCCTCGAAGGCGCCGAGCTTCACGTCGACGTACTGGTCGGCGTTGTGGCGCAGGGTCTCCGGGTCGAGGCTGCGCTCGGGGGCGTCCTCGTCCTCGTAACCCTGCTCGTCCGTGCCGGGTCCGGTGCCGAGCAGTTTCTCGCGGCCGCGGCCGACCGAACCGAGGGTCTTGGTGAGCACGACCTCGAAGTTGGCGAGCTTGGAGTCGACGTACTCGTCGGCCTCGGCGCGGACGTCCTCGGCCTCCTTGCGGGCCTCGGCCAGGATCCGGTCGGCCTCGTTCTGCGAGCGGCGGGCGACCTCGGTGTCGGAGATCAGCGAGCCGCGCTCGGCGTGCGCGGACTCGACGATCCGCTCGGCCTCCAGCCGGGCCTGCTCGACCATCTGCTCGCGGCCGCCGATCAACTCCTGGGCCTGGGCGAGAGAGCCGGGCAGCGCCTGGCGTACCTCTTCGAGCAGGGAGAGCAGTTCGGCGCGGTTGACCACGCACGAGGCCGACATGGGCATCGAACGGGCGCTGCCGACCGCGGAGACGATCTCATCGAGCTTCTTCTGCACGTCCACCGTGTGCTCGCCACTCTCTACAGCTGTGATGGAGACGGACGGTTCGACTGTACGACCACTCCAGCCCCGCCCGACACCGGATGCCGTAGTTGCTCAGTCCTTCTTGAGACGTTCCGTCAGGGCGCCGAGGACCAGCGGCGGAACCAGGTGGGAGACGTCTCCGCCCCAGGTCGCGACCTCCTTGACGAGCGAGGAGGAGAGGAAGCTGTAGGTGGGGTTGGTCGGCACGAAGAGGGTCTCGACGCCGGAGAGGCCGTTGTTCATCTGCGCCATCTGCAGTTCGTAGTCGAAGTCGCTGACCGCGCGCAGGCCCTTCACGATGGCCGGGATGTCACGCTCCTTGCAGAAGTCGACGAGGAGGCCGTGGAAGGACTCCACCTCGACGTTCCCGAACTCCGCCGTGACCTGGCGGATCAGGTCGATGCGCTCCTCGATCTCGAAGAGGCCCTTCTTGGACTGGTTGATCATCACCGCGACGTGCACGACGTCGTACAGCTTGGAGGCTCTGGCGATGATGTCGAGATGTCCGTTGGTAATCGGGTCGAACGACCCGGGACAGACGGCGCGGCGCACTTCAGATCCCTCGCTCTCCGGTCCGGTCATCGTGCGTCTTCGCACGTAGAGGCGGCGCGACCGTACCAAAACGTTCCCTCGCCGTAGCGACGGGAGCGCAGTGCGTCAAAGCCGTCCGGCCATCTGAATTCGCCGCCTCTTGTACTGCGTTCAACGGTGACGAGCGCTTCGCCCGCGAGCCAGCCCCCCGCACGGAGTGTGAGCAGGATCTCGCGAAGATCGTCGTCCGTGACCGCGTACGGCGGATCGAGGAACACGAGGTCGTACGGGGCCTCCGGGGCGGCGGTACGGATGATCTGCTCCGCTTTGCCGGACCTCACCTCGGCGCCGGGCAGGCCGAGCGTCTTCACGTTCTCCCGGATCGTGCGGGTGGCGCGGGCGTCGGCCTCCACGAGCAGGGTGTGTCCGGCGCCGCGGCTCAGCGCCTCCAGGCCGATGGCGCCCGAGCCGGCGTACAGGTCGAGGACGCGGTCGCCGTCCAGGGGGCCGCCGAGGAGGGACTGCCAGGTGGAGAAGAGTCCCTCGCGGGCGCGGTCGGAGGTGGGTCTCGTGCCGGTGCCGGGCGGGACCGCGAGGCGGCGTCCGCCTGCTGTGCCGGCGATCACGCGGGTCATCGCGGGTCCTTGCTGGAGGGGGTGGTCACGGGGTCAGTCTGGCAGGTGGGGGGTCCTTCGCACGGTGGGCGGGTGCGGGTCCGTCGCGGTTGCTCGCGCAGTTCCCCGCGCCCCTGAAGAAAGGCGGGGCTGCGCCCCCGCCTTTCTTCTTTCAGCCCGTCCGGCGTTTGAGGACGAGGCCGTTCAGGCCGACAGGGGGTCTGGGGGCGCAGCCCCCAGGGGAAGGCGGCTCTCAGCCTTTGTCCAGGTACTGCTCTCTCTCCTCGTCCAGCAGCGCCTGGAGCGCCGTGCGCAGACCGGGAAGACCGTCGAGGTCCGGATCGGCGGCCACCACCGCCGTCGCCTCCTCGCGGGCCTCGGCGATGACGTCCTCGTCGTCGATGACCGCGAGCATCCGCAGCGACGTGCGGGCCCCGGACTGGGCCTGGCCGAGGACATCGCCCTCGCGCCGCTGTTCGAGGTCGATACGGGAGAGCTCGAAGCCGTCGAGGGTGGACGCCACCGAGGTCAGCCGCTGGCGGGCCGGGCTCGCCTCCGGCATCTCGGTGACGAGCAGGCACAGGCCCGCCGCGGAGCCACGGCCGACCCGGCCGCGCAGCTGGTGGAGCTGGGAGACGCCGAACCGGTCGGCGTCCATGATCACCATCGCGGTCGCGTTCGGCACGTTCACCCCGACCTCGATGACCGTCGTGGCGACCAGGACGTGGGTCTCACCGGCGGCGAAGCGCCGCATCACGGCGTCCTTGTCGTCCGGGGGCATGCGGCCGTGCAGCACCTCGACCTTGAGGCCCTGGAGCGGGCCCCTGGCGAGCTGGTCGGCGACCTCCAGGACGGCGAGGGGCGGCCGCTTCTCGGCCTCGTCCTCGGGCGACGGCTTCTTCTTCGACTTCTTCGGGTCGTCGTCCTCGTCGCCGATGCGGGGGCAGACCACGTACGCCTGATGGCCGTTCGACACCTCCTCGCGCACCCGCTCCCACGCGCGTGAGAGGAAGTGGGGCTTGTCGGCGGCCGGGACGACATGGCTGGCGATGGGCGAGCGCCCGGCGGGGAGCTGGTCCAGGACCGAGGTGTCCAGGTCGCCGAAGACGGTCATGGCGACCGTGCGCGGGATGGGCGTGGCGGTCATCACCAGCAGGTGCGGGGGCTGTTTGCCCTTGCCGCGCAGGGCGTCGCGCTGTTCCACGCCGAACCGGTGCTGTTCGTCCACCACGACCAGGCCCAGGTCGTGGAACTGCACCTTGTCCTCGATCAGCGCGTGCGTGCCGATGACGAGTCCGGCCTCGCCGGTGACCAGGTCGAGCAGCGCCTGTCGGCGGCCGGCCGCGCCCATGGAACCGGTGAGCAGCACGACCTTCGTGGAGTCCTCGGCCCCGCCGAGCATCCCGCCCTCGGCCAGCTCCCCCATCATCTCGGTGATCGACCGGTGGTGCTGCTGGGCGAGCACCTCGGTGGGCGCGAGCATCGCGGCCTGTCCGCCGGCGTCGACCACGGCGAGCATGGCGCGCAGCGCCACCATCGTCTTCCCCGAACCGACCTCCCCCTGGAGCAGCCGGTGCATCGGGTGTTCCGTGGCCAGATCGTCGAAGATCTCCTTGGAGACCTTCTGCTGGCCTTCCGTGAGGGTGAAGGGGAGCTTCGCGTCGAAGGCGGTCAGCAGGCCGTCCTGCTTGGGCTTCCTCGCCACCGCGGGCAGTTGGGAGTCGGCGTGGCGGCGGCGGGCCAGGGCCACCTGGAGGACGAAGGCCTCGTCCCACTTGAGGCGGGCGCGGGCGTCCTCGATGTCCGCCTTGGTGTGCGGGCGGTGGATCTTCAGCAGCGCCTCGGGCAGGGAGACCAGGCCCCGGCCCTCCTGGAGCGGCCCGGGCAGCGGGTCGACGGCCTCCTGGGCGCTCGGCAGGACCGTCTGCACGGCCTTGGCGATCTTCCAGGACTCCAGTTTGGCGGTGGCGGGGTAGAGCGGGATCAGCGCTCCGGCCCAGGTGTCCACCGTCTCGTCCGCGTCCTCCCCGCGCAGCAGCTCGTAGGCCGGATGGGCCAGCTGGAGGCGGCGGTTGAAGACGGAGACCTTGCCGGAGAACAGCGCGCGGGTGCCGGGCAGGAGCTCCTTGTGGGGCTTGTGCACGCCGTTGCCGAAGAAGACCAGCTTGAGCCGGCCGCTGCCGTCCGTGATGGTCACTTCGAGGCGCTGGCCCTTGCCACGGGGTGCCTTGGCCGAGGCGAAGGTGAGCAGACGGGCGTCGTCGACCTGGGCGACCACCGTCACGTGCTCGTCCATGGGCAGGTCGGCGAGGTGCGTGAGCTGCCCGCGCTCCTCGTATCTGCGCGGATAGTGGTGCAGCAGGTCGCCGACGGTGTGCAGGCCGAGATGCTCGGCCATCACCTTCGCGGTGGCGGGTCCGAGCACCTTCTTCAGTGGTTCTTCGAGCGCGGGCACGAGATCCATTGCACACCACCCCACTGACAATGCCGTATACGTACCGGAAATCCCCTGGTCAGACGGCTCGTTCCGGCCCTAGGATGTCGCCCTCCGGCACTGTTCGCGGTCGCCTCGTCACGGGACCGCCCGACCCCGCGCCGTCGCACGTCCCCCCACCGGCGCAGCGACGATGGACTCCCAGACCTCACAGCCGTCCCAGGCATCCCAGTCACCTCATTCGTTCCAGGTCGACCTGCGCGGCCTCGTGGACCTTCTCTCCCACCACCTCTACTCCAGTCCCAAGGTCTATCTGCGCGAACTGCTGCAGAACGCCGTGGACGCGATCACCGCCCGGCGTGCCGAGCAGCCGGACGCACCCGCCCTGGTGCGGCTGTTCGCCGAGGACGGCACCCTGCGCGTGGAGGATTCCGGGATCGGCCTCACCGAGGAGGACGTGCACAGCCTCCTGGCGACCATCGGCCGCAGTTCCAAGCGGGCGGAAGGCCTGGAATCGGCCCGTTCCGACTTCCTGGGCCAGTTCGGTATCGGCCTGCTCGCCTGCTTCGTGGTGGCCGAGCGCATCCGGGTGGTCAGCCGCAGCGCGCGTACGCCCGACGCACCGCCCGTGGAGTGGACGGCGAGCGACGACGGCTCGTACCGGGTCCGTACGCTGCCGCCCGGGGCCCGTGCCGAACCGGGCACCACCGTGTACCTGGAGGCCCGTCCGGGCGCCGCCGACTGGCTGGCCGGGGAGCGGGTGCTGGCGCTGGCCCGGGACTTCGGTTCGCTGCTGCCGTACGACGTCCGGGTGGGCGACGAGGCCGTGACGGATCTGCCGGCGCCCTGGGACCGCTCGTATCCCGGTCCGGCCGCCCGGCGGGTCGCCCTGGCCCGGCACTGCCACGACCTGTTCGGCTTCACCCCGCTGGACTCGATCGAGCTGAACGTGCCGCTGGCCGGGATCCGCGGAGTGGCGTACGTGCTGCCGTCCGCGGTCAGCCCCGCACAGCGCGCCGGGCATCGCGTCCACCTGAAGGGCATGCTGCTCACCGAGCGGGCCGAACAGCTGCTGCCCGACTGGGCGTTCTTCGTGCGCTGCGTCCTGGACACGGACAGCCTGCGGCCCACCGCGTCCCGGGAGTCGCTGTACGAGGACGAGACCCTGGCGGGCGTACGGGAGGCGCTCGGCGAGCGGATCCGGACCTGGCTGACGGGGCTCGCGGCCGGGGATCCGGAGCGGCTCGCCGCCTTCCTGTCCGTGCACCACCTGGGGGTGAAGTCCCTGGCGCGGCACGACGGCGAGATGCTGCGCACGATGCTGCCGTGGCTGCCGTTCGAGACCACCGACGGACGGCTGTCCCTGGAGGAGTTCGCGCAGCGGCATCCGGTGGTGCACTTCACGCGGACCGTGGAGGAGTACCGGCAGGTCGCGCAGATCGCGTCCGCGCAGGGCGTGGGGGTCGTCAACGGCGGCTACACGTACGACACCGAACTGGTCGAGGCCCTGCCCTCCGTGCGCCCGGGGACGGTCGTCGCGGAGCTGGACGCCGACACGGTGACCGCGCATCTGGACGCGGTCGACCCGGCGGTGGAGCTGGCCCTGTCGGCCTTCCTGGGGGCCGCGCGGGCGAAACTCGACCCCCTGGGATGCGATGTCGTCCTACGGGCCTTCCATCCGCTCTCCGTACCGGCGCTGCACCTCGACGACCGGGCGGCCCGCCACGAGCAGGCACGCGCGGACGCCGAGGAGCAGGCCGACGACCTGTGGGCGGGCATCCTCGGCTCGCTGCGCGGCACCGCCCCGCGCGCGCGGCTGGTGCTCAACCATCTGAACCCGCTGATCCGGCGGATCAGTTCGCTCGACGACCGCGAGCTGATCGGCACGGCCGCGGAATCGCTCTACGGACAGGCCCTGCTGATGGCGCAGCGTCCGCTGCGGCCCGCGGACTCGGCGCTGCTGAACCGCGCGTTCATGGGCCTCCTGGAGTGGGCCACCCACAACGACCCCCCGGAGGAGGGCCACCGATGAGCGAGCCCATGAACACGGACAGGGACTTCGACGCGCTGCGCCGGGCGATGCAGGACAACTACGAGCAGCCGGAGGGCCCCGCCCGCAACGCGCGCGCGGAACAGCTGCTCACCGAGGCCGAGAAGCTGAACATCCCGCTCGCCGTGATCGAGGCGCTCGGCCACCAGCTGAAGGTCTACAACTACAGCTCCGAGAAGGACCGGATGTTCGTCCCCTTCGCGCGCCTGCTGCGCATGTGGGACGAACGGCCCGAGGACTTCGACGCGTACGAGATCCACTCCCTGCACTGGGTCTTCAAGTGGGTGTCCTCGGGGATGCTCGGCCAGCCGCACATACCGCTCGCCTCCGTCGAGAAGTGGCTCGGCGAGATGGAACACCGCTACCGGCTCGCCGGACACTCCGAACGGGCCGTGCGCGCGGCCGAGTTCACCGTGGCCCGGGAGGTCGGGGACCTGGAGCGGGCCGAGCGCGCGTACACGGCGTGGCTCGCCGCGGACCGGGACGCCATGGCCGACTGCCACGCCTGCGAACTGCACGACCAGGGCGGCTGGCGGGCGGAGCGGGGCGCGGACGCCGAAGCCCTTGAGCTGTGGCGGCCGGTCCTGGAGGGCGAGTACACCTGCGCCCACGAACCGCACGCCGTCCTCGCGTCCTCGCTGCTGCCCCTGCTGCGCCTCGGCCGTACGGATGAGGCACGCGCCCACCACTTGCGCGGTTTCCGGCTGGTGCGCCCCATGGAGAGCATGCGCGGCGCGTACGCGGACCACGTCGAGTTCTGCGCGCTGAGCGGCAACGAGGCACGCGCTCTGGAGCTGCTCGCGGAGCGGCCCTCGTACTTCACGGACAGCGGGGAGCCGCGCAGCCGCATGGACTTCCTGGCCGTGGTCACCCTGCTGGCGGACCGGCTGACCTCCCTCGGGCTCGGCGCCCAGGCCGTGCCGGGTCCGGCGGGGCGCACCTGGACGGCGGGCGAACTCGCCGCCCACGCGCGCGTGGAGGCCCTTTCCCTGGCCGGGCGCTTCGACGCGCGCAACGGCACGACGCGGGTGAGCGAGCGGATCCGCCGGCGCATGGACCGGCAGCCGCTGGTGGAGCGCCTGCCGCTGGGGGTACGGGCGACGGTGCGGACCGGCGCCGCCACCGCCCCCGTGCGGCCGGCGTCGGCTCCCGTCACCGATGCGGGGCCGGAGCTGCCCGCGCTGCTCGCCGAGGCCCGGCGGCTCTCCGCGTCGCTGCACCCGGAGTCCGTCGCGGCCTGGGCGGCGGTCGCCGAGGCCGTAGAAGCCGTAGAAGCCGTAGAGGCCGTCGGGGGCGTCGAGGCCGTCGGGGAGCAGGCGCTGACTGCGCGCGACCGTGCGGAGATGACCGACCACGAGGCGATGGGCCTCGGCCCGGAGGGCGTGGAACTGTTCGCCCGCGCCGCCGAGTTGTACGAGGACGCGGGCGACCCGGGCGAGGCGCTGGCGGCACGCGCGCGTGGAGCGTACGCGCTGGCCCTGTCCGGCCGGAGCGAGGAGGCACTGGACGCGGTCTCGGAGCCGTACGAGCGGGTGCTCGCGCTCTTCGCGGAGGGTGCGACCGGGCTCCCGCAGGCCGCTTCCGTGCTGGTCGGGCGGGCCCGGATCCTGCTGCGGCGGGTGCATGAGACGGCGGGGACGAACGGGCCGAACGGTGGCCCGAACGGTGGCTCAGGGGGCGGATCGAGGGTTTCGGCCGCCGCCAGGAACGCCGCCCGGGAGTTGCTGGCCCTCGCCGGGCCGGGCGCCGGGGACGATCTCCTGGTCGCCTCACGGGCCGCGGAGGCGCAGGCGATGCTCGGCGAGCTCGCGGCGCTCTCCGGAGACGCGGAGAAGGCCGCCGGGCTGCTCACGGAGGCGTCGGAGGCGTTCGTCGCGGCCGGGGTGCCGTGGTTCGCGGTGGAGTACGAGGCCCGGCTGACCGGGCTCGCGCGCCAGCTGGGCGACGCCGAGGCGGCAGAGCGGGCGGCCAGGGCGGCGCTGGAGCACGGGGCGCCCTTCGTGGAGGCGGTCGGGCAGGCCCAGTTGCATCTCCAGCTGGCCGAGATACTCGGCGCCACGGGGCGGTTCGGGGACGCGGCGGACCACGCCCTGGAGGCGTCGCACTGGGCCGACGAGGGCGGCGAGAGTGCCACGCTGGGCGCCTGGGCGCGGCATCAGCTGGGCGGCTTCCTGCTGCGCCAGGAGCGGTGGGCGGAGGCCGCGGAGGTCCTGGAGTCGGCGCTGGCGGAACTGAGCGCGGACACGCACGGCGACGAGGCGGTCGTGCAGACCCGGTGGTGGCTGGGCGACTGCCTCACCGAGCTGGGTGAGCACCGCGAGGCGGCCGAGCACTGGCTCCGGGCGGCCGACATCGCCCGGCGGTGGCCGGAGCAGCAGGACCACGCGACGCTCGCGCACCTCGCCGCGGAGGCGCTCGGGCACGCGGGGCTGCTTTCCGAGGCGGAGCTTGCCTACGAGCGCGCCGGTGATCTGTGGGCGACCCTCGGGAACGTCCACGGGCTGGTCCGGTCGTTGCGGGCCCGCGCGTGGCTCGCCGTGCGCGGGCGGGACGGCGGGGGCCCGGAGGACGCCGGGGCGCCGGAAAGTGCGCGGGAGTTGATGGGGCTGGCGGTCGGGGCGTGCGAGGCGGGTGTGGCCGGGGTTGTGTCCCTGGCCGGGGACGGAGGCGAGGGCGGTCACGGTGACGGTGAGGCTGCTCGTGCGTCGCTCGTCGCCGAACTCGCCCATACGCATCGGCAGTTCGGGGACCTGGTTGCCCGGTCCGTGCCCGAGGACGCCGCGGACGACGTGATCCGTGCCGTGTTCGAGGAGGCGCTGGGGCATTTCACGCTGGCCGTGTCGGGGTTTCTCTCGCTCGGCGAGGACGCTGTCCATGACTGGACGGGGGCGTTGCTTGCGGCGGGGTGGATCGAGGCGGACCTTGAGCGGCCGGGCGAGGCTGTTGGGCGGGCCCGGGCGGTCCTCGACGCCTACGCCCACGCCCACGCCCACGCCGCCGACGAGGTCGGGGTGGCTCGGGTCGCCGAGGCGGAGCGGTTGTTGCGGGCTGCGGGAGGGGACTGACGGTCGGGTGCGGGTGCGGGTGCGCTGTGGCTTGTCGCGCAGTTCCCCGCGCCCCTGGGACGGGGCTTCGCCCCGGAGGGGTTGTGGGGTGGGTGCGGGCTCGGTGGGGGCCGCTCGCGCCGTTCCCCGCGCCCCTTACGGGGCCCACCGGTTCATCGCTGCGTCCAGCTTTCGCCCTGAAGGGGCGCCGGTCGCGCCCTTCCCCGCGCCTCTTGCGAGGCTCAGGGGGTGGCTACTCCACGCCGATCAGTAGCAGTGCCCCCTGGTGGCCGCCCCGGTACACCACCGTGTCCACGGCCAGGTAGGACTCGCGGACCCTCGCTTCCAGGTGGTCCGCGATCGTGGTGGGGGCCTCGTCGCCCAGGACCAGGGTGACCATCTCGCCGCCCGCCGAGAGCATGCGGTTGAGGACCGACTCGGCGGTGGCCGTGACGTCGGAGCCGATCACGGCCACGTCGCCGTCGATGAGGCCGAGGACGTCGCCGGCCTGGCAGATGCCGGCCATGGTCCAGGACTGGCGTTCCGCGACCTCCACCTCGGCGTACCGGGTCGCGCCCGCCGCCGAGGTCATCGCGACCACGTCCTCGTCGAAGCGCCGCTCGGGCTCGTGCACGGCGAGCGCGGCGATCCCCTGCACCGCCGAGCGTGTGGGGATCAGCGCGACCCGTACGCCCTCGGCGCGGGCCTGCTCGGCCGCCGCGGCGGCCGTGTGGCGCAGTTCGGCGTCGTTCGGCAGCAGGACCACCTCCAGGGCGTGGGCCCGCCGTACCGCGTCCACGAGCTCTCCGCTGGCCGGCGGCTCCCCGGGGCGCGCGAGGACGGTGGTGGCCCCGGCCTCGGCGTAGAGCCGCGCGAGGCCCTCCCCGGGGACGACGGCCACGACCGCGCGCTGCGCCCTCTGCCGGACCGGCCGGACCGTCGAGCCCGTGGTGTGCGCGTCGGCGGGACCGAAGTGCGTGATCCGGATCCGGTACGGGCGGCCGGCCTCGACCCCCGCCTCCACGGCCGCGCCCGCGTCGTCGACGTGGACGTGCACGTTCCACAGCCCGTCCCCGCCGACCACGACGAGCGAGTCCCCGAGCGTGTCGAGCCGGTCGCGCAGCCGTGCCACGGCCGTGTCGTCCGCCTCCAGGAGGTAGATCACCTCGAAGGCCGGGCCGCTCTCGTCCCGGACGGGTGCGGAACCGGGACCGCCGTCGGCGCACTCCGCCGCCTCGGCCTCCACGCGCGCGTGGGGCGCGAGCACCGGGACCGCGCCCATGGCGGGGGCCGCGCCGGTGAACGTCTCCACCAGCGCCTCCAGCACGGCCACCAGTCCCCGTCCGCCCGCGTCGACCACTCCGGCCCGTTCCAGGACCGCCAGCTGCCCGGGGGTCGCCGCGAGCGCCGCCCGCGCACCCTCGTACGCGGCCCGTGCGACCGCCGCGCAGTCCCCCTCGACGCCCGTGGCGGCGTCGGCGGCGGCCGTGGCGACCGTGAGGACCGTGCCCTCGACCGGGTGCGCGACGGCCTGCCTGGCCGCGTCGGCCGCGTGCCGCAGGGCGAGCCCGAGGCCCGGGCCGTCGGTCCGCTCGGTGGCCGTGTCCGCGGCGAGCACCTGGGCCATGCCCCGCAGGAGCTGCGCGAGGATCGTCCCCGAGTTGCCGCGCGCCCCGATGAGGGCGCCGTGCGCCATGGCCCGTACCGCGTCGGCGAGTGTGGGCGGCTCGATCAGCGGCCCGCCTGGCATCGCCCCCTCGGACGCCGGACCCTCGGTCACCGGACCCTCGTGTGTGGTGCCGACCACGGACATCGCCGCGTGCGCCGCGAAGACCGCCTCGACCGCGGCGGCGGCCGACTCGACGGTCAGATAGAGGTTGGTGCCGGTGTCCCCGTCGGCGACGGGATAGACATTGATCGCGTCGATCTCCTCGCGCGCACGGCCGAGGGCCTCCAGCGCGAGTCCGCACCAGGCACGTACCGCGGATGCGTCCAATGTCTGCGGCACCTGCGGCACCTGCGCCTCCTTGAGCAGCCGGTCTGAGCGGCCGGACCGAGCGGCCGAACGTCCGACGCAGCGTAGACCCAGGTGGGGTGCCGACCGGAAGAGGGCCGGGAGGGACCCCGCACGGGACATGGTAGTTTCGTTGTACGGACGCAGTCGTTGTATGCTGCTCCGGTTGCCCGATCTCATCGGGCCTTCCCCTGGCAGCGCCACTCAGATCCTACGATCCTGATCCCGGCATGCCGGGATCCACCGTAAGAGCATCTGAAGTCTTTGGAGTGACCCGTGGCTGCCAACTGCGACGTCTGTGGCAAGGGGCCGAGCTTCGGCAACAGCATCTCGCACTCGCACCGCCGTACGTCCCGTCGCTGGAACCCGAACATCCAGCGCGTCCGTACCGTGGTCGGCGGGACGCCGAAGCGCGTCAACGCTTGCACCTCGTGCATCAAGGCCGGCAAGGTCTCGCGCTGACATCTGCACAGCGCGCAGCCACTGCTGGTCCACCGCTCAAAGCCGGTCCCCCTCACGGAGGACCGGCTTTCTGCTGTTCCCGGACATCGCGGCGATACGGCGCCCCGGCTACCCGGTCACTCTCGGTCGCTCCCGGCCTCTGAGGTGAACCGCCAGCCGTGATGGACCGGGCCTATCCCGGCCCCGAGCGCGAATCCGGCCGCGATCGCCCCGGTGACGTACTCCTTCGCCGCCACCACCGCGTCCGGCACCGACAGCCCCTTCGCCAGCTCGGAGGCGATCGCGCTCGCGAGCGTGCACCCCGTGCCGTGGGTGTGCCGGTTGTCGAACCGGGGCGCGCTCAGCCACAGCTCGTCGGAGCCGTCGGTGAGGTAGTCCACCGCGTCCCCGCTCAGGTGCCCGCCCTTGATCAGCGCCCAGGCGGGCCCGTACGACAGCACGGCCTCCGCCGCCCGCCGCATCCCGTCCTCCGACTCGACCGTGACCCCCGTGAGCTGGGCCACCTCGTCGAGGTTCGGTGTCGCCACCGTGGCGACCGGGAGCAACTTCGTCCGTACGGAGTCCAGGGCTGACGAGGCCAGCAGGGAGTCGCCGTGCTTGGAGACTCCGACCGGGTCGACCACGGCCGGTGCGTCGGTGCCGCCGATCAACTCGGCCACGGCCTCCACGAGTTCGGCGGAGGAGAGCATGCCGGTCTTGACCGCCTGGACGCCGATGTCGTCGACCACGCTGCGGTACTGGGCCCGCACCGCCTCCACCGGCAGCTCCCAGGCGCCCTGTACGCCGAGGGAGTTCTGCGCGGTGACGGCGGTGAGCACGCTCATGCCGTGCACGCCGAGCGCGAGCATGGTCTTCAGGTCGGCCTGGATCCCGGCCCCGCCACCGGAGTCGGAGCCCGCGACCGTCAGCACACGCGGCGGGGTGCGGGGAGGGGCATCCGGCGGGGTGCGGGAAGGGACGCTCTGCGGGGTGCTCATGACTCGATGTCCCCGAAGTGGTCCCAGCCGCCCTTGCTGGTCCAGGGCGCCCCGTCGACGGTGACCTGGGGAAGCGCCGACGGGTTGAGGACCTCGCCGATCACCTTCCAGCGGGCGGGCAGTTTCACGTCCGCCGGGAAGGTCGCGACGATCGCGTGGTCCTCGCCGCCGGTGAGCACCCACTGGATCGGGTCGACGCCGACGGCCTGACCGATGTCGTTCATCTGCGTGGGGATGTCCACGGCACCGGAGCGGATGTCGATGCGGACCTTGCTGGCCTCGGCGATGTGCCCGAGGTCGGCGATCAGCCCGTCGCTGACGTCCGTCATGGAGGTCGCGCCGAGCCCGGCCGCCGCGGGGCCCGCGTGGTACGGCGGTTCCGGGCGCCGGTGGGCCTCGACGAAGGCGCGCGGCGAGCGGAAGCCGCGGGAGAGCACGGCGTGCCCGGCCGCGGACCAGCCCAGCCAGCCCGTCACGGCCACCACGTCGCCGGGCCGGGCGCCGGCCCGGGTCACCGGCTCGTGGTTGCGCAGATCGCCGAGCGCGGTGATCGCCACGGTGATCGTGTCGCCGCGTACGACGTCCCCGCCGACCACGGCCGCGCCCGCGACCTGGCACTCGTCGCGCAGGCCGTCCATCAGCTCGGAGGGCCAGGTGGCGGGCAGTTCGGCCGGGACGACCAGGCCGAGCAGCAGTGCGGTCGGCACCGCGCCCATGGCGGCGATGTCCGCGAGGTTCTGCGCGGCGGCCTTGCGCCCGACGTCGTACGCCGTGGACCAGTCGCGCCGGAAGTGCCGCCCCTCCAGGAGGATGTCGGTGCTCGCCACGACCCTGCGGTCGGGGGCGGCCACCACGGCCGCGTCGTCACCCGGCCCGACGCGTACCGCCGGGGTGGTGGTGAGCCGGGAGGTGAGCTCCTTGATGAGCCCGAACTCCCCCAACTCGCCCACGGTTCCCTTCACCGAGTCTCACCTGTTCCCTTCGTGCCCATGAACCGGGTTGCCTTCTCTGCTTCTGTTGCCGCTCGGCCGCGCTTCTGTTCCCACGTCGGCCCGGCCGCGTCCCGCGTGCGTCCGGTCGCGGGCCGTCCCGTACCTCGGTACCGTCGAGTCAACCGTCAACCTGTGCCGTCCGTGCACCCTGGCGCGCAAGCCCCCGCCCCCGCGGGTCTCCCCGTGGCGTGCGGCGACGCGATACCGTGGCGTTCCTTTTCCCCACATGATCCTCGTGGCCGCCCTGGAGGTTCCGTGGTACAGGCGTACATCCTGATCCAGACGGAGGTCGGCAAAGCGTCGACCGTCGCCGAGACGATCAGCAAGATTCCGGGGGTGATCCAGGCCGAGGACGTGACCGGACCGTACGACGTGATCGTGCGGGCCCAAGCCGACACGGTCGACGAGCTCGGCCGCATGGTGGTCGCGCGAGTCCAGCAAGTGGACGGCATCACCCGCACCCTGACCTGCCCGGTCGTGCACCTGTAGCCCCCGTCTACGCTGGGCCGGTGGACTCCTTCCGTCACCGGCGTGCTTCCTTGGTCGGGCTGCCCGCCCTCGTTCTGCTGATCGCCGCCACAGGCTGCTCCTCAGCAGACGACAACGCCCCGGCCCCGGTTCCCAGTCCGGGTGCGAAGGCCGCCGAGCTGTGCCGGAACCTGGACAAGTCGCTCCCACAGAAGGTGGACGGCCTCGACCGGAAGGATCCCGAGCCCCGGTCGGCGCTGACCGCGGGCTGGGGAAGCCCGGCGATCATACTGCGCTGCGGGGTGTCGCGGCCCGCGAAGATGGTCGACCCCAAGGTGGCCGACGGGAGTGATCCCGACGCGATCGGGGGCGGCGTGAACGGGGTGGGGTGGCTGATGGAGGAACGGGACGGCGGGGTGACCCGCTTCACCTCCGCTCAGCGGAGCGTGTACGTCGAGGTGACGGTGCCGTCCGGGCGGGACACGTCCTCTGTTCTCGTCGATCTGGCCGGGGCCATCAAGAAGACGATCCCTTTGGGGATCGCGGACTGATGGCCACGGCCGGTTCGTGCTCCGCCGGTGCGTTGTCGGGTGCGGGTGCGTCGTGGCTGGTGCTGCGCAGTTCCCCGCGCCCCTAAAGGCAAGGGCCCGGCGCCGCCCGAAGAAGCGAAGCCGGTGGCCACGCCCCTCAGAACAAAGCGGCTCTACCGCAAGCCCGTCGAGCGGCGCAGGGCCGCCTGGATCAGGCGGTCCACCAGTTCCGGGTACGGGACCCCCGTCGCCTCCCACATCTTGGGGTACATGGAGATCGGCGTGAAGCCGGGCATCGTGTTGATCTCGTTGATCACGAACTCGCCGTCCTCCGTGAGGAAGAAGTCCGCGCGGACCAGGCCCTCGCAGGACGCGGCCTCGAAGGCCTCGACGGCCAGGCGCCGGATCTCGGCGGTCTGCTCGGGAGTCAGCGGGGCCGGCACGATGCCGGGCGTCGAGTCGATGTACTTCGCCTCGAAGTCGTAGTACGCGTGCGACTGCACCGGCGGGATCTCGGCCGGTACGGAGGCCCGGGGCCCGTCCTCGAACTCCAGGACCCCGCACTCGATCTCGCGGCCGCGCAGCAGCGCCTCCACGATGATCTTCGGGTCGTGGTGCTGGGCCGCCGCGATCGCCTCGTCGAGGCCGGACAGGTCCTCGACCTTGGTGATGCCGATCGACGAGCCCGCGCGCGCGGGCTTCACGAAGAGCGGCCAGCCGTGCTCCCCCGCGAAGTCGATGATCTTCTTCCGGGCCGCCGACTCGTCCTGCTCCCACTCGCGGGGCCGGATCACCACGTACGGGCCGACCGGCAGCCCGAAGGAGGTGAACACCCGCTTCATGTACTCCTTGTCCTGGCCGACGGCCGAGGCGAGCACACCCGAGCCGACGTACGGGACACCGGAGAGCTCCAGCAGCCCCTGAAGGGTGCCGTCCTCGCCGTACGGGCCGTGCAGCATCGGGAAGACGACGTCGACCTCGCCGAGCGCCTTGGGCACCGAACCCGGCTCGCTGTAGACCACTTCGCGGTTGGCGGGGTCCACGGGCAGGATCACGCCGCCCTCGCTCGACTCGGCGAGCGACTCGACGTCGGGCGTACGGCGTTCGGTGATCGTCATCCGTTCCGGGTCGTCGGCCGTGAGCACCCAGCGGCCTTCCCGGGTGATCCCGATCGGCAGGACGTCGTACTTGGTCCGGTCGACGGCCCGCAGGACGGCTCCGGCGGTGACCATGGAGATCCCGTGTTCGGAGCTGCGCCCGCCGAAGACGACGGCCACGCGCGGCTTGCGAGGCGGCTGCTCAGGGCTCTGGGGAAGGTTCTCGGTGCTCATATCGGGTTGAGAGTACCCGGTGGTAGGGCTCCGAGTCAGCGGCCGGTGGCGGGGTCGCTCAGTGCCGTTCCGGCTTGGCGGTGCGTGACATCAGTTCCTTGACGGCGACGACCGGCGGCTTGCCCTCGTGGACGATCTCGACGACGGTCTCCGTGATGGGCATGTCGACTCCGTGCCGGCGCGCCAAGTCCAGTACGGACTCACAGGACTTGACGCCCTCGGCGGTCTGCTTGGTGACCGCGATGGTCTCCTGGAGGGTCATGCCCTTGCCGAGGTTCGTACCGAAGGTGTGGTTGCGCGAGAGCGGCGAGGAACAGGTCGCCACGAGGTCGCCCAGACCCGCGAGTCCCGCGAACGTCAGCGGGTCGGCGCCCATCCTGAGCCCGAGCCGGGTCGTCTCCGCCAACCCCCGTGTGATGAGGGACCCCTTGGCGTTGTCGCCCAGGCCCATGCCGTCCGCGATGCCGACGGCGAGACCGATGACGTTCTTGACCGCGCCGCCGAGCTCGCAGCCCACCACGTCGGTGTTGGTGTAGGGCCGGAAGTACGGCGTGTGGCAGGCGGCCTGGAGCCGCTGGGCCACCCCTTCGTCGCGGCACGCGACCACGGCGGCGGCCGGCATCCGGGCGGCGATCTCCCGGGCCAGGTTGGGCCCGGTGACCACGGCGATCCGGTCGGCGCCGACCTTCGCGACGTCCTCGATCACCTCGCTCATCCGCATCGCGGAGCCGAGTTCGACGCCCTTCATGAGGGAGACGAGGACCGTGCCGGGCGCGAGCAGCGGCGCCCAGTCCGCCAGGTTCTCGCGCAGCGTCTGCGAGGGCACGGCGAGCACCGTGAAGTCGGCGCCGCGGGCGGCCTCGGCGGCGTCCGTGGTGGCCCGCAGGTTCTCCGGGAGTTCGATGCCCGGCAGGTAGTCGGGGTTCGTGCGGGTGGAGTTGACCGCTTCGGCGAGTGCGGCCCGCCGTCCCCACAGCGTCACGTCGCAGCCGGCGTCGGCGAGCACCATGCCGAAGGCGGTGCCCCACGATCCGGTCCCGAAGACGGTCGCCTTGACGGGCCTGCCGGATGTCGTCACTTGCCGTGCCCCTTTTCGTGCTCTGCCTCGGTCGTGTCCCGCGCGTCTGCTTCCCGCGCGGTCTTCTCCTGCGCGGCCGGTCCCCGGCGCGCGTTCAGCTCGTCGTGCTCGTCGTGCGCTTCCTGCTCGTCCTGTTCCCGTGTCCTGCGCCGCTGCTCGATCCGCACCAGGCGCGGGTCGTACCGCGTGGCCGGTGCCTTCTCGCCGCGGATCAGCTCCAGCTGCGCGGTGATCGCGGCCATGATGACCTCGGTCGCCTCCTTCAGGAGGTCGGGGGTCATCTCCTTGTCGTAGAACCGCGAGAGGTCCACGGGCGGGCCCGCGAGCACGTGGTGCGTCTTGCGCGGGAAGAGGTCGGGCTTCTTCGCGTACGGGGCCAGCAGGTGGTTGGCGCCCCACTGGGCCACCGGGATCACCGGGCACCTGGTCTGCAGCGCGACCCGCGCGGCACCCGTCTTGCCGGTCATCGGCCACAGGTCGGGGTCACGGGTGAGGGTGGCCTCGGGATAGAAGGCGACGCACTCCCCGCGCTCCACGGCGTCGATCGCGGCCCGGTAGGCGCTGAGCGCGTCGGAACTCTCGCGATAGACCGGGATCTGCCCGGTGCCCCGCATGGCCGCTCCGACGAATCCGCTCTTGAAAAGCCCGCTCTTGGCGAGGAAACGCGGAACGCGGCCGGTGTTGTACTGAAAGTGCCCGTACGCGAACGGATCGGCGTGAGAATTATGGTTGACCGCGGTGATAAATCCGCCATCGGCAGGAATGTTCTCCATTCCACGCCAGTCCCGCTTGATCAGAACCACCAGGGGCGGTTTGACGAGGACCGCTGAGAAGCGGTACCAGAAGCCGATTCTGCGGCGGGACACGCGAACACCTTCCTCTTGGGCCTCGGGGGCCGGACAAGTGTCACCCCGGACCGCCGGTCTGTCGAGAACACCGTACGCCCCGGCCTCGGCCCCTCTCCGGCGCCCGGGGGACAATGGGCGGGACAAGGGAGGGACGAGACGCTCGTGCAATGGATCATGGTCGTACCCCTCAAAGCCCTTGCGCGGGCGAAGAGCAGGCTCTCGGACACGGCGGCCGACGGTCTGCGCCCCGGGCTCGCCCTCGCCTTCGCGCAGGACACGGTGGCCGCGGCGCTGGCCTGCCCGGAAGTCGCGGATGTGGCCGTAGTCACGGGCGACGCCGTTGCCGGACGCGAATTGGCCGCCCTGGGTGCCCGGATCGTCCCGGACGAGCCCGGAGGCGGCCTGAACGCGGCCCTGCGGCACGCGGAGGCCGTCGTACGCATCGCGAACCCGCACACACCGCTGGCCGCCATGAACGCGGATCTGCCCGCGCTGCGCCCTCTCGAATTGGCCCGGGTACTCATGGCCGCCGCCGAATTCCCCCGGGCTTTCCTCGCGGACGCCGCCGGAATCGGTACCACTCTCCTGGGTGCGTCCCCGGGTCACGAATTGCTTCCCGCTTTCGGAACGGATTCCCGCGCGCGCCATCGCGCCTCGGGCGCCGCGGAACTCCTGCTGACCGCGGTGGATTCCGTACGCCAGGACGTGGACACGGGCGCGGACCTGCGAGCGGCATTGGCCCTGGGCGTCGGCCCCCGCACGGCAACAGCAGCCCAACGCCTCAAAGCAGCCTGAGCCCCGACGGACACCCCAAAGGGGCGCGGGGGCACTACAAGCCGAGCCCCGACAGGGGCGCGGGGAACTGCGCGACAAGCCCCCACCGCCCCGCAGGTACCCACCAACCCCGGACACCCCAAGGGGCGCGGGGAACTGCGCGACCGGCCCCCACCGACCCGCACACACCCACCGACCCCAGAAACCCCACCCCTCCCCCGGCAGGGGAACCGCATACCCTTCAGCCATGCAGGCCACCGCGTACACATACGACCCAGAGACCCGCACGGGCCAAGTGCTCCTGGACGACGGCACCCCCGTCCCCTTCGACGCCCCGGCCTTCGACAAGGGCGGCCTCAGACTGCTCCGTCCGGGCCAGCGCGTACGGATCGAGGTCGAGGGTGAGGACGACCGCCGCATCACCCTGGTGACCCTGCAGACCTTCTGAGGCGACCCGAAGCTTCCGAAAACGCCGCGGGCCGGGCTCCCCCGTGGGAGCCCGGCCCGGCGCGTTTATGCCCTGCGCCCCTGTCTACCTGCGGGCGGTGGCCTTCTTGGCGGTGGTCGTACGGGCCGCCGACTTCTTGGCCGGCGCCTTCTTGGCCGCGGCCTTCTTCGCGGGGGCCTTCTTCGCCGCCGCCTTCTTCGCGGTGGTCTTCTTCGCCGCCGCCGTGGTCTTCTTCGCGGCCGCCGAGGTCTTCTTGGCGGTCGTCTTCTTGGCGGCCGCGGTGGTCTTCTTCGCAGCTGCGGACGACGTCTTCTTCGCCGCGGTCGCCTTGCGGGTCGTCGCCGCGGCCGTGGTCTTCTTCGCGGCCCCCGTCGCCTTCCTGGCGGTGGTGGCCTTCTTGGCCGCGGCCTTCTTGACCGTGGCGGAAGCGCCACCGCTCAGGCTGCCCTTGGGCGCCTTCTTGACCGCGACGTCGTTCTTGGGGAGCTTCTTCGAGCCGCTCACCAGGTCCTTGAAGCCCTGGCCCGCGCGGAAACGGGGCACGGAGGTCTTCTTGACCCGAACCCGCTCTCCGGTCTGCGGGTTGCGGGCGTAACGGGCCGGACGGTCCACCTTCTCGAAGGAACCGAAGCCGGTGACCGAGACCCGGTCCCCGCCGACAACTGCACGCACCACGGCGTCCAGTACGGCGTCGACCGCGTCAGCGGCCTGCTGACGCCCGCCGACCTTGTCGGCAATCGCTTCTACGAGCTGCGCCTTGTTCACGTCTTCCCCTTCGGAGACATTGCCAGAACGAAAGTGTTCAAGCTTTTTCGCACGTTAGGCAGATATATACCGCAAATCAAACACGAAACGGGCTAATCACCCTTGTGCCGCAACGAACTGGGGCGCCGCCCAAGTTCCTCAGCGTTCCTCTTCGGGGATTCGGCCCTCGTCGAGGTCCGTCGTGAACCGCTCCAGACGCCTTGTCGCATCGGCGAGATCGTGTTTGGCCACGGCCGTAATGACCAGCAGCTTCCGGGTCAGCGCCATCCGTACGCCCTCCGGGACTTGCAGTGCGCGCACCGATGTGTGCGCTTCCTTGAGTTGGGACGCGACTGCCGCATAGAGGTCGAGTTGGCCGTCGTGTTCCATGCACAGATTGTGCCATCTGGGGCGAGTTGTCGCCTGCGCAGGGGGTAACTACCGCCTCCCGAGGGCCTCCCGCACACCTCGCCACCTGGCTCTGCCGGGTTTCGGCTACCCCATCAAGGGCCATTGAAACAAGGGTAGTTGAGGCCAATCACAAAGGCCGGAACACCCCTTCCGGAGGCAGACACGGATGTACCCCCAACCGTCCACGATTGGGGGTACAGAGGCCTGTTGCCTGGCTGGAATCAGCCGTGCCGGTCCGGCTCGGGTCAGACCTGAACGGTCCGCGGCTTGTAGGAGGGCCGCTTGGCCTCGTACGTGGAGATGTCCGCCTCGTTCTGGAGGGTGATGGAGATGTCGTCCAGCCCGTTCAGCAGCCGCCAGCGGGCGTTCTCGTCGAGGTCGAAGGCGGCCGTGATGCCCTCGGCGCGCACCTCACGGGCCTCCAGGTCGACCGTGATCTCGGCCTCGGGGTCCTTCTCGGTGAGCTCCCAGAGCGCGTCCACGATCTTCTGCTCCAGAACCACTGTGAGCAGGCCGTTCTTCAGAGAGTTGCCGCGGAAGATGTCCGCGAAGCGCGAGGAGACGACCGCCTTGAAGCCGTAGTTCTGCAGGGCCCAGACGGCGTGCTCGCGCGAGGAGCCGGTGCCGAAGTCGGGACCGGCGACCAGGACCGTGGCGCCCGCGCGCTCGGGCCGGTTGAGGACGAAGGACGCGTCCTTGCGCCAGGCCTCGAAGAGCCCGTCCTCGAAGCCGTCCCTGGTCACCTTCTTGAGCCAGTGGGCGGGGATGATCTGGTCGGTGTCCACGTTGCTGCGGCGCAGCGGGACCGCCCGGCCGGTGTGCTTGGTGAATGCTTCCATGGCTCTCAGACTCCAGCGGGCGTACGGACGTCGGCGTCGGACAGGTCGGCGGGGGACGCCAGATGGCCCAGTACGGCCGTGGCGGCGGCGACCTGCGGCGACACCAGGTGCGTACGGCCGCCCTTGCCCTGCCTGCCCTCGAAGTTGCGGTTGGAGGTGGACGCGGAGCGCTCGCCGGGGGCCAGCTGGTCGGGGTTCATGCCCAGACACATCGAGCAGCCCGCGTGCCGCCATTCGGCGCCGGCCTCCTTGAAGACCAGGTCGAGGCCCTCGGAGACGGCCTGCAGACCGACGCGCGCGGAGCCGGGGACGACCAGCATGCGTACGCCGTCGGCGACTTTGCGGCCTCCCACGATCTCCGCGGCGGCGCGCAGGTCCTCGATGCGGCCGTTGGTGCACGAACCTACGAAGACGGTGTCGACCTTGATGTCCCGCAGCGGCTGCCCGGCGGTCAACCCCATGTACTCCAGGGCCTTTTCGGCGGCGTACCGCTCCGAAGCGTCTTCGTACGAAGCAGGATCGGGGACGGCGGCCGAAAGCGGTGCTCCCTGGCCGGGGTTGGTGCCCCAGGTGACGAACGGCGCGAGGGAGGCGGCGTCGATGACGACCTCCGCGTCGAATTCCGCGTCGTCGTCCGACTTCAGGGTCTTCCAGTACGCGACGGCGGCGTCCCAGTCCTCGCCCTGGGGGGCGTGGGCGCGGCCCTCGATGTACGCGAAGGTGGTCTCGTCGGGGGCGATCATGCCCGCGCGGGCGCCGGCCTCGATCGACATGTTGCAGATGGTCATGCGGGCCTCCATCGAGAGTTTCTCGATGGCGGAGCCGCGGTATTCCAGGATGTAGCCCTGGCCGCCACCCGTACCGATCTTGGTGATGATCGCCAGGATCAGGTCCTTGGCCGTGACGTCCTCGGGGAGTTCGCCGTCGACCGTGATGGCCATGGTCTTGGGGCGGGCCAGCGGCAGCGTCTGGGTGGCGAGCACGTGCTCGACCTGGGAGGTGCCGATGCCGAACGCCAGCGCGCCGAACGCGCCGTGCGTGGAGGTGTGGGAGTCGCCGCACACGACCGTGGTCCCGGGCTGGGTCAGGCCCAGCTGCGGGCCGACGACGTGGACGACACCCTGCTCGACGTCGCCCAGCGAGTGCAGGCGCACGCCGAAGTCGGCGCAGTTCTTGCGCAGCGTCTCCAGCTGGGCCCGGGAGACCGGGTCCGCGATGGGCTTGTCGATGTCGAGGGTGGGGGTGTTGTGGTCCTCGGTCGCGATGGTGAGGTCGAGACGGCGCACGGGGCGCCCCGCCTGACGGAGGCCGTCGAAGGCCTGGGGGCTGGTCACCTCGTGCAGCAGGTGCAGATCGATGAAGAGAAGGTCGGGCTCGCCCTCCGCGCGCCGGACGACGTGGTCGTCCCAGACCTTCTCCGCGAGTGTCCTACCCATCGCTTTCCCTCCGGCCGGCCTGTGTGGCGCCGGCCCAACTAGAGATTTCCGGGGCGGCGGGCGCCCGTACCCCCCGTACCGGACGTCTTCCGCCAGGCCCGTCGGTCCACGGGCCTTGTACGTATCAGGGTGGCGCGTTCCACGGAAAATTGAACTTGCGTTTCACAGAGTGAGACGCGAGTATCGTTTCATGGACAACAGTAGCGGCGTCGGCGTTCTGGACAAGGCAGCCCTTGTCCTGAGCGCACTGGAGTCCGGTCCGGCCACCCTCGCGGGACTGGTCGCGGCGACCGGACTGGCACGGCCCACGGCACATCGCCTCGCCGTGGCACTTGAACACCACCGGATGGTGGCGCGCGACATGCAGGGCCGTTTCATTCTCGGCCCCCGGCTGGCCGAGCTGGCCGCGGCCGCGGGCGAGGACCGCCTCCTCGCGACGGCGGGCCCGGTGCTCACGCATCTGCGCGACATCACGGGCGAGAGCGCCCAGCTCTACCGCCGCCAGGGCGACATGCGCATCTGCGTCGCCGCGGCGGAGCGCCTGTCGGGTCTGCGGGACACGGTCCCGGTGGGCTCGACGCTCACGATGAAAGCCGGTTCCTCGGCCCAGATCCTGATGGCCTGGGAGGAGCCGGAGCGTCTGCACCGCGGCCTCCAGGGCGCCCGCTTCACGGCGACGGCCCTGTCGGGCGTACGGCGCCGGGGCTGGGCCCAGTCGATCGGCGAGCGGGAGCCGGGCGTCGCGTCCGTCTCCGCGCCGGTGCGCGGGCCCTCGAACCGCGTGGTCGCCGCCGTCTCGGTGTCGGGCCCGATCGAGCGGCTGACGCGCCACCCGGGCCGGATGCACGCCCAGGCGATCATCGACGCGGCCGCGCGCCTGTCGGAGGCCCTGCGCCGCACCAGCTGACTCCCACCCCGTCGACTCCCCCGGCCGGTCGCTTCAACGCCGCAGCGAACGGCCAGGGTTGACGCCCGCACCTGATGTCCTCGCCCGACGTCTTCAAGGCGCGCAACACGGAAGAAGCCCTCCCCTGGTGGGGAGGGCTTCTTCTCTCTGTACCCCCGACCGGATTCGAACCGGCGCTACTGCCGTGAGAGGGCAGCGTGCTAGGCCGCTACACAACGGGGGCGAGGATCACAAGTGATCCAGCTGGGCTACCAGGACTCGAACCTAGAACAACGGAACCAGAAACCGTCGTGTTGCCAATTACACCATAGCCCAATAGTGGTCTAGACCACTCAGTACCCCCGACCGGATTCGAACCGGCGCTACTGCCGTGAGAGGGCAGCGTGCTAGGCCGCTACACAACGGGGGCCCTAGCGATCCTGCATGAGCGTCAGCGGGTGCGACCCGTACTGACCCCCTGGGAAGGATCTGTACCCCCGACCGGATTCGAACCGGCGCTACCGCCTTGAGAGGGCGGCGTGCTAGGCCGCTACACAACGGGGGCCTTGCAGAGCTGGATCTCTGCTTGTGCAGATAAGCTCTGCGAGCTGGCCTACCAGGACTCGAACCTAGACTAACGGAACCAGAAACCGTCGTGCTGCCAATTACACCATAGGCCACTGAAACTCAACCCCATGGGGATTTTGTTTTAGCTTGCGCCTCCGGCCTGTGGTCTTTCGACCCGCACTCCGGCGGCGCAGGAAGAACATTACCTGAAGGTGGACGGCGCTCCAAAACGGGTATCGGGCCGGAGGATCGCGGGGAGTTCGGCCAGCGAGACGATGCGGCGCGGGTGGGAGAGCCGATCCGCGGGCGGGCCCGGTACGGCGTCCGGAGCGGGGGGTGTGACCGTGCTCATGCCCGTGCGGTCGATCCAGACGGAGAACAGGCCGGCGTCGGCTGCGCCCCGCCCGTCGATCTCCGGATGGTCCCCGACGTAGGCGACCTGGTGCGGTGGCAGGTCCAGGGCCTCGCAGGCCGTGTGGAACGCCTCCGCCGCGGGTTTGGAGACGCCCAGTTCGGCCGCGCACAGCACCGATTCGAAGCGGTCCCGTACGCCGAGGACGCGCAGTTTGTGGTCCTGGACACGCAGGCTGGAGTTGGAGAGCACCGCGTGGCGGTGGCTGCCCGCCAGCAGGTCGAGGACGGGCAGGACGTCCGGGAACAGCGCCCAGGCCCCTTCGTAGTGACCCAGATAACGGCCGAACCAGTCCTCCGCCTCCGTGTCGCTCAGGGGCCGGTCCAGGAAGGCCCGCACCCGGTCCCGGCGCCCGCCCTCCCAGTCCACCTCGCCCGCCGCGAACCGCGCCCACTGCTCGTCGGTGAGCTCGCGCCAGCGGTCCAGGGCCTGCTCCACGGAAGCGAATCCGCCGAGCAGTCCCTCGGCGGTCAGATGCCCGCGCATACCGGCCCGGTCGGCCGTGGTGTAGTCGAAGATCGTGTCGTCCACGTCCCACAGCACCGCTCGGATCGTCATGGTCCGACGGTACCTCCGCCCCCGGCGGACGCGGGAAGGGGCGGCATCCGCTGTGGATGCCGCCCCTTCCCCGTGTATCGCCTACGCGGTCAGCTTCGCGAGCGCCGCGTCGATGCGCGCCAGCGACTTCTCCTTGCCCAGGATCTCCAGGGACTCGAAGAGGGGCAGGCCGATCGTGCGGCCGGTGACGGCGACGCGGACCGGGGCCTGCGCCTTGCCCAGCTTCAGGCCGTGCGCCTCACCGGCGGCCAGCACGGCCTCCTTGAGGGACTCGGCGGAGGACCAGTCGGCGGCCTCCAGCTTCTCGCGGGCCGTCGTGAGCAGAGCGTCCGAGCCGTCCTTCATCGCCTTCGTCCAGGACGCCTCGTCGACGGCCGGCTCCGGCAGGAACAGGAAGTCGACGTTGTCGGTGATCTCGGAGAGCACCTTGAGGCGGGTCTGGGCGTGCGGGGCGATCGCGTCCCACTTGGCCGCGTCGAAGTCCTCCGGCGCCCAGGGCGCGAAGGGGGCCTTCAGCCAGGGGGCGCAGCGCTCGGCGAACTCCTTGACGTCCAGCAGCCGGATGTGGTCCGCGTTGATGGCCTCGGCCTTCTTGAGGTCGAAGCGCGCCGGGTTGGGGTTCACGTCCGAGACGTCGAAGGCGGCGACCATCTCCTCGACGGAGAAGATGTCGCGGTCCGCCGAGAGCGACCAGCCCAGCAGGGACAGGTAGTTCAGCAGCCCCTCCGGGAGGAAGCCGCGCTCCCGGTAGAGGTTCAGCGAGGACTCGGGGTCGCGCTTGGAGAGCTTCTTGTTGCCCTCGCCCATCACGTACGGGAGGTGGCCGAAGGCCGGGGTCTCCTTGGCGATGCCCAGCTCGGTCAGCGCCTTGTAGAGGGCGATCTGGCGCGGGGTGGAGGAGAGCAGGTCCTCGCCGCGCAGGACGTGGGTGATCTCCATCAGGGCGTCGTCGACCGGGTTGACCAGCGTGTAGAGCGGGGCGCCGTTGGCCCGGACGATGCCGTAGTCCGGCACGTTCTCCGGGAGGTACGTGATCTCGCCGCGGACCAGGTCCGTGAAGGTGATCGGCTCGTCGGGCATACGGAAGCGGACGATGGGCGTGCGGCCCTCCGCCTCGTACGCGCTCTTCTGCTCGGCGCTCAGGTCGCGGCAGTGGCCGTCGTAGCCGGAGGGCTTGCCGGCGGCGCGGGCGGCGTCGCGGCGGGCGTCCAGCTCGGCGGTCGAGCAGTAGCAGTGGTAGGCGCGGCCGGCGTCGAGGAGCTTGCGCGCGACGTCCTTGTAGAGGTCCATGCGCTGCGACTGGCGGTACGGCGCGTGGGGGCCGCCGATCTCGGGGCCCTCGTCCCAGTCGAAGCCCAGCCAGCGCAGCGAGTCCAGGAGCTGCTCGTACGACTCCTCGGAGTCGCGGGCCGCGTCGGTGTCCTCGATGCGGAAGACGAACGTGCCGCCGGTGTGGCGGGCGTACGCCCAGTTGAAGAGGGCCGTGCGGACCAGGCCCACGTGGGGGTTGCCGGTCGGGGAGGGGCAGAAACGTACTCGGACGGCGGGGTCGGATGCGCTAGCCACGCTTGACAACCTTGTTGGTGAGAGTGCCGATGCCTTCGATGGTGACGGCGACCTCGTCGCCGACACCGAGGGGGCCGACCCCGGCGGGGGTGCCCGTGAGGATGACGTCTCCGGGGAGCAGCGTCATGGCCTCGGTGATGTTGACGATCAGATCCTCGATGGAGTGGATCATCTCGCTGGTGCGGCCCAGCTGGCGCTGTTGGCCGTTGACCGTGCACTGGATGGTGAGGTCGGACGGGTCGAGGTCCGTCTCCACCCAGGGGCCGAGCGGGCAGGAGGAGTCGAAGCCCTTGGCCCTGGCCCACTGCTTCTCGCGCCGCTGGATGTCGCGCGCGGTGATGTCGTTGGCGCAGGTGTAGCCGAGGATCACGTCCTTGACACGTTCGCGCGGGACCTCACGGCACATCCGGCCGATGACCACGGCCAGCTCGGCCTCGTGGTGCAGTTCCTCGGTGAAGGAGGGGTACGCGATGTCGTCGCCGGAGCCGATCACCGAGGTGGAGGGCTTGAAGAAGGCGAACGGGGCGTCGGGCACCTCGCCGCCCATCTCCTTGGCGTGGTCCGCGTAGTTGCGGCCGAAGGCCACGACCTTGTTCGGGAGCACGGGCGGCAGGAGGCGGACCTTGCTCAGCGGGACCTTGGTCCCGGAGAGCTCGAAGTCGGCGAACGGGATGCCCTTGATGATGTCGAGCACGAGGCCGTCGGTCGATCCAGGAGGGCTCTCGCCCTCGACCGCACCGAACGCGACGTTGCCGTCGATGGAGAACCTGGCGATGCGCACGGTGTCCTTGCGCCCCTCACTGAGCTGGCCGGAGTCTGATGCTCCAGGCTAACGCGGCAAGGGGCGGCCGCCTCGCGCATTACGGGCCGGGGCCCACCGGGGCGGGTCCGCCCCGGGCGGGGTGACTACTCGGTGACGCCCGCCGCGACCGGGACGTCCATCAGGATCGTGCGGCGGGGGTTGGCGGTCTGCGCGGGGAGCTCGACGGCGTGCCCTTCCCGCTCCGGCGTACGCAGTTCCTCGGCGTCTTCGAGGTGCGCCAGGGTGGTGCGCCGCGGGTTGGCTATGTTGAGGAAGGTCATCGTCGTCTTCATCTGGGGTTACAGGCCCTGTTCCTTGGAGGCGCCGCGGGTTCGGGAACCGTCGCGTAGGCGCGGGTTGTCGGATTTGCCATCCCTGTAAAGCGTCAGGCTAAACATCCGCTTCCCTGTCGAAGCCGTGAAGACGCCGTGATCGTCGTGTGAGTTTCCTCACTTACTGCCGGGCATATGGGTTATTTAGGACCCTCACCTCTAGGCCACCAAACGGACATTGCGGCACGGAAGACATCATTCCGCTCCTGATCATGGCGACTGGGACACCGCTTGTGCGCGAAGGTCTCGTCCCTAAGTGTCCGATATGGATGAGGTCACTTTCTACGTCTCGTGACGCTGCCCTCACAACGCGTCACGGAGGTCACAGCATGACCCATGGGCCTTGTTGGAGATCCGGCACTGTGCTGGAATTCCTCGGACCGCCGCAGGAACGACCCGGCGCGCAAGGGCGCAACGCAGCGCCGAGTGGCGGCGGGAAAGGGGAACCTGCGCCGGTCACTCACGACCACCACTGGGAGAGCTTTCAGGGCTCCCCCAAGACGCCGACACCGTCCCGCCGTTCACACGGAGGGGCGCCTGGTCCAGAGGTTGCGACGCTAGTGCAGGGACGTTTCAAGAGGGATGGCAGCGCTTCGGCGGAGCCGGAGCCGCAAGGCGGGACTGGCCCCAGGGCAGTCGGCTCCTCGCCCCAGCACGCCCAGAACCCGGGACCGGCGCAGGCCGGCAACAACGGAGACCGCTCCTCGCGGCCCGGTGCGCCCAAGGGCGCGCAGGGCAAGGGCGGTCCGAACGCGGCGAACGGTGCTCCCGGCACCCCGGCTCCCGCGCCGCCCAAGGCGACGGCCCCCAGCGGCCCCGGCTCGCGAATAGCACTGCGCAACTGGCGCATCTCCACGCGTCTGGTCTCGCTGCTCGCGCTGCCCGTGGTCGCGGCCACCTCGCTGGGCGCGCTGCGCATCAGCGACACGATGGACGAGATCCAGCAGCTCGAAAACATGAAGCTGCTGACCGACATGACCAAGCAGGCGACCGAGCTCGCCGCGGCGCTCCAGACGGAGCGCGACAAGTCGGCCGGTCCGCTCGCCAACGGCACCAAGGCCAGCGACGTCGCCATCAAGGGCCTCCGCGACAAGACGGACCGTGCGCGTGCCGCCTTCCTGGAAGGCACCCACGAGCTCGACGACGCGGACAACAACGAGAACCTCGACGGTGTACGCGACAACGTGGTGGCCATCGCCACCCAGCTGAACACCCTCAACAAGGTCCGCAACAACGCCTTCCAGGACGAGGACAACTCGTCCCAGTCGGTCGAGGCGTACCACCGCCTCATCGAGCAGCTGCTCGGTCTCTCCCAGGACATGGCCGAGGCGACCAGCAACCCCGAGATGATCCAGCGCACGCGCGCCCTGGCGGCGTTCTCCACCGCCAAGGAGTACGCGTCCGTCCAGCGGGCGATCATCGCCGCGGCCCTGCCCGCCACGAACAAGACGTTCGGTGAACTCTCCCCGAACGACCGTCAGTACGGCCTCTCCGCCTTCGAGAACCAGAAGTTCGAACTCACGAGCTTCGCCAACATCTACGAGGGCAACGCGGACCAGCTCACCAAGCCGCTCGACGAGCCGAGCCCGACCATCAAGGACGCCGACGGTTACCTGTCGCGCGTCCTGCAGCGCAACAACGGCCTGCAGCTGCAGGCCAAGCGCTCGTACCTGGACTGGGTGGACGCCGACTCCGCCAAGATCCTGGAGATGTCGAAGATCGAGCTGACGCTCCTCAACCAGATGGAGCAGAAGGCCCGCGAGCTGCGCAACGAGGCCGAGCAGGAAGCGATCATCTCCGGTGCGCTGATCCTGCTGGTGCTCGGTGTGTCGCTGGTCGGCGCCTTCGTGGTGGCCCGCTCGATGATCCGCTCGCTGCGCCGGCTGCAGGACACCGCGACGAAGGTCGCCCAGGACCGGCTGCCCGAGCTGGTCAAGCAGCTCTCCGAGTCCGACCCGCAGGACGTCGACACGTCCGTCGAATCGGTCGGTGTGCACTCCAAGGACGAGATCGGCCAGGTGGCCGCGGCCTTCGACGACGTGCACCGCGAGGCTGTGCGACTCGCCGCCGAGCAGGCCCTCCTGCGAGGCAACGTCAACGCGATGTTCACCAACCTCTCGCGCCGTTCGCAGGGCCTCATCCAGCGTCAGCTCTCGCTCATCTCCGAACTGGAGTCCCGCGAGGCCGACCCGGACCAGCTGTCCTCGCTGTTCAAGCTCGACCACCTCGCGACCCGCATGCGCCGTAACGGTGAGAACCTCCTGGTCCTCGCCGGTGAAGAGCCCGGCCGTCGCTGGACCCGCCCGGTCCCGCTGGTCGACGTGCTCCGCGCCGCCGCGTCCGAGGTGGAGCAGTACGAGCGCATCGAACTCTCCTCGGTGCCCACCACCGAGGTCGCCGGCCGCGTGGTCAACGACCTCGTGCACCTGCTCGCCGAGCTGCTGGAGAACGCCACGTCGTTCTCCTCCCCGCAGACCAAGGTCAAGGTCACCGGTCACGCGCTGCCCGACGGCCGCGTACTGATCGAGATCCACGACACCGGCATCGGCCTCTCGCCCGAGGACCTCGCGGCGATCAACGAGCGGCTCGCCTCGCCGCCCACCGTGGACGTCTCGGTCTCGCGCCGCATGGGTCTGTTCGTGGTCGGCCGTCTGTCGCAGAGGCACGGCATCCGCATCCAGCTGCGCCCGTCCGACTCCGGTGGTACGACCGCGCTGGTCATGCTCCCGGTCGACGTGGCCCAGGGCGGCAAGAAGGTTCCGGGCAACAAGCAGGGCCAGGGCGCTCCCGCCGTCGGCGGTCCGGCGGCGGCGCAGGCCGCGGCCGGTGTCGCGGCGGCCCGCCGGGGCGGAGCCGGCAACGGTCCCGCGCTCGGCGCCGGTGCGCAGGGTGGCGGCAACGGCGGCCGGCTGAACCCGCCGCCGCAGCGTGGCCAGGTCGGAGCGGGTTCCGCGCCGCGGGCCGCACTGCCCAGGCCCGAGGCGGGCGGCCGTCCGGGTGGACCGGGTGCGCCGGGCGGCAACCGCAACCAGCAGTCCCCGCAGCAGCAGCCCCCGTACCCGCCGCAGGGCAGGCCGGCCCCCGCGGGCGCCGGTGCCCAGCAGAGCTTCAACGGCTTCGGGAACAACTCCGGCGGCCAGCAGGACCTGTTCGGCGGCAACCGCCAGGACACCATGGGCGGCAACCGCGGCCCCGGTTCCGGGCAGCAGCACCAGCAGCGTCCGGCCGGCAACGGCGACCAGGGCCGCCGCCCCCAGCAGCAGTCTCCGCAGCTGCCGCCCCGCGGCGGTCCGCGCGCCGAGCTGCCGGGCGGCAACCCGCAGCCGCGGGTGCCCAGCTGGAGCGACGACAACGCGCAGCCGCCGGTGCCGCGTTCCTCGCAGGACGCCCCGCGCGGCCACGAGGAGCCGGACGTCACCTCGCAGATGCCGCGGATCGACGACCGGCAGGCCGGACCCGCGTCCACCGCCGAGTTCCAGCGGCCCGACTACGACGCCCCGCGTCCCGGCACGAACGCGCCGCAGGACAACGGACAGTTCGTCCGCACGGACGTGTTCGGTTCGCCGAACCACTCCGGTGCGGGGCACAACCCGCAGGCGGGCGGCCAGTACAACCGCCAGGACCCGGCGCAGTACGCCCCGAACGGCTACGACACCGGGACCAACGGCAACGGTCAGTACGCGGCACCGGCCCAGCAGGACACCGGGCAGTTCCCGGCGCAGGGCTACAGCGAGGGCTACGGCGAGCGGCAGGACGGTGGCACCGGGCAGTTCGAACGGCCCGTCAACGGCAACCGCCCCTCGCAGCAGCGCCCGCAGCCGCGCCGCCGCCCCTCGCTCCCCCCGGAGCCGGACAACCGGACCGCTCCCCAGCGGCCCGAAGAGGTACGGGGACCGAACGAGGGCTGGGAGCTGCCGCCGGCGACGAGTCCCGGCGACGGACGTACACCGCTGTACGACACCCTGGAAACCAACTGGTTCAACCAGGCTCAGGGCGGCGACGGCGCCCAGAACGAGCAGACGCCGCAGCAGCCCGCCCAGGCTCCCGCGGCCCCGCAGCGTCCGGCACCCGCCGGCGCTTCCGCCTCCTCCTGGCGGACCACTCCCAATGACGAACTCGGCCGTCAGGCCGAGCGGGTACGCCAGCCCTCCGCGGGTGGCGTGACCGTCTCGGGTCTGCCGCGCCGGGTCCCCCGCGCGAACCTTGTCGCGGGAACGGCTCAGCAGCAGCAACAGCACCAAACCGGTCCGCAGGTCTCGCGTGCGCCCGATGACGTACGCGGACGGCTGACCAATCTTCGTAGGGGCATTCAGCAGGGGCGCCAGGCCGGTACCGGCCAGACCGGCAGCTTCCCCAGCCCCACTCACCAGCAGGAGCGTTAGTTGAGCCAGATGAGCCAGGCGGCACAGAACCTCAACTGGTTGATCACCAACTTCGTTGACAACACCCCCGGGGTGTCCCACACCGTCGTCGTTTCCGCCGACGGACTCCTTCTGGCAATGTCCGAGGGCTTCCCGCGCGACCGCGCCGACCAGCTCGCGGCCGTTGCCTCCGGACTCACGTCCCTGACCGCCGGTGCCTCCCGCATCTTCGAGGGCGGCACGGTGGCCCAGACGGTCGTCGAGATGGAACGGGGTTTCCTTTTCCTGATGTCCATCTCGGACGGGTCGTCCCTCGCGGTCCTGTCCCACCCGGACTGCGACATCGGCCTCGTCGGATACGAGATGGCTCTGCTTGTGGACCGTGCGGGCGCAGTGCTCACACCGGATCTGCGGGCGGAGCTCCAGGGCAGCCTGCTCCACTAGCAAGGTTCTACCGAATGTAGGAAAAACCGTCCGGCCGCCCTCCCCCCACCGGCCCCGTCAGACGGCACGACTGACCGACTTGCTGTCCCGCCCGGAGGATCCATGACCCCGCCCACCGCTTCTCATGATCCGTACGCTCATTCGTACGAGGATGAGGGCGACCAGCCGCTGGTACGTCCGTACGCGATGACCGGCGGCCGGACCCGGCCGCGCTACCAGCTCGCCATAGAGGCACTGATCAGCACCACGGCCGATCCGGCAGCGCTCATGGGGCTGCTCCCCGAGCACCAGCGGATCTGCCACCTCTGCCGTGAAGTCAAGTCGGTGGCCGAGGTCTCGGCTCTGCTCTCCATGCCCCTGGGCGTGGCACGGATTCTTGTCGCGGACCTCGCGGAGGCCGGACTCGTCGCGATCCACCAGCCGGGTGGCGACGAGAGCAACGGTGGCGCCCCGGCCGTGACACTGCTCGAAAGGGTGCTCAGTGGACTTCGCAAGCTCTGACGGAGGGCGGGCGACCACCTCCGCGAAGATCGTAGTGGCGGGTGGTTTCGGCGTCGGCAAGACCACGTTCGTGGGTGCCGTCTCCGAGATCAACCCGCTGCGTACCGAGGCCGTGATGACCTCCGCTTCGGCGGGCATCGACGACCTCACCCACACCGGGGACAAGACCACCACGACGGTGGCCATGGACTTCGGCCGTATCACCCTGGACCAGGACCTGATCCTGTACCTCTTCGGTACACCCGGCCAGGACCGCTTCTGGTTCATGTGGGACGACCTGGTACGCGGCGCGATCGGCGCCGTCGTCCTGGTCGACACCCGGCGTCTCGCCGACTGCTTCCCCGCGGTCGACTACTTCGAGAACAGCGGACTGCCGTTCGTCATCGCCCTCAACGGCTTCGACGGACACCAGCCCTACACTCCCGAAGAGGTGCGCGAGGCTCTGCAGATCGGACCCGACGCCCCGATCATCACGACGGACGCCCGCCATCGCTCGGACGCCAAGAGTGCTCTGATCACGCTCGTCGAGCACGCCTTGATGGCGCGCCTGCGGTAGGGCCCGCCCGCCGCATGGTGTCCTGGGAGGCTCGGCACTCAAGTCGGCAACGACGTACGAAAGTTGTCGTAGACGCATTGGAGCCGGCTGTGTCGTTTGACACGGTCGGCCTCAGTGTTCATAACGTTTCGACAGAGATATCAAGTGGTGCCGCCACGCGACGCGGTCGTCTGATGCCGCTGTGCTCACAAAAGCCCCGCCTTTTGGCGGGGCTCGTTCTTTATGTTCCGTTTTATCTGCGGTTCACGTCACCCGGAATCTTCGGTTCCGAGTGTTTGGACGAGCACACCCTGACGTGCTGGAATGCCAGAACTGCCCAGTAGTAAGGGCCGGGAAGACACACGCGGCACGACGAAGGTGCCGAGCCGAGAGGTTGTTGGTCGAGTGAGGCGAAGCAAGAACGGTCCCGAGCCGTCGGCACGGGGCAACTTCACCCCGCCGCCGCGCGGAGCGGCACCCGCACATGTGCCCGGCTCGGAGCCGACGGCCGCACCCCCGCCCAGCGGTGGCCGCCTGTCTCCGCGTAACTGGCGCGTACCGACCAGACTGAATGCCATTCTGCTCATACCCGTGGTGGTCGGCCTCGTCATGGGCGGCTTCCAGGTGAAGAGCTCGATCGACACCTGGCAGGAGGCCGAGGACGCGGAGAACACCGCGCGTCTGGTCCGCGCCGCCCTGACCTACGGCGACAAGCTCTACTCCGAGCGTGACATCACCGCCGCCCCCCTCCTGGAGGGCAAGGGCGAGAAGGACGCGACGGTCGTCAAGGCCCGCCAGGAGACGGACGCCGCGGCGGTCGCCTTCAACGAGGCCGCTAAGAACATGCCGGCCAAGGCCGGACTCGAACGCCGCCTCGGGATCTTCCGCAAACAGGAGCCCAAGCTCGCCGCCCTGCGCGCGGCCGCGTACACCTCGAAACTCAAGGGCGTACAGACCGAAGAGGGTTACGTCGAGATCCAGCACCCGCTGATGGAGTTCGCCAACGAACTCGGTCTGGGTACCGGAAACATCACCAGCTACGGCCGTACGGTCTACGCGATCTCCCTCTCCAAGGCCGCTCTCTCGCTCCAGCGCTCCATCGGCACCCATCTGCTGATCAAGCCGGGGCCCTCCGACGACAGCCTGGCCAAGCAGCGCGTCGCCCTCACCTCGTACGCCTACCTCGAAGGCATCGCCGTCGAGGAGTACATCGGCGGTGGTACGGACAGCGACGCCGCCAAGCTGGAGCAGGCCAAGAAGCAGATCCAGACCGACGGCGCGGCCCAGGCGAAGGCGGCCGCGGAGGCCGCCGCGGCCAAGGGGCAGACCTATGTCCCGCCGCCGTCCGGCGAGACCGACATGGTCAGCGGTATCGGCACCCTCGCGACGACCGACGCCAGTGCCCGGGTCGCGCTCGCGAACAAGGGCATCACCGCCCAGAACTGGTGGGCGGTCAACACCGCCAAGTACAACGCCTACCGCACCATCGAGGCCGACCTCGGCGACAAGGCCGTGTCCGAGGCCTCGACCATCGCCTCCGACGCCAAGCGCGACGCCTTCATCACCGGTGCCGCGGTCGTCATCGCCCTGCTCGCCGCGTTCATCCTGGCCGGCATGGTGGCCCGCCAGATGAGCCGCTCGATGCGCCAGCTGCGCAACGCCGCCTTCGGGGTGGCCGAGCAGCGCCTGCCGATGCTGGTCGACCAGCTCTCGCGCACCGACCCGGGCCGGGTCGACACCCGGGTCCAGCCCATCCCGATCAACACCACGGACGAGATCGGCGAGGTCGCCCGCGCCTTCGACCAGGTCCACCGCGAGGCCGTACGACTCGCCGCCGAGCAGGCCCTCCTGCGGGGCAACATCAACGCGATCTTCACCAACCTGTCGCGCCGCAACCAGTCACTGATCGAGGGCCAGCTGACCCTCATCACCGACCTGGAGAACAACGAGGCCGACCCGGACCAGCTGGAGAACCTCTTCCGTCTGGACCACCTGGCCACCCGTATGCGCCGCAACGGCGAGAACCTCCTGGTCCTCGCCGGCGAGGAGCCGGGCCGCCGCTGGGACCAGCCGGTCCCGCTGGTCGACGTGCTGCGCGCCGCCTCCTCCGAGGTGGAGCAGTACGAGCGCATCGAGCTGTCGGGGGTCCCGGAGGCCGAGATCCACGGCCGCGCCGTGACCGACCTCGTACACCTGCTCGCCGAGCTGCTGGAGAACGCCACGACGTTCTCCTCCCCGCAGACCAAGGTCCGCGTCACCGCGACCCGCCTGCCGGACGGCCGCGTCATGGTCGAGATCCACGACAAGGGCATCGGCCTCACCGCCGAGGACTTCGCGGACATCAACCACAAGCTGGCCAACCCGCCGACCGTGGACGCCGCGATCTCGCAGCGCATGGGCCTCTTCGTGGTCGGCCGGCTGTCCGACCGGCACGGCATCCGCGTCCAGCTGCGCCCCTCGGGCGAGCAGGCCGGCACGACCTCGCTCGTCATGCTCCCCGACGCCATCACCCACGGTGGCGGCGGCGACTACCAGGTGCAGCGCGACGACTTCACGGTCTCGCAGATCATCCCGGAGCCGGAGCAGCAGCAGCCGCCCTTCGGTGGCGAGGAGTTCCAGAGCGCCCAGCCGGCCCTGCGCACGGCCGCCGAACTGGGCTTCGACGACAGCCGCTACACCACCCCCGAGGTCCCGGACGACATACGCGAGCTGGACCCGGTGGGCCGCTCGCTCATGCGCGAGGAGCGCCGGGCGGCGCTGGAGGCCCAGACGCACGGCCCCGACGGCGAGGCCCCGTCCTTCCAGGGCGAGTTCGACCCGCAGCAGGCCTACGACAACGGTGGCCAGGGGTACGAGAACGGCGGACCCGCGTTCGACGACTCGGCGGCCGCGTACACCGAGACGCCCGCGTACACCGACGCTCCCGCCTACGACCAGCAGACGTCGTACGAGGGACAGCAGCAGACGTCGTACGACGAGGCGTACTTCCCGCAGGTCCCGCAGGCCGGCGGGTACCAGGAAGGCGCCTACGCGGAGCCGGGCCAGGACGAGCACCAGCAGGACCCGGCCGCCGGGTCGGACGCGTTCCCGCCCTTCCAGGAGCAGCCCTACCAGGACGACTGGCCGCAGCAGGACGCGTACCAGAACGGCTTCCCCGCCGAGTACGCTCCCCAGGCGGAGTCCTCGCAGACCGCTGAGGCGGCCGAGCAGGACAGCGTAGGCTTCGATGCTCCGGGACCGGTCCCCTCCAGCGCCCCCGAGCTCACCGACGCCGGACTTCCGCGCCGCGGAACCACCGACGCCGGACTTCCCCGCCGTGGAGCCACCGCGGTCGGCAAGCAGTCCGTGGGCCAGGAGTCGCCGGCTCCCTTCGCGAACAACGACAGCAACGGCAGCGGCGGCAACGGCACCGGCGGCAAGGGCGACTGGCGGTCGAACAACGACCAGATGTGGCACCGGGCCGAAGCGCTGAAGCAGCCCAAGGCGGGCGGGGTCACCTCCTCCGGTCTGCCGCGGCGGGTTCCCAAGGCCAATCTGGTCGAGGGCACCGCGGAATCGACCCCACAGGGCGGCCCCCAGGTCTCCCGCGCTCCCGAGGACGTCCGGGGCAGGCTGAGCAACCTGCGACGCGGCGTGCAGCGGGGCCGTGATGCAACCAGTGAAACGAACGGTCAGGCCACCAGGAACCAGCACGGTGGCCCTGACAGCACCTACAACCAGGAGCGTTAGTGTGAGCCCGATGAGCCAGGCGGCACAGAACCTGAACTGGTTGATCACCAACTTCGTGGACAACACCCCCGGGGTGTCCCACACCGTGGTGGTCTCCGCCGACGGACTCCTTCTGGCGATGTCCGAAGGGTTCCCGCGTGACCGTGCCGACCAGCTGGCGGCCGTCGCGTCGGGCCTGACCTCACTGACCGCGGGCGCGTCCCGCATCTTCGAGGGCGGGAGCGTGAATCAGACGGTTGTGGAGATGGAGCGGGGATTCCTGTTCATCATGTCCATCTCCGATGGTTCCTCACTCGCCGTTCTCGCACATCCGGAAGCGGACATCGGTCTCGTTGGGTACGAGATGGCCCTTCTGGTCGACCGTGCCGGTACGGTCCTCACGCCGGATCTGCGTGCCGAGCTTCAGGGGAGCCTTCTCAACTAGCAGACAAACGATGCGTTTTGGCGTCCCGTGGCCGTAAGGTTTCGGGACGCGGCTCCACATTGATGGGCCCGGCACATTCGGAGGAGGAGAAAGTGGCAACACCCCCAGGCGGTTCGTCTTCGGGCAACTGGTCCTACGGCCCCGGCCAGGGCCAGGGCGGCGACGGTTCGCCGAACCGGTACAACTTTCCCTCCGCGCCGAGCCCCCGACGCCAGCAGCCCTACTCCCCTCAGGGTCCGGGCCCCTCTCCTTACGACCAGCCGCCGGCACCGCGCATCCAGCCCGTGCAGCCGCAGCGGCGCTCGCCCGAACCGTCTCCCGCGGGGAGCGCCAGCAATCCGCTGGTCCGCCCCTACGCGATGACGGGCGGCCGTACCAGGCCGCGATACCAGCTCGCCATCGAGGCGCTGGTGCACACCACAGCGCAGCCGCACCAGATGCAGGGGCAGTTGCCCGAGCATCAGCGCATCTGCAACCTCTGCCGGGAGATCAAATCGGTGGCCGAGATCTCGGCCCTGCTGACGATTCCTCTCGGTGTGGCCAGGATCCTCGTCGCCGACTTGGCGGAGGCGGGCCTGGTCGCCATTCATCAGCCCGGCGGCGACGAGAACGCCGGCGGTCAGCCAGACGTGACTTTGCTCGAAAGGGTGCTCAGTGGACTTCGCAAGCTCTAGCGGAGGGCCTTCCCGCTCCACCACGTCCGCGAAGATCGTGGTGGCGGGCGGCTTCGGCGTGGGCAAGACCACGTTCGTCGGGGCCGTCTCGGAGATCAACCCGCTGCGTACCGAGGCCGTGATGACGTCCGCTTCGGCGGGCATCGACGACCTCACCCACACCGGGGACAAGACCACCACCACGGTGGCCATGGACTTCGGCCGTATCACCCTGGACCAGGACCTGATCCTGTACCTCTTCGGTACACCCGGCCAGGACCGCTTCTGGTTCATGTGGGACGACCTGGTACGCGGCGCGATCGGCGCGATCGTGCTCGTCGACACGCGCCGTCTCGCCGACTGCTTCCCCGCGGTCGACTACTTCGAGAACAGCGGACTGCCGTTCGTCATCGCCCTCAACGGCTTCGACGGCAGCCAGCCGTACAACCCGGACGAGGTCCGGGAAGCGCTCCAGATCGGCCCCGACACCCCGATCATCACGACGGACGCCCGCCACAGGGCGGACGCGAAGTCGGCGCTGATCACGTTGGTGGAGCATGCCTTGATGGCACGCCTGCGGTAGGCCTGCGGCGCTCAGCGGTATCGAAGGGGCCCCTCTCTTGGCAGAGGGGCCCCTTCGCGTGCGTTGTCGGGTGCGGGTCCGTCGTGGCTGATCGCGCAGTTCCCCGCGCCCCTAAGGGCACCGGCCGACGACCGTGGAGCCCACCGGCGTCGGCGCGGCAGGCAAGCTCAGTTCGAACCAGATCGTCTTGCCGCCCGGGCCGAACTTCCCCTCCCCTATGGCGCATCCGCCCCACCTGTCGGCCACCGTGTCGAGGATGAGCAGCCCACGGCCGTCCTCCGCGTGCGCCGTGACCTCCGTCCGCCGTGAGCCCGGTGCCGGGGGCAGGTCGGGGCTCATGTCCGAGGCCGCGGTCAGAATGCGGCTCGGAGGACGCAGCGTCGCCCGGGCTCAGCTGGAGTACCTTCTCGAAGCTGCCGACCGTCCGAACGTAACGCTGCAAGTGATCCCGTTCGCAGCCGGTGGCTTCCCCCTGCTCGGCGACTCCTCCGTCATGTACGCGGAGGCTTCGAACAGCCATCTGGACACCGTGCAGATGGACTCGCCGACAGGAGCCGTCTTCATCGACTCCCCCGCGCAGCTCGCCAACTTCCGAACGCGACTGGACTTGGTCGAACAGGTGGCGTTGACTCCCTCCAAGTCGAGGGATTTCATCCGCACCGTCGCCAAAGAGCTGTGAGTGGGGTGTCACACGTGTCCGGCCTGAACTGGGTCAAGTCCTCGTTCTCCGACGAGGGGGGCAACAACTGCGTCGAGGTCGCCGCCACCGAAGACGGCACCGCCCTCCGCGAGAGTGACGAACCCGGGCGAATACTCGCCGTGCGGACGGAAAGCCTTTCCGCGCTGCTGGCGGCTGTGAAGCAGACCCCCTCCCCCTGAGCGAAACAGCGATCGCCGGGCCCTCTCCTCGTGGAGTGGGCCCGGCGATCGGGTGAGCTGGGGGTCAGCCCTGCCAGGAGTGCGGGGCCCGGAAGCCCGGGGTGCGTTCCAGGCGGCGCCAGCCTGCCTTCGGGCGGGTGCCGTGGGTCGGGGCCTCGGCGGGCGCGGAGGCCGCGCGGGCCAGGAGGAGTGCCGTTACCGCAGCCAGTTCCTCGGGGCCGGCGTGGCCCTTCTCGACGCGGATATCAGGAATGTCCATGGGTGTCAGTCTCCGGGAGAGAGAGGTACGCGGGGTTGCCGTCATGGGTCCGACGGGTTACTGCGGCGGGTTTCCGTGCTTGCGGGAGGGCAGGTCCGCGTGCTTGGTGCGCAGCATCGCGAGGGAGCGGATGAGGATCTCGCGGGTCTCGACGGGGTCGATGACGTCGTCGACCAGGCCGCGCTCGGCCGCGTAGTAGGGGTGCATCAGCTCTGCCTTGTACTCCTTGACCATGCGCACCCGCATCGCCTCGGGGTCCTCCGCCTCCGCGATCTGGCGGCGGAAGATGACGTTCGCGGCGCCCTCCGCGCCCATCACGGCGATCTCGTTGGTCGGCCAGGCGTAAGTGAGGTCGGCGCCGATGGACTGGCTGTCCATCACGATGTACGCGCCGCCGTAGGCCTTGCGCAGGATCAGGGAGATCCGCGGCACGGTCGCGTTGCAGTACGCGTACAGCAGCTTCGCGCCGTGGCGGATGATTCCGCCGTGCTCCTGGTCGACACCGGGCAGGAAGCCCGGTACGTCCAGCAGCGTGACGATCGGGATGTTAAAAGCGTCGCACATCTGGACGAAACGCGCCGCTTTTTCCGACGCCTCGATGTCCAGCACGCCCGCGAGGGCCTGCGGCTGGTTGGCGACGATGCCCACGACCTGGCCGTCGAGCCGCGCCAGCGCGCAGATGATGTTGCGGGCCCAGCGCTCGTGAACCTCCAGGTAGTCGCCGTCGTCGACGAGCTCCTCGATGACCTTGGTCATGTCGTACGGACGGCTGCCGTCCGCCGGCACCAGGTCCAGCAGGACGTCGGAACGGCGGTCCGCCGGGTCCTCGGACTCGGTGGTCGGCGGGTTCTCGCGGTTGTTCTGCGGCAGCATCGACAGGAGGTAGCGGACCTCCGCGATGCAGGTCTCCTCGTCGTCGTACGCGAAGTGCGCGACGCCGCTCGTCTCGGCGTGGACGTCCGCGCCGCCGAGGCCGTTCTGGGTGATCTCCTCGCCGGTGACCGCCTTGACGACGTCCGGTCCGGTGATGAACATCTGCGAGGTCTCGCGGACCATGAAGACGAAGTCGGTGAGGGCGGGGCTGTAGGCCGCGCCGCCCGCGCACGGGCCGAGCATCACGGAGATCTGCGGGATGACGCCGGAGGCGCGGGTGTTGCGCTGGAAGATGCCGCCGTACCCGGCGAGGGCCGAGACGCCCTCCTGGATACGGGCGCCCGCGCCGTCGTTGAGGGAGACCAGCGGCGCTCCGGCCGCGATGGCCATGTCCATGATCTTGTGGATCTTCGTGGCGTGGGCCTCGCCCAGCGCGCCGCCGAAGATACGGAAGTCATGGGCGTAGACGAAGACCGTGCGGCCCTCGACCGTGCCCCAGCCGGTGATGACACCGTCCGTGTAGGGCTTCTTGGCCTCCAGGCCGAAGCCGGTGGCCCGGTGCCGCCGCAGCTGCTCGACCTCGTTGAACGAGCCCTCGTCCAGCAGCAGCTCGATCCGCTCGCGGGAGGTCAGCTTGCCCTTGGCGTGCTGCGCCGCGGTCGCCTTGTCGCTGGGTCCGCGAAGAGCCTCCGCACGGATCGCCTGCAGCTCGGCCACGCGCCCACGGGCATCCGCGGGTTCGTCGGCCAAGGATTCGGTCTCGTCCAAAACGGTCATGTAGTGACCTTACGAAGTCCACCAAGGAAAGCGGGCCGTCGACTCTGTACAGTCTCCGGCCCGTTTTACTGGTAGCCCTGAACAGAACCCTGGCCGCATGCAGGCGATCCGACTGCTCAGAGGCCCTGTGGCTTGTAGGGGTTGTACAAAGCGCTCAGCTGAGAGTCACCTCACACTCCATCGATGCGCATACCGTCCCTGGAGTGACGCGCAGCCTGAGCCGGCGTCCCGTGGCGAGTACCTCGACGCCCGGATCCGCACGCACGACCCCGCGTACGGGCCGCTCCCAGACGACCTCCAGCGTCTCTCCCGTACGCGGTGGCTCGCTCACGCAGACGGTCGCCGTCCCGCCCCGGCGGCGTACGAGCACGCTCGCGGGGGCCGTGACGGAGAGCGGGCCGGCCGTGCCCGGGCGCCAGAAGTTCGCCGCGAGCAGCCCCAGCGCCGGGACGGCGACCGCCTGGCGGCCGGAGTCGTTGGCGAGGACCGACAGCCGGCGCCGGTCGGCGGCGCGGGCGGCGACCGTGCGGCGCGAGGCCCCGGGCAGCACGGCGTAGGCGTACGTGGCGTCCACCGGGTCCGTGCCGTGGTCGAGCCACAGCGTCTGCCAGCGGCGGGTGCGGCGTTCGGTGGTGGAGGTGGTGTTGATGTCGGACCAGGCGCCGGTGCGGTCCTCACGGAGGGCGTGCGGCCGGGCCCCGTCCGGAAACACCCAGCCGCCGTGGCCCTCCAGGTGGGCCCAGCCCGGACCTCGTACGAAGGCCTGGGTGCCGCCCTCCCCCAGGTTCCTGTTGTCGACGACCGTCTCGACCGGGACGCCGTCCGTGGCGGTGATGCCCGCGCCGAGGCAGACGATCGCGTCGTCGAGGCAGAACCACGACTTGCGGGCCTGGAGCGTCGAGCCGAGGCCCGGCAGGTGCTGCCCGATCGCCGCGAACTCCCCGTCCGTCGTGCCGCCGACCCACCGCGCCGCGGGCTTGGGCTCGCCCCACTCGCCGCCCGCACGGTCGGCGAGCCGTTTGGTGGACACGGTCGTCCCGGGCAGCCGGTACCAGTCGACGGTCGGCCAGTACCAGTCCGTGTACTGGCCGGACCCGCCCGATGGACCGGACCGGCTCCCGTCGGCCCACCAGTAGAGCATTCCGGCGCCCGTGTGCCAGCCGCGCGGGTTCTCGCCGTTGCCGCACTCGTAGTACGCGATCCGCTCGCTCGCCATGGAGATGTTGGCGGTGAAGCCGACACCCTTCGCGGAACCGGCGCCGGAACCCCGGTGGACCGCCCTGTCCATGGCCGCGAAGAGCTGGTGACCGGTCGGTTCGGGGGCCGCGGGGAGCGCCGAGTCGGCGACGGCGTGCAGCCGGGCCAGGTCGGCGACCCCGAACTGCCGTGCCGTCAGGATCGGTGTGACGGTGTCCCGCTCGATCCAGCCCTTGATCCTCCCCTGCCAGCGCTCGCGTTCCGCCGCGCTCGCGCCCTGGGCGAGGAGCGTGATCGCGGCGATCAGCGCCTGCCCGTGGAAGTGGTCGCTGCGCATGACCTGCCGGTCGTCGCTCTTGAGGTAACCCCGGCTGATGGCACGGCCGTTGACGCTGTCCATCATCAGCCCGTCGTGGATCAGCGGCGCGTACGCCTGCTCCACGCTGTCGAGGATGATCTGCCGGCCGGGATCGGTCACCTCCCACCGCGACCCGGCGAGCAGCGCGAACAGCCGCCCGAGCCCGTCGAGCATGACCTGCCCGTACGTTCCCGAGTAGGCGACCCAGGTGTGCTGGACGAACGACCCGTCGGCGTAGAGCCCGTCGCCCTTCGTGACGTACGGGAAGACCGGGGAGAGCGCGTCCCGGGCGAGCGCGATCTTCTCGGGGGCGCGGCCGAGGATGCCGCGCAGGGCGACGGAACGGCAGAGGTCGACACGGTTGGCGCCGGTCGAGGTGCCCGTGTAGTCGCCGAGCATGCTGTCGGGGACGAAGTGGTCGACGGCGGCGCAGGCGGCGGCGATCTGCGCGTCCGTCAGCTCGCCGTACAGGGCGGCCACGATGTCCATGAGGAGGCGGGGGCTGCCGATCTGCCACTCCCACCAGTTGCCGTAGCGGGTGGTGGCGGGGTTGTAGACGGTGGCGGAGAGGTGGTCGAGGCCGCGCAGGACGTCCGCGAGCAGGCCCGCGTCACCGGTGGACCCGGTGCCTTCCTGGACGTACGCCTGCGTCATCGTCCACAGCCTGCTGTAGGCCTGGGTGATGCCGGCGGGCGGGTCGTACGGGTAGCCGGGCCACAGCGAGTCCGCCGTCGGCGCCATGGACGCCCGGAAGCCGCGGGCCAGTTCGCCGGTCTCGGCGAGCCGTGACGCGTACGGCTCGGCGGCCGGGTCGTAGCCCGCGCCGAGGGCGATCTCCAGCCAGCGGCGGCGGAGCGTGTCGTAGGGGTCGTCGTCGGCCGCGTGGGCGACGGGGGCGGACGACAGGAGCGGGACGGCCGGTGCGAGCGCCGCCGCCAGCAGGAACGTACGTCGGGTGGAGATCATCTTCTAGCAGCCGCCGCAGTTGTAGTACAGGACGTCCCAGTGGTTGCCCTCGTCCGCGTAGATGTTGCCGGACCCCGACCGGTACTGGAGGGCTCCGTCGCCGCGCGGGCCGATGTACGTGAACGTGTTCTTGATGTAGTTCGTGACGCAGGTGCTCTTGGCGTAGTCGAGCTTGTAGCCGTTCCAGTGGGAGTACGTGCCGCTCGCGTGGCCCGTCTCGGTGCCCCCGGTGATGTTGAGGGCGCAGCCCGTGGCGCTCTTCAGCGTCTGCGCGCCCTGGGCGGTGGCGAGGTTCAGCTCCGTGAAGGACGTACAGGTGGAGTTGTCGCGGTCCGAGCAGCCGCCGGAGGACGACCAGGTGATGCCGGAGCCGCTGAACATCGAGGTCGCCGTGGCGTGGCTGATCTTCGTGACCGCGACGGCGGCGGCACCGTTGGAGGGAGCGGCGGAGGGAGCGGCGATGGCCCCCGTCGCGCCGCCGAGCACGACGGCGGCCGGGGCGGCGAGGAGGGTGAGGGCGGTCAGGGCGGAACGGAGCTTCATGGAGAGCCTTCCTGCGGACGACCGTGCCTGCTGGGGGACTTGGGGCGGCTGTGCGGTGGAGCAAGGCGATCGTGCCCGAGGTCTACACGTGTCCACCAGGGGGTCGGCGGATCACCTTAGGAGTAGACCAATGGCAACCGGGTGTAACCGGGGCAACACGTCGCGACCACAGTTGAAACCCGTAGGGAATAGGTCTATGGTCGCCCTAGTTGAACGTTAAACAGCTTCGGCACAGGGCCGGAGCTCGTCCCCCAAGGAGCCAGTCATGGGAATCTTCGGCCGCAAGGACACCGACGGCGCAACCTCGACGCCCGACGCCGGGAGCCTCGACCTCGCCGCCCTGACCGGCGACTACACGATCGACCCGTCGCACTCGACGATCGGTTTCGTGGCCCGCCACGCCATGGTCACGAACGTCAAGGGCGGTTTCCAGGACTTCACCGGCAGCCTGCACCTCGACGGCGCCGACCCGTCGCTGTCGACCGCGTCCATCGACGTCAAGATGGACAGCATCAGCACCGGCTCCGACGACCGTGACGGTCACCTGAAAAGCGCGGACTTCTTCAAGACGGAGGAGTTCCCCACGATGACCTTCCGTTCCACCGCGGCCGAGGCCCTCGGCGACGACGAGTACCGCATCACCGGTGACCTGACGATCCTCGGCACCACCAAGCCGCTCTCCATCGACCTGGAGTTCAACGGCGCGGCGAAGGACCCGTTCGGCAACGAGCGTGTCGGTTTCGAGGGCAAGGCCGTCATCCTGCGCTCCGAGTGGGGCCTCACGTGGAACGCGGCGCTTGAGACCGGTGGGGTGCTTGTCTCCGACAAGATCAAGCTGACGTTCGACATCTCGGCGATCAAGAACGCCGGCTGATCCGGGGGGGGCGACCGGACATGCGGGTCCCGCCCGGCGACCCGCGTCCGTCACTGCCCGGGGGCTCCGCCCCCTGGACCCCCGTTGCGCAGTTCCCCGCGCCCCTGAAGGAGTGCCCGCGTCCGTCACTGCCTGGGGGCTCCGCCCCCTGATCCCCCGGTGCGCAGTTCCCCGCGCCCCTGAGGAAGTGCCCGCGTCCGTCACCGCCTGGGGGCTCCGCCCCCTAGACCCCCGGTGCGCAGTTCCCCGCGCCCCTGAAGGGGCACCGAGCTCGCCCGCCCTCCGACTCCCTGCGAGCGGAAGGCGGGCGCTCGGCTGTGCGGACGACCGGCCCCGGCCACCCCAGGGGCGCGGGGAACTGCGCACCGGGGGTTCGGGGGCGGAGCCCCTGAGCGGTGACCGGAAGCCGGCGACCCAGTCGCGGATATACCGGTGCGGCGCCGCCGACCCGCACGTTAATCTCCCGCCATGACATGGCTCCCCGCCGACTTCGCCCACCCCCTCCGCGCGGACGCGCCCGGCAGGCTTCATCTGCGGCCCATCTCCGGCGACGACGCCGCCATCGACTACCCCGCGGTGATGGGCTCCAGGGACCGCCTGTGGTCGATCTTCGGCGAAGCCTGGGGCTGGCCCGCCGCCACGATCACGTACGAGGCCAACAAGGCGGACCTGGAACGGCACGCGGCCGAGATGGAGGCGCACGAGTCCTTCAACTACGTGCTGTTCGACGAGGCGGAGACCACCGAGTACGGGTGCGTGTACATCGACCCGCCGGAGAAGGCCGGTGCCGACGCCGAGATCTCCTGGTGGGTCGTCGACGAGCAGGCGGGGACCCCGCTGGAGCACGACCTCGACGCCTTCGTGCCGCGGTGGATCGCCGAGGCCTGGCCCTTCGAGCGGCCGCGGTTCATCGGCCGGGACCTGTCGTGGAAGGAATGGCTGGCCCTGCCGGACCGCACCTGACAACGGCCCGGACACGAACGGCTGGTTTCGACCCCTTGTGGCGGTGCTCACAGCGTTCCCATAATCCTTCAACAGAAATTGACCGGCTCATGACGAGAACAACGGGATCCCCTCTCGTCGAACTTGGCATGCGCCTGTCACTTCCACCCCCCACGGAAGGCATCACGTTGAAGAACCTCCTCAAGACGCTCAAGAGATGCGCGGTCGCGGGCGCCGCCGCCCTCGCGGTCATCAGCCTCCAGCCCCTGTCCTCCGCGCAGGCCGCCCCGGCGCCCGTCGTCGGCGGAACCCGCGCCGCGCAGGGCGAGTTCCCCTTCATGGTCCGGCTCTCCATGGGCTGCGGCGGCGCGCTCTACACCCAGCAGATCGTGCTCACCGCCGCGCACTGCGTGGGCGCCACCGGCAACAACACGAGCATCACCGCCACCGCCGGTGTCGTGGACCTCCAGTCCACCACCGGCCGGGTCCAGGTCAAGTCCACCAAGATCTACCGGGCCCCCGGCTACAACGGCAACGGCAAGGACTGGGCGCTCATCAAGCTCGCCGCGCCCATCAACCTCCCGACGCTGCCGATCGCCACCACCACGGCGTACAACTCCGGCACCTTCACCGTCGCCGGCTGGGGTGCGGCCTCCGAGGGCGGCGCCCAGCAGCGCTACATGCTCAAGGCGAGCGTGCCGTTCATCAGCGACGCCACCTGCCGCACGTACAGCGGGTACAGCGGCCTCGTCGCGAGTGACGAGATCTGCGCCGGTTACGCCGCCGGCGGTGTGGACACCTGTCAGGGCGACTCCGGCGGCCCGATGTTCCGCAAGGACAACGCCGGCGCCTGGATCCAGGTCGGCATCGTCAGCTGGGGCATAGGCTGCGCCCGCGCGAACGCCCCCGGCGTCTACAGCGAGGTCTCGACCTTCTCCTCCGCGATCGCCTCGGCGGCGGCGACTCTCTGACCCGACAGACACACATGCGGTACGCCGCACACGGGCCCGGCGCCGAAACGCGCCGGGCCCGTAGCGGTGTCCGTACCGGTGTCCGTAGCGGTGTCCGTACCGGTGCCCGCACCTGGGGTCAGCGGGTCAGAACCCCCCGCCGAAGTCGCTGCCGCCCCCACCGCCGAAGTCCCCGCCACCGCCGCCGTCGAAGCCCCCGCCGAAGTCACCGGAGTCGAAGTCGGCGCCGGACACGTCCCCGCCCTCGTATCCGCCGCCGCCGAAGTCCCCGTAACCGGAGCCGTAGTCGGCCGCGTACGCCGGGCCCGCCATCATCGAGCCGAGCACCGTGCCGACGAGGAGGCCGGGCAGGATGCCGCCGCCGAAGTAGCCGCCCGCCCAGGGGCCGTACGCCGGGCCCGCGTCCCAGTAGGGCCGCCGCCCGTACTCCGTGTCGACCTCGCGCACGGCCGGGTCGGTGCCCTCGGCCAGCCGGACCTGGTCGGCAGCGCAGACGGGCACCTCACGGGACGCCCCGCCCGCCGGCGTCCAGGCGGCGTCGGCGACCGACGGACCGTGGCGCGGGTCGAAGAAGCAGGGCGCCCGGCGCTCGGGAACGGGCCTGCCCTCGCGGCGCGCGGCGAGCACGGCCAGCGAGAAGCGCCCATCCTCCAGCGCCTCGGTGACGCCCCGCACGTCCTCGGGGCGGGTGGCCGCCGCCATGAAGGACTTCGCCTTGTCGTACGCGTCGAGGGAGCGTTCGTAGTCGGCGCGCATCGCGTCGTCCGCGCCCGCCTCCGCGGGGTGGAAGTCGAGCCGGTCGAGTTCCTCGCCGAAGGCGGTGATGTCCTCGTCCACGACGACGCGCAGCCGGTCGAGCGCGGCCCGCCGCTCCGCCTCCCTGCGACGGCGGTTGCGCCGCACGAGGGCGTACGCGCCCGCGCCGCCCGCCACGACGACCGCACCGACGCCGATCAGGGCGCCGGTACCGACGCCGTCGCCCTCGCCGTCGCTCCAGCCGCTGGGCGCGGAGCCGCCGACGTTGGCGAGGGCCCGGTCGGTGAAGTGGTTCAGCTGGGTGACCGCGTCCTCGCCGCGGACGCTGGTCACCAGGTTGCGCACGGCGGCGTTCGGCATGACGGAGGAGTCGGCCTTCGCGTCGAACCGGGAGCCGAGCCGGATGGCGTACAGACCCGTGACACCGGTGTCGGTGCGCAGGTTCCGGAAGAGGTTCTCCGTGGGGAAGTCCCCGGGGAGAACGGCGACGAACAGCGGTTTGTCCGCCTTCTCGATCTTCGCGGCCAGGGCGTCGGCGTCCGCGTCGGACATCACCCGGGCCATGGACGGATCGACGTACACGGGGCTCTCGCGCAGCGCGTCCGCGACGACCGAGACGTCGGTGGCGTCCGTAGCGGCGTGGGCGCCGGTGCCCCCGACGCCCAGCGCCGCGAACACGATCATGAAAACGGCCAGTCCTCGTGCCAGTACGCCCTTCATACCCCGAACCTACTCCTGACGGCCGCGATCGGCGGCCCACACCTCCTGGCACCGGGGCGCCCTTCAGGGGCGCGGGGCTGTGTTCATATCCGGCTCCGCCACGTGGGCGCGACCAGCCCCCACCGGGCCGCAGACACATGTCCACGACCCGATGGGCGGCCGTTCAGGCTGCCGTATAGGCCGCCGCCAGCTTCTCCACCGCCCGCGCATAGCGCCCCGTGAGCAGCAGATGATCCGCGTCGGCGAACGGCTTGGCCACCGCCGAAGTGATCCCCTGCCCGACCTTCTGCTGGACGATCAGCCTCGCCTTGCCGACGATCGCGCGCCCCGCCTCCTCGGCCCCGGCGCGCTCGGCGAGCGAGGCCGCGACGGCAAGACCCTTCAGAGTCGCGAGCCCACCCGACGGCACCTTCGTGAGCGTCGTCAGCCCCCACCCGTACGGGAACTGCGGGTCGTACGCCGAGTCGCCGACGTTGATCGGCAGCTGCGCCTCGGACTTCGGCCAGGTCACGGGCAGCTGACCGGTGAAGGCCCGCTTCCCGTAGAGCACGTCCGCGACCCCGTCGCCCTCCGTGCCCGGCAGCCAGGACGCGACGAGCGCGTCGATGTCACCGAGCTGGTCGCCGATGAGCTGCGGCCGGCCCGAGACGACGAGCACCACGCACTTCATGGCGCCGCACACCGTGTCGACGGCGGCCCTGTCCGCGGCCGTCAGCGCCAGGTCGTTGCCGTTGCCGACGTCGCCGACGCCCTCCGCGTACGGGGTCTCTCCGACGACCACGACCCCCACGTCATGCCCTCCGGTCGGCGCGGAGGCGTCCTTGGAGTAGGTGACGGAGCCGCCCGCCTTGCGCACCCCCTCCAGGATCGTCGTCCCGTCGGTGGTGTCTCCGGACGAGCCCTGCCAGGTGACGGTCCAGCCGCCGGTCTGGTTGCCGATGTCGTCGGCGTTGGACCCGGCGACGTACACCTTCTGGGACTTCTTCAGCGGCAGCACCCCGCCCGCGTTCTTCAGCAGGACCTGGGACTCGGCGGCGGCCTCGCGGGCCACGGCCCGGTGCTTGGCCGAGCCGATCGCCGAGGCGCCGCTCGTGTCGGCGTACGGCTTCTCGAAGAGGCCCAGCTCGAACTTCTGCGTGAGGATGCGCGACACGGCGTCGTCGATCCGCTTCTCGCTCACCCGTCCCGCCCGCACCTCGTCGAGGAGCGTGGCGTGGAAGTCCTTGTACGCGTACGGGACCATGATCATGTCGAGGCCGGCGTTGATCGACGTACGGACGTCGCTCGCGTAGTCGCCGGGGATCTGGTCGATGGCCTGCCAGTCGCTGATCACGAAGCCGTCGAAGCCCATGCGGTCCTTGAGGACTCCGTTGATCATGTCGGCGCGGGCGTGCATCTTCACCGCGCCCTTGCCGTCGCCGAGGATGTCCAGCGAGGAGTACGACGGCATGAACGTGCCCACGCCCCGGTCCACCGCGTCCTGGTACGGGGCCAGGTGGACGGCCTCCAGCTCCTGTCGGGTGACCTTGGTGACGCCCTGGTCGATCGTGTACGAGCCGGTCGTGGACGAGCCGAACTCCGTACCGCCGTCGCCGACGAAGTGCTTGGCGGTGGCGAGGACCTTGTCGTTCCTCTTCAGGTCCCGGCCGTCGGCGGCGCCCTGCAGGCCCTGGATGACGGTCTCCATGGACTCGACCAGTGCCGGGTCCTCACCGAACGACTCGTAGGTGCGGCCCCAGCGTTCGTCGCGCGCCACGCACAGGCAGGGCGCGAAGTCCCACGGGATGCCGGTGGCGCGGACCTCGGCGGCGGTCACCTTGCCCGCGTCGTGGGCGACTTGGGGGTCGCGCGTGGCGCCGATGCCGATGTTGTGCGGCAGGATCGTGGCGCCGACGAGGTTGTTGTGGCCGTGCACGGCGTCCACGCCGTAGATGAGCGGGATCTGGAACCGGGTCGCCTGCGCCCGGAGTTGGAAGCCGTCGATCATCTTCGCCCAGGCCGCGGGCGTGTTCGGGGTCGGCGTGGAGCCGCCGCCGGAGAGCAGCGAGCCGAGGTCGTACGCGGCGATGTCGCCCGGCGCGGTGAGCGCGCCCCGCTCGGCCTGGGTCATCTGGCCGGCCTTCTCGGCGGGGGACAGCCGGGACAGCAGGTCGGCGACCCGCTTCTTCACCGGCAACTTCGCGTCCAGGTACGGGAGTCCGTGGGCGTCGATGACGACCTGCGGGTTCTCGGCGGGGGCCTTGGCGCCGGTGACCGTCAGCTTCAGCGGGACGGTCTCGGCGTTCTCGGCCGCCTTGTCCCGCAGGGTCGCCACGGTCACCGTCCGCGAGGCGCCCGAGGCCGTACCGGCCGGGAAGGTCAGCTCGCCCTTGACCGGGGTGTAGTCCTTGCCGGACTCGCCGGTGCCGCCGGCCGTCTCGTACGCGACGGTGACCGGCTCCTCGATCGGCGCGGAGCCGGTGGTGGCGACCGTGATCTTCACGGCGGCCGGGCGGCCCTCCTTCACCGGGTACACGGCGGCGTCGGTGACGACGTTCGCGCGCAGTGCCTGGTCGGCCTTGCCGTACAACTCCACGCCGTCCATGGCGAACCGGTCCCTGGCGCCGACCGGGAGCGTGAGCGCGTAACCCCACATCTCGGTGAGGCCGAGGACCTGGTCGATGCCGCCGACGGGCTGGTAGTCCGTGCGGTAGACGAAGTCGGTGAACGGGATCTCCACCTGCTTCCAGCCGGTGAAGTCGTCGGTGAAGGACGTCGTCCACAGCTCGGAGGCCTCGCCGTTGGCGCCGCCGTCCTTCAGCTCGAAGTTGACCTTCTTGCCGTTGTCGCGGCCGTCCCACCAGAAGCGGATGCCCTTGCTGGCCGACCAGTCGTGGGCCGGCTCGGCGAAGGCGAAGTCGTGGGTGAAGCCTCCGTAGCCGCTGATGTCGTACGTGCCGGCCAGGACCTTGTCGCCCTGCGGTGCGTCGTCGCGGGCGGCGAGCTCCAGCGTGGGCGGGTCGTCCGCGTCGCTGCCCCAGGTGAAGATGCCCTCCGCGGGCGGGTTCGCGAAGGGGATCTCGCCCTCGAAGTTGTCCACGGGGACGGGGGCGGGGTCGTCGGCTCCGGAAGCTGGGGTCGCCGTGGCGAACGGCAGCAGGCCGGTCAGCAGGGTGGCGGAGACGAGCAGGGCGGTTCTTCGCATGGACCTTCCCTTGGCTCAGGCTTTGACGGGGGTGACCTCGCGGGGCTTAAATCACGCCGTGAGTTAACTGACGCCCCGCGAGGGCGTCAAGCCTTCGCGCCGAATCCGGGGACGGGGGTTTTCGCCCCCGCCGCCCCTACCCTTCCCGTCACTGACTCGGGGGCCAGCCCCCGAACCCCCGGTCCTCAAACGCCGGACGGGCTGAAAACGATTCAGCCCGTCCGGCGTTTGAGGACGAGCGCGCAGCGCGACAAGGGGGGCGAGGGGGCGCAGCCCCCATGCGTGGTCGGGAACGGGTAGGGGCGGCGGGGGCGAGGAAAAGGGAGCTACGCCGGCGGCTCGACACCCGCCCGCAGCAAGCCGTACGTGTACGCATCCTCCAGCGCCTGCCACGACGCAGCGATCACGTTCTTCGCGACGCCTACCGTCGACCACTCCCCCGCCCCGTCCGACGTGGAGATGAGGACGCGCGTCGTGGACTCCGTGCCGTGCTTGCCCTCCAGGATGCGGACCTTGTAGTCGACCAGTTCCAGCTTGGCGAGCTGGGGGTACAGGGTCTCCAGGGCCACCCGCAGCGCCCGGTCGAGCGCGTTGACCGGCCCGTTCCCCTCCGCCGTGGCGACGATCCGCTCGCCCTTGGCGAAGAGCTTCACCGTCGCCTCGTTGGCGTGGCTGCCGTCGGGCCGGTCCTCCACGATGGCGCGCCAGGACTCGACGTCGAAGTACCTGCGGGCCTTGCCCTCGGCCTCCTCGCGCAGGAGGAGTTCGAAGGACGCGTCCGCGGCTTCGTACGTGTAGCCCTGCAGTTCGCGCTCCTTGACCCGGCTCACGACCCGGCCGATCAGCTCGCGGTCGCCGCCGAGGTCGACGCCGAGTTCCTTGCCCTTGAGCTCGATGGAGGCGCGGCCCGCCATGTCGGAGACGAGCATCCGCATGGTGTTGCCGACCAGTTCGGGGTCGATGTGCTGGTAGAGGTCCGGGTCGACCTTGATGGCCGAGGCGTGCAGGCCCGCCTTGTGGGCGAAGGCCGAGACACCCACGTACGGCTGGTGCGTGGACGGGGTCAGGTTCACGACCTCGGCGATCGCGTGCGAGATGCGGGTCATCTCGGACAGCGCGCCCTCGGGGAGGACCTTCTTGCCGTACTTCAGCTCCAGGGCGGCGACGACCGGGAAGAGGTTGGAGTTGCCGACGCGCTCGCCGTAGCCGTTGGCCGTGCACTGGACGTGGGTGGCGCCCGCGTCGACCGCGGCGAGGGTGTTGGCGACGGCGCAGCCCGTGTCGTCCTGGGCGTGGATGCCCAGGCGCGCCCCGGTGTCGGCGAGGACGGTGGCGACGACGGCCTGGACCTGGGCGGGCAGCATGCCGCCGTTGGTGTCGCACAGGACGACGACGTCGGCGCCGGCCTCCGCGGCGGCCCGCACGACGGCCTTCGCGTACTGCGGGTTCGCCCGGTAGCCGTCGAAGAAGTGCTCGCAGTCGACGAAGACGCGGCGGCCCTCGGAACGCAGGTGGGAGACGGTGTCGCGGACCATCTCCAGGTTCTCTTCGAGGGTGGTGCGCAGCGCCAGTTCCACATGCCGGTCGTGGGACTTGGCGACGAGCGTGACGACGGGTGCGCCGGACTCGACGAGCGCCTTGACCTGCGGGTCCTCGCTCGCCTTGCCGCCCGCCCGGCGGGTTGCCCCGAAGGCGACGAGCTGGGCGTGCTTGAAGTCGATCTCCTGCTGGGCACGGGCGAAGAACTCGGTGTCGCGCGGGTTCGCACCCGGCCACCCGCCCTCGATGAAGCCCACGCCGAAGTCGTCCAGGTGCCGTGCGATGGCCAGCTTGTCCGCGACGGTGAGGTTGATGCCCTCACGCTGCGCGCCGTCGCGCAGGGTGGTGTCGAAGACGTGGAACGAATCGTCGAGCTCGCTGGTTTCGGTCATGGTTCAAGGCTCCTGAGGATCAGATCTCGGTCGGTACCGGAATGACCGGCTCCGCCGTCCCCACATGGTCCCTCGCGCTCTCGCCTCCGGCTGAGGGTGGGCCAGAAAAGCGAAAAACCCCTCGCGGGTGCGAGAGGTCTGCGCGCGGGTCGAGACGACGGTGTCCACCCGTACCTGGTCGTACGTGGTGGTCACTGCGGACCGGCGCGCCTGCTGCCAATAATCATGGCGAACGAGAGCACGGAGGCAGTCTGGCACAGACCTCCTCCGTGCTCACCGTCCGTCTCAGGATGCGAGCACTCGGTTGATCACCGGTGGATCATCGGTGCGTCACCGCAGGTGGCGGACGAACACGTCGGTGCCGTCGTTCGTGTCGCCGGCCGGGATCAGCGACGGGTCCGCGGACCGGAAGGCGATGCGGCGGGCGCCGTCGGCGATCCGGCCCGGCAGGACGTCGGCGGTGGCCGTGCCGCCGGTGGTGTCGGGCGTGACCAGGACGGTGGTGCCCGTCTTCAGGTCCCGCAGGTAGACGGGCCACTCCTTGCCGTACTGGGCGCCCGCCTCCGTCACCTCCGTCATGAACGTGACGTACCGCCCGTCGGCACTCACCGCGGGGTTACGGGTGTAGGCCTCACCGGGGCCGCCCTGGGTGCCGTGGATGCGGCGGTTGGTGCCGGTGGCGAGGTCGTGCACGAAGACGTTCCAGGCGCCGTCGGTGTCGTCGGGCACCAGGTGGGTGTCCCTGGACTCGAAGACGACCGTACGGCCGTCGCCGCTGAGGGACGGGCGCAGCGACTCCTTCTCGGTGGCCGAGCCGTCGTGGGAGCGGTCGGCCTGGACGCGCTCGCCGGTGCGGCGGTCGTACACCCAGACGTCCCCCCAGTCGTCGCCGCGCGGACCGTTGGCGTAGTTGTACTGGTAGACGACGCGGCGGCCGTCGTCGCTGACCGTCGGCTCGAAGGCGTTGCGCGGCTCCCAGGTGGGCCGCGGGTGGCTGATCCGCTCGGTGGTGCCGGCGGTCCGGTCGCGCAGGAAGACGACGGAGCCCTCGCCGGTCCCGTTCAGCGTGTAGACGGCGTACCGGCCGTTCGGGCTGACGGAGACCGCGCCGGGCGGGCCGGAGAAGCCCTCGGGGATCTCGATGCCGAACTTCTCCTGCCGGCCCGTGCGCAGGTCGAGGAGCGACACGTCGCCGGACGCGGAGTACACGAGCCGGCCGTCGTCCAGGGCCGCCACCACGTCGCCGAAGCCCGCGAAACGGGTCGTGTCGGTGCGCAGGTCGCGCAGGTACATGCCCCCGTGCGGGACGTTCGGGTCGAGGTCGTCGGCGTCCGAGGAGAAGGCGACGTACCGGCCGTTGCGGCTGATGGCGGCGTCGTCCGAGGCCCCGTCGCCCGCTCTCCCGTCGGGTGTGACGCTGACCGGCTCGGTGCGCGGTGCGGCGTGCGGGACGCCGGGCGCGGCGTTCGCCGCGGTGCCCGTCAGAGCCGTCGTGGTCAGCGCGGCGGCGACGAGAGCCTTGGCGAGTGCGGTGCGGGTGGTCGTGCGGGTGCTGGTGCGGGTGGTGCGCGTGCTGGCGTACAAAAGAATCCCCCTGGTTTCCCCGTAGCGCTCGTCCCCCGGCCCTGCGCCGAGGGCTCATCCGATGCAAACGCACCGCCGGGCAGGGGTCAATCCGTCATATCGCGTACAACCCGGACGTGCGTTCAGGCGTCCGGGGGCGTCTTCGAGGGCGTCGGCGGGCGCAGCGCCTCGTCCAGGAACTCGCTTACGTGGCCGAGGACCTGCCCCCGGTCCGTCCCCCGCAGGCCGATCGCCACATGGATGGAGAAGCCGTCGAGTAGGGCGCGCAGGCGGGTGGCGAAGCGGTCGGGGTCGACCGGCCGGAACTCGCCGCGCGAGACGCCCTCCGCGAGCAGTGCCACCAGGTCGCGGTGCCAGGCGCCCTCGATCGCGGCCTGGCGGTCGCGGGCGTCGTCGTCGGCGTTCTGCGAGCGGTTCCAGACTTCGAGCCAGAGGGTCCAGTGCGGATCGCGGTGGCCGCCGGGCACGTACAGGTCGACGTACGCGTCGAGGCGTTCGCGCGCCGGAGCCGCCCGGGTCAGCAGCCGGCCCCGCTCGGTGCCGAGCAGGCCCTCGCTCCATTCGAGGGTGCGCAGCAGCAACTCGTCCTTGGAGCGGAAGTAGTAGAGGAGATGGCCGCTGCTCATCCCGACCTCCCCGCCGAGCGCCGCCATGGTGAGCTTCTCCAGCCCACGCTCGGCGATCATTCCCATGGCCGCGGCGAGGACGTCCTCACGGGGCGGCGCGGTGTTGCGCCGACGGGTGGTCACCGTGCCTCCTCGCGGCCGGCCTTCGGCTGCTGCTGGGTGATGCAGTGGATGCCGCCGCCGCCCGCGAAGATCGCCCGTGCGTCCACCAGCGTGACCGTCCGGTCGGGGAACAGACGGCGGAAGATGCCGGCCGCGGTCTCGTCGCGCGGGTCGTCGAAGGCGCAGAGGACGACTCCGCCGTTGCAGAGGTAGTGGTTGATGTACGAGTAGTCGGCCCAGTGGCCGTCGGCCTCCAGGACCGTCGGGGCGGGCACCTCGACGACCTCGACGCGCCGGCCGCGCGCGTCGGTCGCGGACCGCAGCAGCCCGATGATCTCCTTCGACACCTCGTGGTCGGGGTGGGCCGGGTCGGGCTGGGAGTGCGCGACGACGACTCCGGGGCGGGCGAAGGCGGCGACGATGTCCACGTGTCCGAGGGTGCCGAAACTGTCGGGGGCCCCGTGGTCCCCTGCGCCGGGCGGGGCCGGGTAGTCGCCGGTCAGGCCGCGTGGGAGCCAGATCGCCTTGCGGGTGCCGAGCATGCCGTGGATCTCGGCCTCGACCTCCTCGCGGGTCCAGCCGGGGTTGCGCTCGGGCCCGAGCTGCACGGTCTCGGTCAGCAGGACCGTGCCCTCGCCGTCGACATGGATCGCGCCGCCCTCGTTGACGAGCGCCGAGGCGTACGTACGGGCGCCGGCGAGGTCCGACACGTACGCCCCGATCGTGGCGTCGTGCTCCCAGCGGGCCCAGGCCTGCGCGCCCCAGCCGTTGAACGTCCAGTCCACGGCGGCGAGTTCGCCCTCGGCCCCGGTGAGGAAGGTGGGGCCGATGTCCCGCATCCAGGCGTCGTCGAGGTCGTGCTCGACGGTGTCGATGCCGGGGCCCAGCAGGGCTCGGGCCTCCGCGGACCGGCCGGGTCCGCACACGACCGTGACCGGCTCGAAGCGGCGTACCGCGCGGGCCACCGCCGCCCAGGCAGCGCATGCCTCGGCGAGGTCGGCGGGGTCGTCGAAGGTGGGGTTCGGGCCCGGCCACGCCATCCAGGTGCGTTCGTGCGGGGCCCACTCGGCGGGCATGCGGAAGCCGTCGGCGGCAGCGGTCGTCATCGGGTGATCCTCAGAGGAAGTACAGGCGGTTGAGTGACACGGACTCGGCCGGCTCCGAGCGCAGGGGGTCGCCGTCGAGCGTGACCAGACCGGTGTCCCGGTCCACGTCGACGTCTCCCGTACGGGAGTTGAGACGCAGGTCCGCAGGGCCGATGCCGCGGGTGCCGCGCACGGCCACCCGGCGCCGACGGGTCGGCATGAGGTCGTTGCCCTGGTCGAGCGCCGCCTGTGCGACGAACGCCACCGAGAGGTCGGCGGGGGTGCCGCCGTGCGCCCCGAACTGCGGGCCGAGCACCAGGGGTTCACAGGTGTCGGTGGCCGCGTTCGGGTCGCCCACGACCCCGTACGCCGGGAAGCCGGACTTCAGGACGAGTTGGGGCTTCGCGCCGAAGAACTCGGGGCGCCACAGGACGATGTCGGCGAGCTTGCCGGTCTCGATGGAGCCGACCTCGTGGGCGAGGCCGTGCGCGAGGGCCGGGTTGATCGTCAGTTTGGCGAGGTAGCGCAGGACGCGCGCGTTGTCGTCGTCCGGGCCGTCGCCCTCCAGCGGCCCGAGCTGGGCCTTCATCTTCCCGGCCATCGCGAAGGTCCGGCGTACGGTCTCGCCCGCGCGGCCCATGCCCTGCGCGTCCGACGAGGTGATGCCGATGGCGCCGAGGTCGTGCAGCACGTCCTCGGCGCCCATGGTCCCGGCGCGTATCCGGTCGCGGGCCATCGCCGCGTCGCCGGGCAGGTCGGGCTTGAGGTCGTGGACGGAGACGATCATCCCGTAGTGCTCGGCGACCGCGTCCCGGCCGAAGGGCAGCGTGGGGTTGGTGGAGGAGCCGATGACGTTCGCCACGCCCGCCATCTTCAGGACGTTCGGTACGTGGCCGCCGCCGCAGCCCTCGATGTGGAAGGCGTGGATGGTCCGGCCGTCGAGGACGCTCAGGGTGTCCTCGACGGACAGGCACTCGTTCAGGCCGTCGCTGTGCAGCGCGACCTGTACGTCGTGCTCCTCGGCCACGCGCAGCGCGGTGTCCAGGGCTCGGGTGTGGGCGCCCATGTCCTCGTGGACCTTGAAGCCGGACGCGCCGCCCTCGGCGAGGGCCTCGACGAGCGGGGCCGGGTCCGAGGACGAACCCCGGGCGAGGAAGCCGATGTTGACCGGCCAGGCGTCGAACGCGTTGAAGGCGTGCCGCAGGGCCCAGGGCGAGTTGACGCCGACGCCCCACACGGGGCCGAACTCCTGGCCGACGATCGTCGTGACCCCGGAGGCGAGCGAGGCCTCCATGATGCGCGGCGACAGCAGGTGCACATGGGTGTCGACGGCTCCGGCGGTGGCGATCAGGCCTTCGCCGGAGACGATCGTCGTGCCGGTGCCCACGACGACATCCACGCCGTCGAGGGTGTCGGGGTTACCGGCCCGGCCGATCGCCGTGATCCGGCCCTCCCGGATGCCGATCGACACCTTCCTGATCCCCTGCGCCACGTCCATCACGAGGACGTTGCTGATCACGACGTCGCAGGTGTCGCGGACCGCCGCGGCCTTGAGGTGCAGTCCGTCGCGGGCCGTCTTGCCGAACCCGGCGAGGAACTCGTCGCCGTACTTCTGGGCGTCGGACTCGACGCGGACGGTCAGCCCGGAGTCGCCGAGGCGGACGCGGTCGCCCGCGCGGGGTCCGTGGGTGGCGGCGTACTCGTACGGGTTCATGCGTTCCCTCCCTCGGGGGCGACCGCTCCCAGGTATCCGCAGGCCGCCGCTCTGCGCAGGGCCTCCGCCTTGGCGCCCGGGGCGTCCAGCGGGCCGTCCACGAGGCCCGCGAAGCCGATCGCCACGCGGTCGCCGCCGATCGGCAGGAGGCCGACCTCGACCGTCTCGCCCGGGGCGAAGCGGGTGGACGCGCCGGCGGGGACGGCGAGGTGGGTGCCGTAGGCGGCGGCACGGTCGAAGGCGAGGCGGGGGTTGGCCTCGAAGAAGTGGAAGTGGGAGGTCACCGAGACGGGGACGGTGGCGGTGTTGGTGACGGTGAGCGTGCGGGTGGGGTGGGGGTCGGTGTGCTCGGGGCCGGGCAGGAGGGCGCCCGGGGCGGCCGGGCCCAGCCCGCCGCCGATCGGGTCGGTGACGATCGCGAGGCGGGAGCCGTCGTCGAAGACGGCCTCCACGTGGACCTCCGTGACGATGTCCGCGACGCCGGGGAGCACGTCGTCCGGGCCGAGTACCGATCCGGCCGCGGCGATGGCCTCCGCGAGCCGCCGTCCGTCGCGGGCCGCCTCGCAGACGGCGTCCGCGATGACGGCTGTCGCCTCGGGGACGTTCAACTTCAGGCCGCGGGCTCGGCGGGCACGGGCGAGTTCGGCTGCGCCGAAGAGGAGGAGGCGGTCGCGTTCGGTGGGAGTGAGTCGCATATTGAGCACCACTCTAACGCTGGGGCCGCTGCAGGGATAGATCTACCTGCGGTTCAGCCTGCCCTTATTTGAGCAGCACTCTAAGTGAAGGAGCTGCTTGCGGGCGGCGGGTGGACGGGTGCGGGTCCGGTGGGGGCTTGTCGCGCAGTTCCCCGCGGCCCTCAAGGCCGCTGGTGCGGGTTCGGTGGGGGCTGAGCGCGCAGTTCCCCGCGCCCCTGGGTACCTAGGGGCGCGGGGAACTGCGCAAAGGGGGGGGCGAGGGGCGCAGCCCCCATGCGTGGACGGGAACGGGTAGGGGCGGCGGGGGCGCAAACCCCCATGCGGTGGCGTGCGCGTCGGGGGGTTCGGGGGCGGAGCCCCCGTGGGGGTCAGGACACCGGGTGCATCCAGTTGTGGGGGTCCTTCGACACACCCCGCTGGATGTTCAGCAGCGCCTCACGGAGCTTCAGCGTGACCTCACCGGGCCCACCCCCACTCTGCTGCCACTCACCCGCCGCACTCTTCACCGTACCGACAGGCGTGATCACCGCCGCCGTCCCGCACGCGAACACCTCCGTGAGCGTCCCGTTCTCCGCGTCACGCCTCCACTGGTCGCTGGAGACGCGCGCCTCCTCGGACCCGTAACCGAGGTCACGGGCGACCGACAGGAGCGAGTCACGGGTGACGCCCTCCAGGATGGACCCGCTGAGCGTGGGCGTGACGATCCTGTCCCCGTACACGAAGTACAGGTTCATGCCGCCCAGCTCCTCCACCCACTTGTGCTCGACCGCGTCGAGGTAGCAGACCTGGTCGCACCCCTGCGCCGCGGCCTCGGCCTGCGCGAGCAGGGACGCGGCGTAGTTGCCGCCGGTCTTGGCGTCGCCCACGCCCCCCGGGACGGCGCGCACCCGGTCCTCGGACAGCCAGATGGAGACGGGCTTCACCCCGCCCGGGAAGTACGCCCCGGCGGGCGACGCGATGACGATGAAGAGGTACTCGTTCGCGGGCCGCACCCCGAGACCGACCTCGGTGGCGATCATGAACGGCCGCAGATAGAGCGACTCCTCGCCGCCGTGCGCCGGCACCCACGCCTTGTCCTGCTGGATCAGCACGTCACAGGCCTCGACGAAGGTCTCGACGGGCAGCTCGGGCATGGCCAGCCGGCGGGCGGACGACTGGAAGCGCAGGGCGTTGCGGTCCGGGCGGAACGTGGCGACCGACCCGTCGGGCTGCCGGTAGGCCTTCAGCCCCTCGAAGATCTCCTGCGCGTAGTGCAGGACGCTCGTCGCGGGGTCGACGGAGAGCGGGCCGTACGGGACGAGCTGGCCGTCGTGCCAGCCGCGGCCCTCCGTCCACTTGATCGTCACCATGTGGTCGGTGAAGTGGCGGCCGAATCCCGGGCTGGCCAGGATGGCCTCACGCTCCGCGTCGGACAGCGGGGACGAGGAGGGCTTTAGCTCGATCGTGGGCGTCGTCATGAGTGGTTTGTCCTTCACCGGTTGTGTGTGACGGGCCGCGCTCACGCCTGTACTGCCAGTGGCCAGTGTTAGGACGTCCGAGCATGTCGTCATTTCGCGGCTCCGCGTTCGATTATCGCGCGAGATGAGCCGATTGGGGCACCACCCCTGCCACGCACGTCGTGGGAGCCGTGGAGGGGGGCGAAACGGTGTGAATGCGGCCCAGGGATTGATGGTGACACCCGGCGGGGCATACGAAAAGCCGCCGGGTGCGGAAGCGACCCGGCGGCTTGGGGTGGTACCGGCGGGTCAGCCGGATACTCGGGCGGCGAGCGCGTCGCCGATCTCCTCGGTGGTACGGGTGGTGGTGCCGCGCTCCGCGAGGTCGGCGGAGACGGCGTCCTCGATACGGGCGGCCTCGGTCTCGTGACCGAGGTGGCGCAGCAGGAGGGCGACCGACAGCACGGTGGCGCTGGGGTCGGCCTTGCCCTGGCCCGCGATGTCCGGGGCCGAGCCGTGGACCGGCTCGAACATGGACGGGAACTCGCCGCTCGGGTTGATGTTGCCGGACGCGGCGACGCCGATGCCGCCGGAGACGGCCGCGGCGAGGTCGGTGATGATGTCGCCGAAGAGGTTGTCGGTGACGATCACGTCGAAGCGCGCGGGGTCCGTGACGAGGTAGATCGTCGCGGCGTCCACGTGGATGTAGTCCGTGGTGACCTCGGGGAACTCCTCGGCCACCTTGTTGAAGGTGTTCGTCCACAGGTGGCCCGCGAAGGTGAGCACGTTGTTCTTGTGGACCAGCGTGAGCTTCTTGCGGGGGCGGGCCTGGGCGCGGGCGAAGGCGTCGCGCACGACGCGCTCGACACCGAAGGCCGTGTTCACGGAGACCTCGGTGGCGACCTCGTGCGGGGTGCCCTTGCGGATCGTGCCGCCGTTGCCGGTGTACGGACCCTCGGTGCCCTCGCGGACGACGACGAAGTCGATCTCCGGCTGGCCCGCGAGCGGGGTGGCGACACCCGGCAGGAGCTTCGACGGCCGCAGGTTGACGTGGTGGTCGAAGGCGAAGCGGAGCTTCAGCAGGAAGCCGCGCTCCAGGACGCCGGAGGGGACCGACGGGTCGCCGATCGCGCCGAGCAGGATGGCGTCGTGCTGCTTCAGTGCTTCGAGGTCGGCGTCGGTGAGGGTCTCACCGGTGGCGCGGTAGCGCCGGGCGCCGAAGTCGAACTCCTTGGTCTCCAGCTTCACATCCTGCGGGAGGACGGCGGAGAGGACCTTCAGGCCTTGGGCCACGACTTCCTGGCCGATGCCGTCACCGGGGATCACTGCGAGATCGATGCTGCGAGACATGTCGGCACCCTACTCCCCGTCCCACGGGATGACATGGGCCGTCCGCCATACGGACATGACCGAGCGGTCGACCGAGGGCCGCGCATCAACCCGTCAGCCCCCGTTCACCTGTACGTATGGCGCATGTCGGCCCGCGATGGGAAGTTCACCAGCATGACCGTGCCTCCCATGGGGACACCCCCAGGACCCCCCGTCCCCGACGTCGGCATCCCGCCGCGGCTCGCACGCCGGATGAGCATGGCGGAGCAGTACGAGTACCTGCGGACGAAGTTCACCCGCCGCCGTGCCCTGGTCAGCGCGGGCGCGGTGGCCGGCGGACTGCTGGCCGGCTGCTCCGGCCAGGACTCCGGGACGGGCACGGCGACCCGCTCCCCCTCTCCGCTGTCCGGCGGCTCCACCCCCACCGAACGGGTGGACGGCGCGGTCGTCACCCCCTTCGGCCGCCATCTCGCCTTCGGCGCGGACCCGCGGACCCAGATGCGGATCTCCTGGCAGGTGCCGCTCACGGTCAGGAAGCCGTACGTGCGGGTGGGGCTGAAGCCCTGGGAGCTGAGCCGCAGGATCGAGGCGGAGGTGCGCGCCCTGCACACCCCTGGGCTCGACGGCGTACGGCTCGCCCTCGACCAGTTCTATCTGCACGCGGCGCTCGACGGTCTGCGGCCCGGGACGACGTACTACTACGGCGTCGGGCACGAGGGGTTCGACCCGGCGTCCAAGGAACGGCACTCCACGGTCGGCTCGTTCACCACGGCGCCCGCCCGTGCGGAGAAGTTCGTGTTCACGGCCTTCGGCGACCAGGGCGTCACCCCGGACGCGCTCGCCAACGACAAGCTGATCCTCGGCCGGGAGCCCGCCTTCCATCTGCACGCGGGCGACATCTGCTACGCGGACGTGACCGGCCACGGCAAGGAGTCGGACATCTACGACCCGACCGCCTGGGACCTGTTCCTCAAGCAGACGGAGACGGTCGCGAAGACGGTCCCGTGGATGGTGACGACCGGCAACCACGACATGGAGGCCTGGTACTCGTCGAACGGGTACGGCGGGCAGTCGGCGCGCTTCTCGCTCCCCGAGAACGGCTTCGACGCGAAGAACGCCCCGGGCGTCTACTCGTTCACGTACGGCAATGTCGGGATCGTGGCGCTGGACGCGAACGACGTGTCGTACGAGATCCCCGCCAACAAGGGCTACTCGGAGGGCCGGCAGACGGCCTGGCTCGACAAGCGGCTCGGGGAGCTGCGCAAGGACGAGGGGATCGACTTCGTCGTGGTCTTCTTCCACCACTGCGCGTACTCGACCTCGACCCACGCCTCGGACGGCGGTGTACGGGACGCCTGGCTGCCGCTGTTCACCAAGCACCAGGTGGATCTGGTGATCAACGGCCACAACCATGTGTACGAGCGCACCGACGCCGTCAAGAACGGCAGGGTGGGCAAGCCGGTGCCCATCGGCGCGTCGACCGATCCGACGCGCGACGGGATCGTGTACGTCACGGCGGGCGGCGCGGGCAAGAGCCTGTACAGCTTCCCCTCAGGGGTGAAGGACAGCTACGAGGGGAAGGTCGTCGACCGCGAGTCCGTGGACACCTACCACTGGACGAAGTCGAAGAACCAGAATCCCGACACCGTGGAGTGGTCGCGGGTGCGGTACACCGGCTACTCCTTCCTCTCCGTGGAGGCGGAGGCGGGACCGGCCCCCCGGCTCACGGTGTCGGCGCTCGCCGAGAGCGGGAAGCGCATCGACCACTTCGAGGTGCGGCGCGGGGCGGGAGGCCCCGCGCCCACGTCGAACGGGCGCGGCTCCCGGCTCGTGCGAGCTTGTGCGAGTGACGTACGGGGCTCAGTGGCCCGTCGAGCCGCCGTTGTCCCGGCGGTCGAGGGCGCGCTGGAGCGCGGCGGCGGCGTTCTTGCGGTCGGACTCGCTGGTGCGGGAGACGTGACGGACTCGGCGGGCGGTCGTCTCGGCCATGATGAATCGGCTCCTTGCCTCCGGCAGCGGACGCCGGAAGTGGGTGAGGGGATTACGAGACGCCGGAAGAGGCGGGGAGCGGTGCCGCAGGGGTTGCCTGCCAGGGGCTCCGGCTCACGACCGCCATTCGCTGGGTCGAGCGAGACGTTCGGCTCCTTCAAAGCTAAGCGAGGACTCCGCATCTGTCTCCATAGTTAGTCGGACTTCCTACTATCTGAGACGGCGGATCGGGTCACCCCTCTCTGACCTGCACTTTCACCTTTCGGCCTGCGGACGCTGCGCGAGCCCCCGCAGCTCCCGCAGCTCCCTGATCAGCGCGCGCACCGCGAGCGTCGCGGCGAGTTCGGGTGTGGTCACGTATCCCACGGAGCGGGTCGGGCGGTCGGGGCCGAGGTCGGCGATCTCCAGCGTGGGCGGGGCGCCCGTCAGGGACAGCGCGGGCACGATGGCCATGCCCAGACCGCTGCCGACCATGGAGAGCACCGCCCCGTCGTCCTCGGCCCGGACCGTCGCGCACGGGATCCAGTCCTGCCCGGCCCACCAACTCCGCGTGTACGAGGAACAGTTCTCCCGCCAGTCGACCAACGGCAGTGAGCGCGGCCGGGGATGGCCGGCCGGATGCACCAGGGAGTACGGCTCCTCCAGGAGCACGTCGCCGATCAGTCCGGGCGGTACCGGCGTGCTCGTGCCGAGGGTGGCGATGCCGATGTCGGCCCGGCCCTCGGCCACCTCCCCCGCCGTGCCGGGACCGACCTCCCGTACGACCCGTACCGTCGGCTCGATGCCCGGATGGCGTGCGGTCAGCCGTTCCAGCGCGGGCGGCAGCAGATACAGGGCCGCGCTGCGGAACGCGGCGACGCGCAGCGGCCCGGCGACGGTGTCGCCGCCGTCGGGGCCCGCGCCCACCCCCCGCGTCTCGGCGGCGAGCGTCTCCAGCATGCGCAGGACGCGCCGCGCGTGGGTGACGGCGCGGGCCCCGGCGGGGGTCGGCCGGGCGCCGTACCGGCCGCGGTCGAAGAGGACCACGCCGAGTTTGCGCTCGATGCCGCGCACCGCATGGGACACGGCGGACTGGGTCGTGCCGAGCGCGACGGCCGCCGCGGAGAAGCCGCCCTCGCCCGCCACGGCGACCAGGGTTCGCAGTTCCTGCGGCGCGAGATCGGCTGCCTGCATCGGGGCTCCCACCTGCTGCTATGAGGGCCGCTCATGGGTGCGGCCGTCCCATGAGCGCAACCCTCTGCCCGCCCGGCGCATTCCTGCCTACGGTCCCTGTCCATGACCACCCCCGTGACCACCCCCGTGACCGTCCCCCCGACCGGCACCACCGATGTGGCGCTCACCGTGCAGCAGACCGCCCGGCCGACCGGCTTCCCCGTCCCGGACCACTTCCGGTTCGTCGAGTCGGCGGTGCCCGAGCCGGCGCCCGGCACGGCCCTGGTGGAGAACCTGTACTGGTCCGTCGATCCGTACCACCGCGAAATGATGGACGGGGACTTCGAGCTGGACGCCCCGCTGGAGGGCCGCACGCTCGGCCGGGTCGTCGCGTCCCGTGATCCGGCGCTGCGCGAGGGCGAGATCGTGTTCCACCGGCGCGGCTGGCGTACCCACTCCGTCGTACGCCCCGCGGAGACCCGCCGCCTCCCGCACCACGACGGCGTACCGCTCTCCGCGCATCTGAGCCTCTTCGGCGGCACCGGCCTGACCGCGTACGTCGGGCTCACCCGGATCGCGCGGCTGCGCGAGGGCGACGACGTGTTCGTCTCGGCGGCGGCCGGCGGGGTCGGTACGGCCACCGGACGCCTCGCCCGGCTGCTCGGCGCGGGGCGGCTGGTGGGCAGCGCGGGCTCGGCGGCGAAGGTCGCGTACCTGAAGGAGCAGGTCGGCTACGACGAGGCCTTCGACTACCACGAGGGCCCCGTCGCCGGGCAGTTGGCGAAGGCCGCGCCGGACGGCATCGATCTGTTCGTCGACAACGTCGGCGGCGAGCACCTCGGCGCCGCGATCGGCGCCCTGCGCAGACGCGGGCGGGTGGTGCGGATCGGCACGGTCGGCCAGTACAACACCCCGGACGCGCCGCCCGTCCTCTTCGACCACGCCGACGTCGTCGAGAAGAGCCTGCGGATCGAGGGCTTCCTGGTGAGCGACCACCGGGACGTGCAGGAGGAGCTGTACGCGTTCGCCGTCCCCCATCTGCTCGGCGGCAGGCTGGCGCTGGACGAGACGGTCGTCGACGGCTTCGAGCGGATCGTGGAGGCGTTCCTGTCGATGCTGCGGGGCGGCAACACCGGCAAGATGATCATCCGCAAGGCGTGACGGCCCGGCACGTCGTGCGCGGCCCCGTACGCACGCCGCCCCCGGCCCGGAGGGATGATTCCGGGGCGGGGGCGGTTCGGTGGGGACGCCGGCCCGTGTGCGGGGGCGTCCCGGCCTGGGAGGGGCGCAACTCAGCTCATGTACGAGTCCGGTCTCAGCCCATGTGCGGGTACGCGTAGTCGGTCGGGGCGACCAGCGTCTCCTTGATGGCGCGGGTCAGCGTCCAGCGCATCAGGTTCTGCGGGGCGCCCGCCTTGTCGTTCGTGCCGGACGCGCGACCGCCGCCGAAGGGCTGCTGGCCGACGACGGCGCCGGTCGACTTGTCGTTGATGTAGAAGTTGCCCGCGGCGTAGCGCAGCTTCTCCATCGTGTGGGCGGCGGCGGCGCGGTCGCCCGCGATGACCGAGCCGGTGAGCGCGTAGTCCGACACCGACTCCATCTGGGCCAGCATCTCGTCGTAGCCCTCGGGAGAGCTGTCGTCGTAGACGTGCACGGCGAGGAACGGGCCGAAGTACTCCGTGGTGAAGACCTCGTTGGCCGGGTCGGAGCACTCGACGACGGTCGGGCGCACGAACCAGCCCACCGAGTCGTCGTAGGTGCCGCCCGCGACGATCGTGCAGGTCGGGTCGGCGGCGGCGCGGTCGATCGCGGCCTTGTTCTTGGCGAAGGACCGCTCGTCGATGACGGCGCCGATGAAGTTCGACAGGTCGGTGACGTCACCCATGGTGATGCCGTCGATCTCGGCCGTGAACTCCTCCTTGAAGCCGGAGTTCCAGATGGAGGCCGGGATGTAGGCGCGCGAGGAGGCGCTGCACTTCTGGCCCTGGTACTCGAAGGAGCCGCGGGTCAGGGCGGTCTTCAGGACGGCGCGGTCGGCGCTCGGGTGCGCGACGACGAAGTCCTTGCCGCCGGTCTCGCCGACCATGCGCGGGTAGGTGCGGTACTTCTCGATGTTGTTGCCGACCGTCTTCCACAGGTACTGGAAGGTCTTGGTCGAGCCGGTGAAGTGCACGCCCGCGAGGTCGCGGTGTTCCAGGGCGACCCCGGAGACCTCGATGCCGTCGCCGGTGACGAGGTTGATGACGCCCTTGGGCAGGCCCGCCTCCTCCAGGAGCTGCATGAGCAGCACGGCGGCGTGGGTCTGCGTCGGGGACGGCTTCCACACGACGACGTTGCCCATGAGCGCGGGGGCGGTGGGCAGGTTGCCCGCGATCGCCGTGAAGTTGAACGGCGTGATCGCGTAGACGAAGCCTTCGAGCGGGCGGTGGTCGAGGCGGTTCCACACGCCGGGCGAGTTCGCCGGGGGCTGCTCGGCGAGCAGGTCACGGGCGTACTTGACGTTGAAGCGCCAGAAGTCGACCAGCTCGCAGGGACAGTCGATCTCCGCCTGCTGGGCCGTCTTGGACTGGCCGAGCATCGTGGAGGCGGCGAGGGTCTCGCGCCACGGGCCGGAGAGCAGTTCGGCGGCGCGCAGGATGATCGCGGCGCGGTCGTCGAAGGACATCGCGCGCCAGGCGGGCGCGGCGGCGAGGGCCGCGTCGACCGCGTCCTGGGCGTCCTGCTTCGTGGCGTTCGCGTAGGTGCCGATCCGCGCCTTGTGGTTGTGGGGCTGCACGACGTCGAAGCGCTCGCCGCCGCCCATCCGCTTCTCTCCGCCGATGGTCATCGGCAGGTCGATCGGGTTCTCGGCCAGCTCCTTGAGCTTGGCCTCCAGGCGGGCGCGCTCGGGCGTGCCGGGGGCGTAGCCGTGCACCGGCTCGTTGACGGGCGTGGGGACCTGGGTCACTGCGTCCATGGGTTCCGTACTCCTTGATGAGCGGGTGGTTCGGGGCTCGGGCCCGCGGTGGCGGCCCCCTTGCTGAAGTTCTGGGGTGCTGAGGTCCTGGGGCTCGGCGCCCGTGTCAGGCCTTGCTCGCCCGTGTCAGTCCCTGGTGAGGACCGAACGGGCGAAGAAGAGCAGGTTGGCCGGCTTCTCCGCGAGGCGCCGCATGAAGTAGCCGTACCAGTCGGTGCCGTAGGCCGTGTAGACCCGCATGCGGTGACCCTCGGCGGCGAGCCTGAGGTGCTCGTCGCTCCTGATCCCGTACAGCATCTGGAACTCGTACTCGTCGATCTTGCGTCCGGCGCGCCGTCCCAGTTCCTGCGCGATGGAGATCAGGCGCGGGTCGTGGGACCCGATCATCGGGTACCCGTCGCCCTCCATGAGGATGCGCAGCACCCGTACGTACGCCTTGTCGATCTCCGGCTTCTGGAGGTACGCGACCTCGGCGGGCTCCTTGTACGCGCCCTTCACGAGCCGTACGCGGCTGCCGTTCGCGGCGAGGCGGCGGGCGTCGGCCTCGGTGCGGAAGAGGTACGCCTGGATGACGCAGCCGGTCTCGGGGAAGTCCTTGCGGAGCTCCTCGTGGATGGCGAACATCGAGTCGAGGGTGGTGTGGTCCTCGGCGTCGAGCGTGACGGTCGTGCCGATGGCCGCGGCGGCCTCGACGACCGGCCGGACGTTGGCCAGCGCCAGCTCGTGCCCGCCCTCCAGCGCCTGCCCGAACATGGACAGCTTCACCGACATCTCGGCGCGCGTCCCGAGGTCGAGCTCCGCGAGGCGGCCGATCAGCTCCAGGTAGGCGTCACGGGCGGCGGCGGCCTGCTCGGGGGTGGTGATGTCCTCGCCGACGACGTCCATGGTCAGCTCCAGGCCCTTGGCCGTGAGGTCCTGGATGATCGGCACGATCTGGTCGACGCTCTCGCCCGGGATGAAGCGGTCGACGACCGGCCTGGTGACCGGGGCCGCCGAGACGAGACGACGCATCCGGTCGCTGCGCGAGGCGGCGAGAATCACGGGACCCAGCACGGGGCACCTCCACAGAAAGCCGGTAGACGGAGAACCACCGTGAAACCTAGGGATTCCCCCGATCGTCAGCCATCGACACCTGTCACGCATCCGTGCCGCCGATCTCAGACAGATGTATGAAGGTGGCCGGAAGCGAGGCACAATGCCCAGGTGAAGGCCGAATCCAAGGGTGACTATCAAGAGCTGGTCGACGAGATCTCGGAGCTTCTCGGCGCCCCCGCGACGCTGGAGAACCGCGACTTCGAACTGATCGCCTTCGGCGCGTACGACAGCGAGGGCGAGCTGGACGCCTCCGCGCTGGACCCGGTGCGCGCCCGCTCGATCCTCACGCGCCGCTCCACGGCGGCGGTCCGTACCTGGTTCGAGAGTTTCGGCATCGCGCGGGCGACCGGGCCGGTCCGTATCCCGCCGACTCCGGAGGCGGGCGTGCACCGGGGCCGCGTCTGCCTCCCGGTACGCCATCGGGGTGTCGCCCTCGGCTATGTGTGGCTGCTGGCCGACGAGCCGGGCCCCACCGACCGGCAGCTCGCGGCGGCCATGGAGGTGACGCCGCGCATCGGCGCCCTGCTCGCGGACGAGGCCCAGGCGGGCGCCGACCTGAGCCGCGAGCTGCGCGCCGTGCTCACCGCCGGGAGCGGCTGGCAGCGGGAGCTGGCGGTGACGGAACTGCGGACGGCCCTCGGCCCGCGCGGCGAGGGCCCGCACACCGTGCTCTGCGTGGCCGCCTGGCCCTCGGCCGACCCCGACGACGCCCCGTCCGTGCGGACCATCCCCGGCGCCACCGCGCTGTGCGCCCTCCCCTGGAACACCGACGACCAGGGCCTGGCCCTGCTGGTGCGGCTGCGCTCCCCCGAGGTCCTTACCCCGGCGACGACGGCGGCCGCCCGCCTCCTGGAGAGGGCCGAGGAGGTACGGGGGTCCGCGCCGCCCGGTCAGCACGGGAACGAGGTGGCCGGGGGCCCGCCTCCCGGCGGCCGGGCGGCGGCGGCCGGGATCGCCGTCCCCCGCACCGGTCTCGCCGACCTCCCCGCCGCCTGGCAGGAGGCCTCCGCCGCCGCCCGCGCGGCCCTGGCCGAGCCCCGGCTGGGCCCGGTCGCGCATTGGTCGTCGATTGGCCCGTACCGCCTGCTGTCGACGATGTCCCCGGCCGCCGCCACCGACCCGGCCGTCAGCCCGCTGCTCACCCCCGCCCATCGCGAACTGGCCCGCACCGCCGAGGTGTTCCTCGACCGTGCGGGCCAGGCGGGCCGCGCCGCGGCGGAGCTGGGCATCCACCGCCAGACCCTCTACTACCGCCTGTCCCGCGTCGAACAGCTCACGGGCCTGGACCTGGCCGACGGCGAGGACCGGCTGCTGCTGCACATGTCACTCAAGGCGGCGCGACTGTGACGGCGTCCGGAGCCACGTGAAGTAGTCGTCGATCTCAAGGATCTCGGCCTGGGACAGCGCGGTTCCCGTCCATCCCTTCTCACGCCCCTGCTTCATGAAGGCGTCCGGCAGCCGGATGCCGTACCGCTCCACGTACTCCGCGGCGTCCCGTCGCCAGAAGAACCGCCCGTCGCTGAGGACGGCTGTCCCGCCCACCACCGAGAAGGCGCCTTCCAGGACGTCCTCGGAGTAGCCCATGAGCGCGATGACCGGGGAGGCGTCCCTGAGATACGCGGCCACCCGCGCCCGTTCCCCCTCGGGGACCGCATCGCCCAGACGCCTCAGCTCCTCGGCGCGGCGGGCGAACGCCGACTGGCTTTCGAGGACCCCGAACACACCGAGGGGCAGTACCTGACGCATGCGCATCCCCACGTCGGCCACGCTTCACTCTCCGAAGGGCAGATTATTGCTCACCGGCCGGGACGGCTCGAACGGTCCGTCGGCCCACTCACGCACCTGCCCGGTACGCGGGTTGAGGTCCACCGGGAATCGACTGGCGTTCCTGACGTCGGTTCCCAGCAGAACCCGCAGTTGTTTGGCCGCCCGGCAGGCCCCGTGGCACATGACCAACTGGATGGGCCCGCCGGCGTAGTGCGGGTTCTCCCGGACGAGCTGGGCGATCTGCCGTGCGTTGGTGACATGCCCGCCCACCCGAATGTTGCCCGCCTCGTCACCGTGGACGATCACGTCGTGGCCGAACTTTCCGGTGGAGCGCACGAAGTTCTGCACCGTGTTCGCGTCGTCGCCGATGGCGGTCGCGGTGGCCGAATACCGCACCCCGGTGCCCGACCAGGTGAAGGAGTCCGGTCCCGGCCCGGAGTTCATGACCGCAGATTTGGGGCTGCCGATCTTGCTGACCTTGCTGAGGCCCTTGGCGCCGAAGACGACTTCCGCGGCGGCGACGGTGCCGCGGCCGACAGCCTCTCCGTAGTTGCCCTGTGCCCAGTCGTCGGCGATGGGGTCCCACACGCCGTGCAGGACGGCGGAGCCGACGGCGGACGCGGAGCCGAGCGGATCCTGGTACACGGCGGAGGCCGCGGCGGATCCCATGGCCGACAGCTTGGCGCCGCAGGCACCGGGGGCTCTGGCACAACCGACTCCGGCGGCGCCCATGTTCCACAGGCCGGTGGCGGTCTCCCAGGCGGCCTCGCCGACGCCGACGAAGACGCCGGCCGTCTGGACCGCCGCGGTACGGGCCCAGGAGCCACCCGTCGGGTCGGTGTAGTTGGCCGGGTTGTTCTTGCCGTAGGCGTACGAGGAGAGGTTCGCGGGGGTGTACACACCGCCGTTCGGTGACCCGCCGAGATAGCCGCCGAGCGCGGGATCCGGCGATTGCCAGGTCCCGGACCTCGGGTTGTAGTACCGGGCTCCGTGGTACGTGTAGCCCGTCTCCTCGTCCAGTTCCTTGCCGGTGAACCGGTACGGGTTGTCCGCCCCCTTGTTCTCGTCGACCCAGACCTCGCCCGACGGGAAGTAGTCGAGGTGTTCCGCGATCCGGCCCTTCTCGTCGGTACCGAACGACGTCGAGCCCTGGTGGTCGCCGTGGTAGTAGAACTGGTCCTTCTCGTAGAGCCCGAGGGGCTTCGACGTCTTCGTCGCGATGCGTGTCGTGCCGACGAAGACGTGCTTGAACTCCTGAAGGCCGCGCGTCGAGTAGTTCTGGTTCGGGTAGAGGTTCGTCTGCGCGCCGTCCTTGACGACCCGCTCGCCGTCCGCGTCGTACGTGAAGCGGACCGTCGGCAGCTTGTCGCACGACGACGGTTCCTGGTCCACCGTCTCGAACTTCCACACGTCCAGGACACACGCGAGACGGTTGGCCTCGTCCCAGACCTGCTGGCGGCGCGGGTGGCCGAAGGTGTCGGACTCGCTGTCGACCTGGTTGCCGTTGGCGTCGTACGACAGTGACTCCGAGCCCACCCGTGAGGCGGCGTGCGGGCTCGCGCCCTTGTACGCGTAGCCGTTGGTGTAAGTCGTGTCCTTCTGTACGAACTCGTGGTCGCCGCCCAGAACGATCGCGTGCTTCTGGGCCTTGCCCGTGCTGTTGTGGATCGTGTCGTACGTGGTCGACATCGTGTACGTGTCGGTCTTGTTCTTCGCGAAGTCGTACGAGCCGGTCGCCTTCGTCAGGCGGTACAGGTTGTCGTACTCGTACTTCTGGACCGTCGGGCCGCCCGGCTCCGAGCCGCCTCCGACAGGTTCGGGCGCGTTCTCCTGACGGCTGAGGTTGCCCACCGCGTCGTACGTGTAGTCCAGCTTCTGGAACGACTCGCCCTTCGGCAGCGTCGAGTTCAGCGTCGCGAGGCGGCGGTCCTCCGCGTCGTACGCGTAGGACGTCGCCGTGCCGTTGCCCAGCTCGACTCGGGTCCGCTGGCCGAACTTGTCGTAGTCGAGCGACTTCAGGTAGTCGTAGCTGTAGTGCTTCTTGGTGCCGGTCGCCGCGGTGACCTGGCCACCGCTGTCGTAGGTGTACTGCAGTTCCTCGCCGTCGGGGTACGTCAGCGACAGGACCCTGCCGAAACTGTCGTAGCGGTAGCCCGTGGTGAAGACGCTGGTCGTGTGGAGAGGGCCCGGCAATGTGCGGGTCTCCTCGACGACCTCACCGAGGGGACCGTACTCCCGCAGCACCGCTCCCGCGGCGTCCTCGATCTTCGTCACCCGGCCGGCGGCGTTGTGCTTGGCACCCGGATCGCCGTACGTGTAGCGGACGTTGTTGTCCTTGAAGACCGGGTACTTGACTTCCTCCAGACGGCCGAAGTCGTACTTGTACTCGATCGCCTTGTCCTTCTTGGACAGGTTCGCCGTGATCGTGCGGATCATGTTGCCCGCCGGGTCGTGGACCGTCGTGGTGCGGCCCGCGTCCGGGGAGTCGACGACCGTGCGGCGGCCGAGGTCGTCGTACTCGCTCTTCGTCGTGTTGTCCTTGTTGTCCCTGACCTTCGTCAACTGGCCCAGGGCGTCGTACTCGTACGACGTCCAGATCTGCGCGTCGTCCGTCTTCGCGCCCGGTTCCCGTACAGCGGTCTTCTGCTGTCGTACGTCCGCGTAGGCGCGGGTCCGGTTGTCCTTCGCGTCGGTCGCCACCGTCTCGAACTGCGTCCGGCCGGCCCGGTCCTCCCCGAAGCCGTACTCCACGGAGGAGACCGTCCCGTCCGGCAGCTCCGTGCGCAGCGGGCGGTCCGTGACGTCGTAGGTGAAGGTGGTCGGGCGGACCGTGTCGACGGCCGGGTTGTAGGCCGTGTTCGCGGCGCCCTTCGGTTCGGTGACCGGGTAGTACTGCTTCACCGCCCGGCCCAGCACGTCGAGGACGGTGCGGCCGGAGACCGTCATCACGTCCTTGCCCGCGACCTCCGCGTCCTTCTTCGTCTGGACGACGCGGCCGAGGCCGTCGACGAAGGTGACGGTGTCGATCGTGTCGTCCTTGACCTTGCCGAGCGAGTCGCGGTCGAGGTGGCGGGTGACCGCGTAGGGGACGGTCGCCCCGGGGTGGTACTCGAAGGCGACGGTCGGGCGACCGGCCTTGTGGTCGTGCGGTCCTGTCACCGAGGTCACCCGGCCGACCTGGTCGTACGTGGTGGTGACCCGCTGTCCGTTGATGTCCGTCGACTCGGTCGGCACCCCGAACCTGAGGTCGTGCTCCGTCGTCGAGCGGTAGCCGAAGCTGTCCTTCGTCGCCGTCACGTAGGTGCCGGTGGGGTCGTCGTACTCGTAGGTCAGCCGGGAGCGCTGGCCCCGGTGGTTCTCCGGCGACTGCACCGACTTCAGCGTGCCGGTGTCGTTGTACTCCACGTCGGTGACCGCGTCCTTGCCGTGGCCCAGCCTCGCGGTGTGGCGGGTGGTGTCACCGGTGGCGCAGTCCACCTCCGACTCGCTCGACCGCATCTTCTTGCCGCCGCCGTACACCTCCACCGCACGGGCGACACCGACGATGTGGGTGTCGGCGCACTCGGTGTACCGGGTTCTCGTCTCCACATCGTCGGCGGCGCCAGGTTCGCCGTGGTCGATCGTCCTCGTCGTGTTTCCGAAGGCGTCGTACGACGCCTCGCTCGACGTGCTCTTGCCGGCCTCGGCCCCGCCCTCGTACCAGCGTGACTCCGTTTTCGTGAGGTGCGGGAAGAGGGTGGCGCGGGTCGAGCGGCCGTCGGCGGGCTCGCCGGTGGTGATGTCCCGCAGGTCGTAGGTGTTGACCGTCTCGGTGAACAGGGCGCCCGAGCTGTCCGCCACCGTCTGGCGTGCGACCAGGCCGCGCGTGTAGTGGCCGCGGGTGTCGTACTCGGTGGTGGAGGTGCGCTGCCCGTCCTCGGTGGTGGTGACGGTGCCGTAGCCGCGGAACTCGCGCTCCAGGCGGTCGTACGCGCCGTCCCGGTAGGTGAAGGCCGTCGACCGGGTGTCGGGGCCGTCGCCGGACAGGCCGTCGTGGATCTTCACGCCGCTCAGCAGCCAGCGCGTGGCGGGCTGGTCGTAGGTGTTGCCGTCGCGCGTGTAGTCGAGGTCGATGCGCGAACCCAGCGGCCGGGACACGGACTTGAGGAGGTTGGTGCGGCCCGTGCGGTTGGCGGCGACGGTCAGCTCGCTGTCCTTCGTGGAGGCGAGGTGGTCGGCGAGCCCGTCGCCGTCGATGTCCCGCAGCATCTGCTCGGCGCGCGAGGCACCGGTGGAGACGCTCGCGCCCGGGTTGGTGATGACGCAGCCGGTCACGAACAGCGTGCAGAAGGGGATGGTGAAGTAGGCGCCGCCGCCGAGCTTGGCGTTGGAGTCCTTGTTGATCCCGTCCAGGCTGCCCTTGAAGGGCACGGGGTCGGCGAAGCCGGAGCCGGTGTTGAGGGCGACCCTGATGGGCTCGCCCGCGAGGACGCGGTCGGCGCGGCCGTCGCCGTTCACGTCGACCAGGGAGTTCTTGGTGGACGACGTGGTCTGGTCGAAGGAGGCGCCGCCGCCGAAGCCGTAGAAGTCGGTCTCGAAGCCGATGTTGAGGCCCGAGCTGGAGCTGCTGCCCTCGTTGATCTTCCCGCCGGGCCAGGGTTCGGGGGCGGCGAAGCGGTAGCCGAGGTTGAGGGCGGCACGGCCGTCCTCGTGGACACGGTCGGGAAGCTGGTCGCCGTTGATGTCCAGCAGGTCGAAGCGGCCGTCGGACTTTCCGCTGCCGAGGTTGCCGCCGACGCCCAGCGGCGGCATGTCGTTGCCGGACGTGGCGGTGTTGGCGGTGCCCGTGGCGGGCGGGGCGGCGTGGCCGCGGCCGGTGGCGAGGGTGCGGGCGGGGCTGCCCGCGTTGGCGTTGCCGGTGACGTTGTCCGACTCGCGCACCGCGCCGCCGGGGACGTCGCCCTTGGTGTCGCCGAGCACGCCGGTCGGTTCGGTGTACTGCACACCGGCGGAGCCGACGACGTCGGGGTAGCTGTCGCCGTTCATGTCGAGGTAGTCGAGGACGCCCTGCGAGGTGCCGAAGGCGACGCTGCCGCCGACGGTTCCCACGCCACCGCCGACCGAGCCGGTCAGGGAGATCTGCTCGGACTCCGAGATCCGGGGCACGGCCTGCACGGAGGCGAGCGATTCGGCGGTGGGCAGGCCGATGGTCTGTCCGCCGTAGCGCGAACCGGCCGCCTCGTCCGCGGCCACCCAGACGTCACCGGAGGTCCAGCGGCCGTCCTGGCGGTCGGGGGTGAACGGCACCACGTCCGGCGGGGCGATCCGCGGGTCCCGCTCGAACTCCTCGCGCTCGGCGGCCGGGTCCACGTCGTCGGGCAGCCGCTCGGGGATGGACTCGCCGGTCAGGTCGGCCTGCCGGACGGGCTGCTCGGCGCGGTCGCCGTTGCCGTTGTAGCCGACGGCGGCCCAGCCACGGTACGGACGGGCGAACACGCCCTCGGTGGCGCGGGTGTGCACGGTGGCGGCGACGGTGTCCTCGCCCACGGTCACCTGCGCGGAGGTGACGCCGGAGCCGGTGACGTCGAAGTACAGGGCCTCGCCCGCCTCCGCGTCGACCCGCACCGACGGCGGCTCACCGCCCGGTCGCACGGTCTCCTTCGCGAGCAGCGCGCCACGCTTCTTCACCGTGAACACGGCGGTGCCCGAGCCGCCCTCGATCCGCGGGGTGACGGTGAACGTGCCGCCGGGGGCGGTGTACGGGCGCTGCGGCTCTCCACGGGTGGTGTAGGTGTCGATGTCGTACGGCGGGCTGAACTCCGCCTCGCCCTCCACGCCTTCGGCCTCGGTGTACTCGGCCTGCGGCGCCCATTGGAGTGCGGTGAGGTCGATCGGGGAATCGGTCTCGATCCGCCAGGTCAGCCGCTGCCCCTTGGTGACGGTGACGGAGTCGCCGACGTCGAAGGTGCCGGTCTCGGCCGCGCCGACGGTCCGCTCCACCACGGGATCGCCGTCCCGGGTGATCAGGACGGTGAGGTCGTCGGTGGTGGCCGCCGTCTTCCTCAGATCACCGGTCAGGCGCAGGGTGCCCGCCGCCGGTGCCTCGACGCTTCCGGCGCGCCCGGTGAGGGTGAAGTCCTCGGACGCCTTGTAGGAGTGCAGGGGCAGGCCGTTGGCATCTCTCGCCTCGAACCCTGTGTACGTGACCGACGGGTCCCAGGCGACCTGGTCGGCGGCGCCGTCGAAGACCGAGCCGACCCGGAAGTACAGCTGGTCGCCCTGCTCCACCTCGATCGCGTCGACGCCCTCGGGGGTGCGCGGGGTGCGGTCGTCCTCCTGTATGCGGGCCGACCACAGCTCCCGGTTCTCGTGCTGGACGGCCACCCGGACGCCGTCGGGGTCGGCGAACTCGGGGAGTTCCCCGGCCACTTCCTCCAGGGTCACGGTGCCGGTGACGGCCACCGTGCCGTCGTAGGGCGCGGTCCACCGGCGTACCGAGTCGACCAGCGGGAAGGAGGCGATCCGGCGTTCGCGCTCGGCGGTCAGGTCGGGCAGGGTGCCCGCCGCGTCGACCGTGCCGGTGCCGATCGGCGCGGGGGTGTCCGCGGCCGAGCCGTAGGTCACCTCGCCGTCGGCGCCGACCCGACCGAACACCACGGCCGAGCCGTTGACGAGGTCCACCACTCCGTCGGCGTTGACGTCGGCGAAGTAGCGCTGCGTGGTGGAGACGGTGCTGATGTGGTCCAGTTGCTGGGCGCCCGCCAGATAGCTCTCGATGCCGGCGGTGCGGCTGCTGGTGGACTCGCGGAAGATGCCCGGCAGGTTGTGCAGGGCCGTCGTGGCGGCGGCGAACCTCGGCTCACCGCCCGGGCGGGAGAGGTTCTTGCGGAAGACGTAGCCGTCGCCGCGCTCGAACACCTTGTCCGGCAGGTTGTCGCCGTCCACGTCGAGGAGGGCGAGCAGCCCCTCGTCGGTGGAGCGGTTGAAGCCCGCCTTCACACCGGCGGAGCCGCTCTTGGAACGGTTCGAGCCGAAGCCGACGTACAGGTGGCCGCCCGCGCCGGTGGAGGTGTTGCCGTTGAGCGCGCCCGCCTCACCGGCGCCCGGACGCACGCCGTTCACCCGGCCGTTGCGCACGTTGTCGTCGGGCGAGGACCAGTCGACCTTCGCGAACGCGCCGTACGCGCCGTCGGCGTCGCGGATGTCGTCGTAGTAGGAGAACGCGTGCTCGGTGAAGACCTTGCCGTCGGCGTCGAGCTGCGCGACCGACTTCAGCAGCGTCTTGTGGAACGCGCCCTCGCGGTAGGCGAGTTCGTAGCCGCGCACCGGCTCGTCGTGGAACCGCACCTCGATCCGGCGCAGCAGGTCGGCGGTCACGCGCTTGAAGCCGCCGCGCGCGTCGATGGACACGTCGGCGCGGCGCGGCTCGCCCAGCTCACGGTCGCGGACGAAGGTCACCGTGTAGGGGCCGTCGGTGTCGCCGTGCCCGCTGTAGGCGATCTTCTTGACGTACAGCTCGCGTCCCGCGACGGTCCCGCCCGTCACGCCCGCGTCCTCGACGGGCGTGTAGCTGTAGCGCACGGTGTTGCCGTGCGGGTCTCGCACCTCGCGCAGCGCCCAGGAGAAGATGCTGCCCTCGTCGTCCCTGAGGACGGCGCCCTCACCGCCGTAGACATGGCGCGTCCCGGACTTGTCGGTCACCTCCCAGCCGTACGTCTTCGGCGAGTCGCCGGTGCGGACGATGCGGGCGAAGCCGCCCTCGACACGGGTGTGGAAGACCTTGTCGCCCTCGCTGCGCGGCTGCGGCGCGGTGCGGTGCGCGACCGGGGTGAGCTGTTCGCCGCCCAGTACGTACGTCTCGGTCTCCTCGGCCGTGTCGTAGCGCGGCACGCCCCAGCGGGTGTCGATGGAGACCGACGGCGTCGTGAGTTCCCAGCCGCTGCCCAGCCAGCCGTCGGCGGAGGCGGAGGAGTAGCCGATGGAGAGGGCGGGCGCCACTCCCCCGCGCCCGGCCGGCAGCTCCAGCGGGTACGAGAGCCGGGCGTCGCCCTGGCTGTTGGCGGCGGGGGCGGCGATCTGCCGGACACCGGAGCCGGGGTCGGCGGCCTGGATGCCCTTGATCCGGTTCGGGTCGTGGCTGACCTGCTCGGGGCCCTCGGGCGCGGTGACGGTGGCGTTGACCATGTCGGTGAAGTGGGACGTGCGCGAGACGACGACCTGCTTGTCCTCGTCGACCGCGAGCCGCTCCAGCGGCTGCCAGCAGTCGGCGGCCTCGTCGTAGTAGAAGGTCCGTACGTCGTTCGGCGTGAGCCCGGCCGTCTTCACCGCGTCGGGGTCGTACGGCAGGGTCACCGTGATGTCGGCCTCGAAGGTGTGCGGGGTCGGCGTGAACCGGAATCCGCTCGGGCCCTCGGTCATGTTGTCCATGCCGGAGCCGAGGCTCGGCATGCTGCTCTCGGTCAGCGGCTGGACGCCGATCTCCGTCGGCCGGTCCACCGCCTCCGGCGCGAGCGCCACTTCGGCGCCGTCGCGTTCGACGCGTTTGGTCACCCCGGTGCCCGGGACGACCCACTCCTTGGTCACCGGGGCGGATTCCGCGGCGATCGGCCCCTTCGCCGATGCCTCCGACCCCGGTACGCAGCCGCCCAGGGGCTGCACACTGGCCGCGGGTACTGGTTCGCCGGCCCGCCATACGCTGCCGGACAGCAGCGACACGAGCAGGGCGAACCCCAGTAACAGCGGAAGAAAACGTCTACGTCCCCACACCCGACCGGCCATGATGCGGCCCGACCCTTCAGCAGCGGCTAATTCGGCAGGTTGCGCTGTTCCGGAAAGATCCGGTGGGTGTCACAGCGGGTACCAGCAGGCCACTCACGCACAGAAAACACACACCGAACACACGTGAACCACATAGTCGGGTCGACGTGTACACGTCACCAGCCGAAAATTCGCCGCCGTATCGGCGGGTTCTGGCCAAGGGAGGGGCCGCACACCCGTGCCCGGGCACGGCCACCGTGGAGGGCGGAGGACGGGCGGACCCTCAGGAGGCCGGCTCCCCCATCGACCCCGGCGCCTTCCCGCCCGCCGCCTCGACGACCTTCCGCAGGCCCGCGGTGAGCTCATCGGCGTCGGTCGCGGTCCCGGGGTCGAAGGTCCACTGCGCGATGAGCCCCATCATCAGGGTCATGTAGAACTTGCCCAGGGTGTCGACGTCCCCCTCGGACACGTCCTCCTCCAGGCCGCCCATCAGCATCGGGATGATGCCGCGCGCACCTTCGCGCTGAGCCTTCGCGAGATGGGCGCGCACCCCGGGCAGCTTGTCGCCCATGGCCACGATCTCCATGCTGAGACGCCAGGGCGAGCCGGGTGTGCGCATGGTCGCGATGACGTTCTTCCAGACCTCGTGGAACCGCTCCAGCGAACCCGGCTCCGAATCGGCCGCCCGCTGCCGCTCCTCCGCACCGTCGAAGTCGTCGGAGACCCCCTCGACGATGGAGATGTAGGCCTCCGCGAGCAGCGTGTCCTTCGACCCGTAGTGGTAGCCGATCGACGCCAGATTCGTCCCCGACTCCTTGACGATGTCGCGCGCGGTGGTCCGCGCGAAGCCCTTCTCCAGCAGGCAGCGCTTGGCGCCTTCGAGCAGATCCTCACGGTGTCCCATGCCGGTCACCCTACCTCCGCGACAGACAACCGTCCCAGACGCACGTATTACACAGACGTACTAGACGAGCGTTTAATACACCCGTACAGTCCAGGGCATGACGAATCCGCCGCACCCTCCGAGCCCGATCACCGAGGCCGCGCCCCCGTCCGGACCCCGGGCCGGCCGCCGCGAATGGACCGCGCTCGGCGTCCTGATGCTGCCGCTGCTCCTGGTGTCCATGGACGTCTCGGTCCTCTACTTCGCGATCCCCCAGATCAGCGCGGACCTGGAGCCGAGCGGCACCCAGCAGCTGTGGATCTTCGACATGTACGCCTTCGTGCTCGCCGGGCTGCTGATGACGATGGGCGCGGTCGGTGACCGCATCGGCCGCCGCAAGCTCCTCCTGATCGGCGCCGCCGCCTTCGGAGCCGCCTCACTGGTCGCCGCGTACGCGAACAGCGCGGAGACGTTGATCGCGGCCCGCGCGGTGCTCGGCATCGGCGGCGCGACCCTGATGCCGTCCACCCTGGCGATGGTCCGCACGCTCTTCACGGACCCGGACCAGCGCTCCAGGGCGATCGGGCTGTGGTCCGCGGTGATGACGGGCGGTGTCGCGCTCGGCTCGGTGATGAGCGGCGTCCTCGTCGAGCACTTCTGGTGGGGCTCGGTGTTCCTGGTGAACCTGCCCGCGATGGCGCTGCTGCTGGTCCTCGGCCCGTTCCTGCTCCCGGAGTCCAGGAACCCGTCACCCGGCCGCTTCGACCTGCTGAGCGTGCCGCTGTCCATGGCCGCCGTACTGCCGGTGATCTACGGCATCAAGGAGATCCCGTCGCAGGGCTGGAACGTCCGTTACGTCGTCTCGGTGACCGTCGGCCTGCTCTTCGCCGCGCTGTTCGTCCACCGCCAGCGGACCGCCGCGTCACCGATGCTGCCGCCCGCGCTCTTCCGCGGGCGGGGCTTCACGCCCGCGGTCGTACTGAACCTGCTGTCGTCGTTCGCCATGCTGGGCTCGGCGTACTTCACCACGCAGTACCTCCAGTCGGTGCTCGGCAAGAGCCCCATGGAGGCCGCGCTGTGGGCGCTGCTGCCCACGGTGCTGGTCGGGGTGGCCGCTCCGGTCGCCGCGCGGCTCGTCCAGCGGGGGGTGAACCGGGCGTCCGTCGTCGCCGGCGGCTTCGTCCTCGCCGCCTGCGGCTACGGGATGCTCACCGTCGCCGGTACGGACTCGATGTGGCTGGTGCTCGCGGCGGCGGGCGTCATCGCCTCCGGGATCGTCGTCGTGATGTCCCAGATGATGGACCTGGCGCTGGGCACCGTACCGGCTCAGCAGGCGGGGACCGCGTCCTCGGTACTGGAGACCGGGGCGGAGTTCGGGGGTGCGCTGGGGATGGCGCTGCTGGGGTCGATCGGGACGGGGGTGTACCGGCACGAGATGCCGTCCGCCGCGCCGGTGGGGGCGCGCGAGACGCTGGGGGCGGCGCTTGCCGAGGCTCAGCTGCTGCCCTCGCGGGCGGGGGACGCGCTCGTCGTCGCCGCGCGGGAGGCGTTCACGAGTGGGATGCGGGCGGCTGCGGTCGCGGGGGTGCTGCTTCTGCTGGGCGCGGCGGTGCTGGCGTCGGTGACGCTGCGCGAGGTACGGACCCGCACCCGGGATTGCGCCCCCGCCGCCCCTACCCATTCCCGTCCCTGACTCAGGGGCTCCGCCCCCGAACCCCCGAAAGGATTGCGCAGTTCCCCGCGCCCCTAAAGACGTACGTCTTTAGGGGCGCGGGGAACTGCGCAATCCTTTGGGCCCGCCCCCACCGGGGCCGCAGACGAAATGCGGGGGCGGGGGCCCGGGGGCGGCAGCCCCCTGTGAAGTCGGCCGGTCTCAGACCAAGTTGACCGAGCGAGCCTGCGTCGCGCCGATTTCCTCCGCCAGCTCCGTCAGGACCGGCTGCGGCACCGTGTCGTCCACCGTCAGAACGGCAAGCGCCTCGCCACCGACGTCCGCACGGGCGACCTGCATACCGGCGATGTTGATCCCCGCCTCACCGAGAATCCGGCCGAGCGCGCCGACGACACCCGGACGGTCGGTGTAGTTGAGGACGACCATGTGGTCGGCGAGTGCCAGGTCCACGTCGTACTCGCCGACGGCGACGATCTTCTGGTGGTGCTTGGGACCGGCCAGCGTGCCGGAGACCGAGACCTCCTGGCCGTCGCCGAGGGTGCCGCGCACGGTGACCACGTTGCGGTGGTCCGAGGACTCCGAGCTGGTGGTCAGCCGTACCTCGACACCGCGCTCCTGCGCGAACAGCGGAGCGTTCACATAGGACACCGTCTCGTCGACGACGTCCTCGAAGACGCCCTTGAGCGCGGAGAGTTCCAGCACCTTCACATCGTGCTGGGTGATCTCCCCGTACACCTCGACGTCGAGACGCACCGCGACCTCGCCCGCGAGCGCGGTGAAGATACGGCCGAGCTTCTCCGCGAGCGGCAGACCCGGCTTGACGTCCTCGGCGATGACCCCGCCCTGGACGTTCACCGCGTCCGGCACCAGCTCACCGGCGAGCGCGAGACGCACCGAGCGGGCGACGGCGATGCCGGCCTTCTCCTGCGCCTCGTCCGTGGAGGCGCCCAGGTGCGGGGTGCACACGACCTGGTCGAGCTCGAAGAGCGGGGAGTCGGTGCAGGGCTCCTTCGCGTACACGTCCAGGCCGGCGCCGGCGACCCGGCCCTCCTTGAGCGCCGAGTACAGCGCGACCTCGTCGACGATCCCGCCGCGCGCGGCGTTGACGATCCGCACCGACGGCTTGACCTTGTGCAGCGCCTCGTCGCCGATCAGCCCCAGGGTCTCGGGCGTCTTGGGCAGGTGGACGGTGATGAAGTCGGAGACTTCGAGCAGCTCGTCCAGCGACAGGACCTTGACACCCATCTGCGCGGCCCGCGCGGGCTGCACGTAGGGGTCGTAGGCGACGACCTTCATGCCGAACGCCGACATCCGCTGGGCCACGAGCGCGCCGATCCGGCCCAGGCCCACGACCCCGAGGGTCTTCTCCGCGAGCTCGACACCCGTGTACTTGCTGCGCTTCCACTCGCCGTTCTTCAGGGCCGTGTTGGCCTGCGGAATGTGGCGGGCGGTGGCCAGCAGCAGACCGCAGGCCAGCTCGGCGGCGGTCACGATGTTCGAGGTGGGGGCGTTGACGACCATCACGCCGGCCTTGGTGGCCGCGGAGACGTCGACGTTGTCCAGGCCGACGCCGGCTCGTGCGACGACCTTCAGCTTCTTCGCGGCCGCGACGGCCTCGGCATCGACCTTCGTCGCGGAGCGGATCAGGATCGCGTCGACATCGGCGATGGCGGGCAGCAACTCGGCGCGGTCGCCGCCGTTGCAGTGCCGGATCTCGAAGTCCGGGCCCAGTGCGTCCACCGTCGCGGGCGACAGCTCTTCAGCGATGAGTACGACAGGTTTCGAGCTCACGTGTGTCCTCACAAGTCCATTGCGGACGGCCGTCCCGACGGCCGCAGGCGGTGAAGGATTGCCGCGTGGAAGACGCACGACGCTGTGGGCCCGACGCGTATGTAGTGCTGCAGTCTAGTGGCGACGCGCCGTGTTCACGCGCCTCCGCAGAAGGATCACCCGCACGTGCACATCAGCGTGCATGCTCCAGCACGCGCACAATTTAGCCCCTCCGACGATTGAGGAGCGGGGTCCGGGGCAGAGCCCCGTGACGGCACCTCGGACATACAGCTACGGCCGCGGTACCGGGGCCCAACCCCGGTACCACGGCCGAACCGACGGAGTCACTCGTCGTCGTTGACCCACGACATCAGCTTGCGCAGTTCCTTGCCGGTGGTCTCCAGCAGGGACTCGGCGTCAGCCGTCTTGTACTCGTTGTACTTCTTCAGACCGCCGTGGTACTCGTCCATCCACGCCTGGGCGAAGGTGCCGTCCTGGATCTCGGCGAGGACCTTCTTCATCTCGGCCTTGGTGGCGTCCGTGATGATCCGCGGGCCGGTGACGTAGTCGCCCCACTCGGCGGTCTCGGAGATCGACCAGCGCATCTTCTCCAGGCCGCCCTCGTACATGAGGTCGACGATGAGCTTCAGCTCGTGCAGGCACTCGAAGTACGCGATCTCCGGCTGGTAACCGGCCTCGGTCAGCGTCTCGAAGCCCGCCTTGACCAGCGCGGCCGTACCACCGCAGAGGACGGCCTGCTCACCGAACAGGTCGGTCTCGGTCTCCTCGGTGAAGGTCGTCTTGATGACGCCGGCGCGGGTGCCGCCGATGCCCTTCGCGTACGAGAGCGCCAGCGGGAAGCCGTTGCCGGTCGCGTCCTGCTCGACGGCCGCGATACACGGAACGCCGCGGCCCTCCTCGTACTGGCGGCGGACCAGGTGGCCCGGGCCCTTGGGGGCGACCATGCAGACGTCGACGCCGGCCGGGGGCTTGATGAAGCCGAAGCGGATGTTCAGGCCGTGGCCGAAGAACAGCGCGTCGCCGTCGTTCAGGTTGTCCTTGATGGACTCCTCGTAGACCTGGGCCTGGATCGGGTCCGGGACCAGGATCATGATGACGTCGGCCTCGGCGGCGGCCTCCGAGGGGGTCACCACGCGCAGGCCCTGCTCCTCGGCCTTCGCCTTGGACTTGGAGCCCTCGTGCAGACCGACCCGGACGTCGACGCCCGAGTCACGGAGCGACAGCGCATGGGCGTGGCCCTGACTGCCGTAACCGATGACCGCGACCTTGCGGCCCTGGATGATGGACAGGTCGGCGTCAGCGTCGTAGAACAGCTCGGCCACTTTGGGTTCTCTCCTTGGTGTGCAGGTGTTGCGTCCCACCGTATGCCGGAGGGATGGGGGGAAGTTCCGGGGTCTCGGAATGCGGGCGGCCGACGACGGCCGACCGCCCGTTTCCGGTCGTACTCGAATCTCTTACGAGGCTTTACGAGGCTCCGCGCGCGGCGGGGCCCGGGGGCCTACGCGGACCGCTCCAGGGCCCGCAGCGACCGGTCGGTGATCGAGCGGGAGCCGCGGCCGATGGCGATCGTGCCGGACTGGACGAGCTCCTTGATGCCGAACGGCTCCAGCATCTTGAGCATGGCCTCCAGCTTGTCGGCGCCGCCGGTGGCCTCGATGGTGACGGCCTCCGGGGAGACGTCGACGGTCTTGGCGCGGAACAGCTGGACGATCTCCACGATCTGGGAACGCGTCTCGTTGTCGGCGCGCACCTTCACCAGAACGAGTTCGCGCTGAACGGCCGCGCCGGGTTCCAGCTCGACGATCTTCAGCACGTTGACGAGCTTGTTGAGCTGCTTGGTGACCTGTTCGAGCGGGAGTGCCTCGATCACGTTCACCACGATGGTGATGCGGGAGATGTCGGGGTGCTCGGTGACCCCGACCGCGAGGGAGTCGATGTTGAAGCCGCGGCGGGAGAACAGGGCGGTGATCCGGGCGAGGACACCGGGCTTGTTCTCCACCAGGACGGAGAGCGTGTGCTTGGACATGGGTCTGCTTCCTTTACCTACGGCTCTCAGTCGTCTTCGTTGTCGCCGAAGTCGGGGCGGACGTCCCGGGCGGCCAGGATCTCGTCGTTCGAGGTGCCGGCGGCGACCATCGGCCACACCATGGCGTCCTCGTGGACGATGAAGTCGATCACGACGGGACGGTCGTTGATCGAGTTCGCCTCTTCGATGACCTTGTCCAGGTCGTCGGCCGACTCGCAGCGGATCGCGTAGCAGCCCATGGCCTCCGACAGCTTCACGAAGTCGGGGACGCGGGTGCCGGCGCTCGGCTGCTTGCCGTCGGCGTCCGGACCGGAGTGCAGCACGGTGTTGGAGTACCGCTGGTTGTAGAAGAGGGTCTGCCACTGGCGGACCATCCCGAGGGCGCCGTTGTTGATGATGGCGACCTTGATCGGGATGTTGTTCAGGGCGCAGGTGGTGAGTTCCTGATTGGTCATCTGGAAGCAGCCGTCGCCGTCGATCGCCCAGACCGTACGGTCCGGTGCGCCGGCCTTGGCGCCCATCGCGGCCGGGACCGCGTAGCCCATGGTCCCGGCGCCGCCGGAGTTCAGCCAGGTCGCGGGCTGCTCGTACTGGATGTAGTGCGCGGCCCACATCTGGTGCTGGCCCACACCCGCGGCGAAGATCGTTCCCTGCGGGGCGAGTTGGCCGACGCGCTCGATGACCTGCTGCGGGGAGAGCGAGCCGTTGTCGGGCTGCTCGTACCCCAGCGGGTAGGTCTCGCGCCAGCGGCCGAGGTCCTTCCACCAGGCGGTGTAGTCGCCGGGGTGACCGTCGCTGTGCTCCTTCTGCACGGCCTGGATCAGATCCGCGATGACCTCGCGGGCGTCTCCGACGATCGGCACGTCGGCGGCGCGGTTCTTGCCGATCTCGGCCGGGTCGATGTCGGCGTGGACGATCTTCGCGTGCGGGGCGAAGCTGTCCAGCTTGCCGGTGACGCGGTCGTCGAAGCGGGCTCCGAGGGCGACGATCAGGTCGGCCTTCTGCAGCGCGGTGACGGCGGTGACCGAACCGTGCATGCCCGGCATTCCCACGTGCAGCGGGTGGCTGTCGGGGAATGCGCCGAGCGCCATCAGGGTGGTGGTGACGGGCGCTCCGGTGAGTTCCGCGAGGACCTTCAGTTCGGCGGTGGCACCGGACTTGATGACGCCGCCGCCGACGTAGAGGACGGGCCGCCTGGCCTGGGTGATCAGCCGGGCCGCCTCGCGGATCTGCTTGGCGTGCGGCTTGGTCACCGGGCGGTAGCCGGGCAGGTCCATGACCGGCGGCCAGGAGAAGGTGGTCCTGGCCTGGAGGATGTCCTTGGGGATGTCGACCAGGACCGGTCCCGGGCGGCCGCTGGAGGCGATGTGGAACGCCTGCGCGATCGCCTGGGGGATGTCCTCCGCCTTGGTGACCAGGAAGCTGTGCTTGGTGATCGGCATGGTGATGCCGACGATGTCCGCCTCCTGGAAGGCGTCCGTGCCGATCGCCTTGGAGACGACCTGCCCGGTGATCGCGACCAGCGGCACGGAGTCCATGTGGGCGTCCGCGATCGGCGTGACCAGGTTGGTGGCGCCCGGCCCGGACGTCGCCATGCACACCCCGACCTTGCCGGTGGCCTGCGCGTAGCCGGTGGCCGCGTGGCCCGCGCCCTGCTCGTGGCGGACCAGCACGTGCCGCACCCGCTTGGAGTCCATCAGCGGGTCGTACGCCGGGAGGATGGTGCCGCCGGGAATGCCGAATACCGTGTCGGCCCCGACCTCCTCAAGGGAGCGGACGAGGGACTGCGCTCCCGTCACCTGCTCGGGGGCGGACTGTTGTCCTCCGGAACGGGGCCGCGGCTGCGGGTGGTGGGCCCCGGTGGCCTGCTCGGTCATCGGCATTCTCTTCTCGATGCTGAGGGTTTTTGCGAGTTTTGAGCGGTGTGCGGTTACTGATCGACAGTCACTGGTGCAACAAAAAACCCCTCGTGCCGGGAGGCAGGCGAGGGGAGCGCGTCGGGTGCGGTAGCGGGGACTTCCGGGTCATCGATCCGGTGCTTCCCAGCTCAGCCGACGCGCTTTCCAAGTACGAGAATTCGGGTGCGCATGGCACAGACCCTCCCCCCGGCACGCTGTGCGTGTCAAGTGGGTGGGACGGGAGTCTCATTATGTGAGCGCAGCGCGAGACCGGTTCCATACCCTCCCGAAGCGGCCCCCGCCGCGTACGCGTTTACGCCCCCACCTGCGAAGACGCCGCTGCCACCACCTCCCGCGAAGACGGGCTCGACGGGGCCGTGGGGCACGCTGTAGACACCGCCGGCGAGGGCTCGGCGCATTCGGTACTCGTCCAGCGGTCCCGAGAAGGCCACGCCCTGTCCATGGGTGCAGCCCATCGAGCGCAGGGCGATCACCTGCTCGGGCAGATCCACCCCGTCGGCCACGGACTGCAGCCCCAGGTCGTTGGCGATCCGCAGCAGTCCGCCGGTGATCTTGTGCAGCCGGGCGGACTCGACGACGCCCTCGACGAGACCGCGGTCCAGTTTCAGTACGTCCACGGGGAGCCGGCGCAGCGCGGTGATCGTGGCGTAGCCGCTGCCGAAGCCTTCCAGGGCGATCCGCACGCCGAGCCGCCTGAGCGTCTTCAGGCGGCGCTCCAGCTCGTCCAGGGAGACCTTGGGGTCCGTCTCGGCCAGTTCCACGATCAGGGCGCCGGAGGGCAGTCCGTGCCGGGTGAGCAGCGCCTCCACGGAACTCAGCGGCATGGACCGGTCGAGGAGTCTGCGGGCGGTCATCCGGACGGCCACGGGCACGGCGAGCCCGGTGGCCGCGCGCTCGGCGGCCTGTTCGACCGCTTCCTCCAGCATCCAGCGGCCGAGTTCGGCGGTGCGGTCGCTGTCCTCGGCGACGCGCAGGAACTCGGCGGGCGTGAACAGCACCCCCTGGGCCGAGCGCCAGCGCGCCTGCGCGGCCACCGCGGTGATCCGGCCGGTGTCCAGGCAGACCACGGGCTGGTGCAGCAGGGCGAACTCGCCGTCGTGCAGGGCGGCGCGCAGCCTGGTGGCCAGCTCCGCCTTGCGGACGACGTCCTGCTGCATCTGCGGCACGTACAGCTCGACGCGGCCCTTGCCGGCCGCCTTCGCGCGGTACATCGCCAGGTCGGCATTGCGCAGCAGTTCGCCGGCGCCCAGGCCCGGCTCGGAGAAGGACACCCCGATGGAGGCGGCGACCCGGACATCGTTGCCGTCGATGAGGTACGGCTGCGACAGGGTCGTACGCAGCCGGTCGGCGAGTTCGAAGATGTGGCGCTCGCGCGCGGTGCGGTCGCGGGAGCCGTCGCCGACGATCAGGGCGGCGAACTCGTCGCCGCCGAGCCGGGAGGCGGTGTCCCCCTTGCGGACCGCGTCCTGGAGCCTGCGGGCGGCCTGGACGAGGAGTTCGTCACCGGCCTGGTGGCCGATGGTGTCGTTGACCGCCTTGAAGCCGTCGAGGTCGATGAAGAGCACGGCGGTGCCGTGGTCGGAGGAGCGGCGGCCGGAGAGCGCCTGTCCGACGCGCTTGGTGAACAGGGCGCGGTTGGGCAGGTCGGTGAGCGGGTCGTGTTCGGCGTTGTGCTGCAACTGGGCCTGCAGGCGCACCCGTTCGGTGACGTCGCGGCTGTTGAAGATGAGGCCGCCGTGGTGGCGGTTGACGGTCGACTCGACGTTGAGCCAGCCTCCCCCGCTCTCGGCTCCGCCCGATCGGGAGGTGCCCCCGCCGGAGCGGAAGCGGCACTCGATGCGGGTGGTGGGTTCCTCCGCGGGGTCGGCGGCGAGGAAGCGGCGCACCTCGTGCACCACGCAGCCGAGGTCCTCCGGGTGGATCAGCATGGCGAGTTCGGACCCGACCAGTTCCTCGGCGGGCCGTCCGTAGACCCCGGCCGCGGCCGGACTGACGTACCGCAGGATGCCGTTCGGTGCGGCGATCATGATGACGTCGCTGGAGCCCTGCACCAGGGAGCGGAAGTGGTTCTCCTTCTGCGCCAGTTCATGGGTGAGCGTGATGTTGTCGACGAGCATGATGCCCTGGCGCACGACGAGGGCGAGCACGACCGTGCCCCCGGTGACGAGCACCACGCGGTCGACGCTGCGGCCGTTGAGCACGTTGTAGAGAATCCCCAGCGTGCAGACGGCGGCGGCCAGGTAGGGGGTGAGCGCCGCCAGCGAACTGCTGATGGGCCGACCGAGGGGATACCGGCTGTGACCTCCCTCCTGGAGGGGCACGTGTGCCGGTTGTCCCTGCCGGGGCCCGGGCACATGGCCGTACACCACGCGCGTGTGCCCCTTATCTTCCGTGTGTCCGTGCCCCTGCCCCACCCAGGGGGCGTAGGCGAGCAGCAGTGAGCCGGCGAACCAGCCCGCGTCGAGCAACTGCCCTGAGCGGTAGTCGTTGTGGAGCAGCGGTGAGGTGAACAGGGCGTCACACATCACCGTCAGGGCGAGTGCCCCGATCGCGGTGTTCACCGCGGAGCGGTTCACCGCCGACCGCCTGAAGTGCAGTGCGAGCACCATGCTCACGAGAGCGATGTCGAGCAGCGGATACGCGAGCGACAGCGCGGTGTGGGGGACGCTCGGCTCCTCCGCCCTGGCCGCCTGGGCGAGCGCGAGACTCCAGGAGAGCGTCAGCAGCGAGCCGCCGATCAGCCAGGCGTCGAGTCCGAGGCAGACCCAGCCGGCCTTGCTCACCGGCCGTTTGGCGAGGACGAGCAGTCCCACGATGGCCGGTGGGGCGAAGCACAGGAAGAACAGGTCGGCCCAGCTGGGGCTGGGCACCGGGCTCTGCAGGACGACCTCGTACCAGCCCCAGACGAGGTTGCCCACCGCCGCCATCGCGGAGGAGAGCGAGAAGAGCAGCCATGCGGGTCGAAAGCGGCTGCGCCGGGTGCGGGCGCAGAGGAAGCAGGAGACGGCCGCGGTGGCGGCCGCCGCGCCCAGCCCGAAGTCGCCCATGATCAGGGCCAGTCGTGGTGAGCCCCAGCCGAGCGCGGAACCGACGGCGTATCCCGCGCACATCAGGGCGAGCACGAGTTGCGGGACCATACCCGTCCCGCCCCCGGTGACTTGACCGCGGGCGAGCACCGCCCCCGGGGAGCTCACTGTGTCTCTCCGGGCCGAGCCGCCCCCGAGTCCCTCTGGTCCCGGTGCCCCGGATGACCGTGGCGCCTGCGACCACTCGGCCTGCGGTGGTGATGGCCGCTGTGGCCGCATCTGCGCGCGGGCGGACACCAGGGTCGCCGTCGGCGGCCCCGTCGCGTCGGATCGTTGGTCCATAGGCCGTGCATCGCCCGTCGCCCCCCTCGCTGTTGCTGTCTCTCAGTCCCCGGCGCCGGATGGTGCGTGGCGCAGCCCCTGTCGGGACGATACACCAGTCTCGTCACTCAGGGACATAGTTCCTCTACGCTCCGTGACGGCCGAGGAGGAATTGGACACGGCGCGCGTTCGACGGAATGCGGAGGGTACCCATGAGTGCCCGTCGTGCGCGCCCGGACGGGAGAGGGGAGGACTACGAGCCCGTCGTAAGGACCACGTTCCGCAGTGGCTCCCGGTTCACGAAGCGGTTCAACTGGTCCAGGAGGAGCCGCCGGGCCCGTGGGAGGAACGCGGAGGTGGGGCCGCCCACATGAGGGCTGATGAGCACGTTCGGGGCGTGCCACAGGGGGTGCCCCGGCGGCAGCGGTTCGGGGTCGGTGACGTCCAGGGCCGCCCGGAGCCGGCCGCTCTCCAGCTCGGCGAGGAGCGCCTTGGTGTCGACGACACCGCCGCGGGCCACGTTCACCAGGAGCGCCCCGTCCTTCATCCGGGCCAGGAAGTCGGCTCCGGCCAGGCCTTTCGTCTGCTCGGTGAGCGGCGTGATGAGCACCACCACATCGGCTTCCGGCAGGAGCTCCCGCAGGGCGGAAATCGGATGCACGGGGCCGCGCGCGGTCTCACGTGCGGAGCGCGCGACGCGCGCTACCCGCGCGAGCTCGAACGGCGCGAGCCGGTCCTCGACGGCCGAACCCACCGCTCCGTAGCCGACGATCAGAACGTTCTTGTCCGCGAGCGCGGGACGGAACCCGGACCGCCATTCCTCGCGGTCCTGGCCGCGGACGAAGTCGGGGATGCCGCGCAGTGACGCGAGGATGAGGGTGAGGGCGAGTTCGGCGGTGCTCGCGTCGTGCACACCGCGCGCGTTGCACAACTGCACTCCCTCGGGAAGCAATTCAAGGCCTGGCTGGACGTGGTCGATGCCGGCCGACAGGGTCTGCACGACCTGCACGGAGGTCATCGCGGCCAGGGGCCGCACGGAGACGTCACCGCCCTTCATGTAGGGCACGACGTAGAAGGCGCAGTCGGCGGGGTCGGCGGGAAAGTCCTCCTCACCGTTCCAGTAGCGGTAGTCGAGGCCCTCGGGAAGGCCTTCGAGTTCGTCGGGGTGAAACGGGAGCCACACTTCGTACGTCATGGTCAGGAGGCTATGCGAAGCGCCCGTGGACGCAGAGGTTAGTTTGGGGTGCCAGGAGAGGGAGGGCACGGCCAGGTGGAGCGCAGGACGATCGGGGCGGCGGCGCTCGAAGTGGGGGCTGTCGGTCTCGGGTGCATGCCGATGAACTGGGCGTACTCGGGTTCGCGGCAGCGGGGTGCCGAATCGCTGCGGACCGTGCACGCGGCCCTCGACCGGGGCGCCACGCTCCTGGACACCGCCGACATGTATGGGCCGTTCACCAATGAGCTGCTGGTGGGACGGGCGCTCAAGGAGCGGCGTGCGGAGGCCTTCGTGTCGACCAAGGTCGGCCTGCTGGTGGGTGAGCAGCACATCGTGGCCAACGGCCGCCCCGGGTACGTGAAACGGGCATGTGACGCCTCGCTGCGCCGGCTGCAGACGGATGTCATAGACCTCTACCAACTGCACCGCGAGGACCCGGAGGTGCCGGTCGAGGAGACCTGGGGCGCGATGGCGGAGCTCGTCTCGGCCGGGAAGGTGCGGGCTCTGGGGCTGTGCGCGGTGGGCGCCCGGGCCGGCCGCAGGCCGGGTGCGCGGCTGCACGACGGGACGATACGGAAGCTGGAGCGGGTGCAGCAGGTCTTCCCGGTGAGCGCGGTTCAGGCCGAGTTGTCGGTGTGGTCGCCGGAGGCGCTGGAGACCCTGCTGCCGTGGTGCGAGGCGCGCGGGGTCGGTTTCCTCGCCGCGATGCCGCTCGGCAACGGCTTCCTGACCGGGACCCTCACTCCCGGCGAGGGGTTCGAACCCGACGACCTGCGGGCCAGGCATCCCCGGTTCACCGCCGAGATGATGGCCGCGAACCAGCCGATCGTCGTCGGTCTGCGCCGTATCGCCGCCCGCCACTCGGCCGGGGCTCCCGGCGCGGACGTCACTCCCGCGCAGGTGGCTCTCGCGTGGGTGCTGTCGCGCGGACGGCAGGTGGTTCCGGTGCCCGGGACCAAGCGGGAGTGCTGGGCGGCGGAGAACGCGGCGGCGGCCGGGCTGCGGCTGACGGCGGAGGATCTCGCCGAGGTGGCGGAACTGCCTGCGGCGCTGGGGTCCTGGGACTGAGCGGGATCGCCCCCCGGGGGGCCGGGTTCCCGGCCCCGAATCGCCCGGTTCGGGCGGGGCCCGGTGATTCGGTGTCCGTGATCGGGAACCCGGGAGGCTCGGGCGGTGTATGAAAAGTAGAACCTGCCACGTCGAAGGGATCCCGCATCGTGCAACGTCGAGCTGTGACGGCCGTGTTGGCCGCAGCCACGCTCCTGCTGACGGCCGGATGCTCCTCGGACGACGGGGGGAGTTCGGACGGCGGGAGCACGCCCTGGGTCTCTCCGAAGCCCGGCACCTCGCCCCCGGCCTCCGAGCGGGCGGCCGAGGAGGCACCGCCCGCCAAGGGCTCCGTGAAGGTCGTGCGGACCGTCACCGAGGGCCTCAAGACGCCCTGGGGCCTGGCGCCGCTGCCCGAGGGCGGCCTCCTGGTGTCCTCGCGCGACGAGGGGACGATCACCCTGGTCGACGAGAAGACCGGCAAGAAGACCGAGGTCGGCTCGGTGCCCGGGGTCGCCCCCGGCGGCGAGGGCGGCCTGATGGGCCTGGCGCTGTCCCCGACGTACGCGTCGGACCACATGGTCTACGCGTACTTCACCTCGGACTCGGACAACCGCATCGTGCGCATGCAGTACGACGCGAAGAGGCCGGCCGGTGAGCGGCTGGGCGCTCCCGACACGGTGTTCCGGGGCATCCCCAAGGGCACGAACCACAACGGCGGCCGGATCGCCTTCGGCCCGGACAAGATGCTGTACGTGGGCACGGGCGAGACCTATGTCACCGAGCTGGCCCAGGACAAGAAGTCGACGGGCGGCAAGATCCTCCGTCTGACCCCGGAGGGCGAACCGGCACCGGGCAACCCCTTCGACTCGCCCGTCTACTCGTACGGCCACCGCAATGTGCAGGGCCTGGCGTGGGACTCCAAGCAGCGGCTGTTCGCCTCGGAGTTCGGCCAGGACACCTGGGACGAGCTGAACCACATCAAGCCGGGCGGCAACTACGGCTGGCCCAATGTGGAGGGCAGGTCCGACGACTCCCGGTACGAGAGCCCGATCGACCAGTGGAGCACCGACGAGGCCTCTCCCAGCGGTATCGCCTACGCGGAGGGCTCCGTGTGGATGGCGGGCCTGCGCGGCAAGCGGCTGTGGCGCATCCCGCTCAAGGGCACGGAGGAGTCGGCGAAGCCCGAGGCCTTCCTGGAGGGCAAGTACGGCCGGCTGCGCACGGTGGTGTCGGCGGGCGGCGACAAGCTGTGGCTGGTCACCAGCGAGACGGACGGCCGGGGAACCCCGGGCGACGGGGACGACCGGATCCTGGAGCTGCAGGTGAAGTGAAGGAAGCGAGGCGAGGCGATGTGAGGCGAGACGCCTAGGCGGGAGCTTCCGGGTCGTCCCGCTCCTGCGGCTCGTGCTCCCCGTCCTGCCCGTCCCGCTCCCCCGTGGGCTGCGTCGGCGGGCGCACGACCACCTTGCCCGAGGTCAGATCTATGGGGCCCCGTCCGGGGTCGCCGTCGTTGAGATCCACGCGGGTCAGTTCCAGCCGCTTGTTCTCGTCCTCGGTGTGCTTGCGGCCCGGTGCGAAGAGGTTCTCGATCATGTTGAACACAGCGGCTCCTTCGGCCCGGCGTCTCTTACAGCGTAAACCTCACCTCGTGGAAGTCAGCCGGCTCGTCCGGTCGGGCGGGCGGCGGCCGTCTCCGGCGGGAACAGCCGCATCCGGTGCGCGACGGCCGCCGCCTCGCCCCGGCCGGAGACGCCGAGCTTGGCCAGGATGTTCGAGACGTGGACGCTGGCGGTCTTCGGGGAGATGAAGAGCTCCTCGGCGATCTGGCGGTTGGTGCGGCCGGCGGCCACCAGGCGCAGGACGTCCCGCTCGCGGCTGGTGAGGCCGAGCGCCTCGGCCGGATCGGCGGGCGTGAGCGGCGTCCGCCCGGGTGAGCGGGCGAGGGTGAGACGGGCGCGCTGTGCGAGCAGGGCGACGGCGTCGGCGAGCGGCCGTGCGCCGAGGTGGTCGGCGACGGCCCGGGCCAGCCGCAGCAGCTCGGTGGCGCGGCCCCGCTCCTCCTCCGTACCGCCGGAGCCCAGCAGGGCCTCCGCGAGCCGGTGGCGGACGCGGGCCAGGTCGTACGGGCGCTCCAGCGGTTCGAAGGCCGCGACGACCTCGGACCAGTCGTCCGGGGTGTCCCGGCTCTCGGTCCGCAGCAGTTCGACGCGTACCCAGCGCTCGTACGCCTGCCATACGGGCACGTTCGTGGTGAGGGACTTGGCGGTCGTGCGCAGGCGCTCGACGAGTTCGGCGCGGCCCGGTTCGGCGGCGGGCAGTCCGCGGGCGTCGGCCTCCGCGGTCGCCGCGGCGAGCAGCAGGGGCCAGCCGTAGCGCTGGGTGCCCGGCGGGAAGCCGAGGCTCAGTGCTTCGTCCAGTTCCGTGCGGGCGTCGAGGAGGCGGCCCTCCCCCGCGGCGATGCCGATCGCGAGGGTGGTCAGGGGCAGCGCGTTCTGGGGCACGGCGTCGTGGGTGCCGAAGTGCCTGCGGGCCTCGGTCAGTCGGGCGCGTGCGGTGGGCAGGTCGCCCCTGGCCAGTTCGAGGCGGGCGTGGAGCATGGTGCGGAAGCCCCGGGGTTTGGCGCTCTGGCCGACGCGCTCCGAGTTGTAGCCGGCTTCGGCGGCCTCGGGCCAGCGGCCCAGCGAGAAGAGGGACTCGCCGAGGTTGCCCCAGACCCAGGCCTCGGTGTCCAGCAGGCCGTATCGGCGGGTGAGCCGGACGCCTTCCTCCAGGATGCCGACGGCCTCCTGGGAGCGGCCGACGCCCTCCAGGTGGGAGGGCAGGTTCACATGGGCGCGGCCCATCACGTAGGCGGCGCCGAGTTCCGTGGCCCGTTCCTTGACGTCGTGCACCTCGGCTAGGCCGGCGCCGATGTCGCCGGATTCGACCAGGAGTCCGCCCAGCGTGAGGCGGGCGTTCAGCTCGATGTCGCGGGCTCCGACCATGCGGGCGTACTGCACGGCGCGTTCGGCGGCCTGGAGCGCGTCCGGGCCGGGCCGGTGCACCATCAGCCAGTTGGCGACGTGGGCGAGGACGTCGGCGTGCACCTCGGAGGGCGGCAGTCCCCGGACGAGGTCCTGCGCGGTGCCGAGTTCCCGCCAGCCGTCGCCGAGGCCCTGTCCCTCGACGAGACGGGAGCGCTGGATCCAGAACCAGGCGGCGCGCAGCGGGTCGTGCTCGTCCTCCAGGAGGTGCAGGGCCCGCTTGGTTATCTTCAGCGCGCGCTTGCGTTCCCCGCAGAACCGGCCCGCCACGGCGGCCTCGGCCATGAGGTCGAGATAGTGCAGCGGGGTGGTGGCCGGATCGCGGCCGTCGGCGCTCCCGCCGCGCACCTCGGGCAGTGCCGGCGGATAGGCCTCGCTGTAGTCGGCGGTGCGCAGTGCGGCGCGTACGGCCTCGGGGGCCGTGTCCCACAGTTCCATCGCCCGTTCCAGGAGCCGTACCTGCTCCGAGTAGGCGTGCCGGCGGCGGGCCGCGACGGAGGCGTCGAGGACGGCGGGCAGGGCCTTGGCGGCGTCGTGCGCGTGGTACCAGTGGCTGGCCAGCCGGGCGGCGCGCTCGCCGGCCGCCGGGACCAGCGAGGGATCCGCCTCCAGGACTTCCGCGTACCGGCGGTTGAGGCGGGAGCGTTCGCCGGGGAGCAGGTCGTCGCCGACGGCCTCGCGCACCAGGGAGTGGCGGAAGCGGTAGCCGTCGCCGTCGGGTGTCGCGAGGAGGATGTTGGCGCCGACGGCGGCCCGCAGTGCCTCGATGAGGTCGTCCTCGGAGAGCCGGGCCACGGCCGCGAGCAGCCGGTACTCGACCGTGGACCCGCCCTCGGCGACGATCCTGGCGACCCGCTGGGAGCTCTCGGGCAGGCTCTCGACGCGAACGAGGAGCAGGTCGCGCAGGGAGTCGGTGAGGCCGGTGGCGCAGCCGTCGTGGGCGGCCACGGCCAGTTCCTCGACGAAGAAGGCGTTGCCGTCGGAGCGGGCGAAGATGTCGTCGACCTGGACCGGGTCGGGCTCGGAGCCGAAGATTCCGGCGATCTGGCGGGCGACTTCGGCGTGGGTGAAGCGGCGCAGCTCGATCCGGCGGACGGTGCGCAGCCGGTCGAGTTCGGCGAGCAGCGGGCGCAGCGGGTGGCGGCGGTGTATGTCGTCGGCGCGGTAGGTGGCGACGACGAGGAGATGGCCGCTGCGCAGGGTGCGGAAGAGGTAGGCGAGGAGGTGGCGGGTGGATGCGTCCGCCCAGTGCAGGTCCTCCAGGAGGACGACGACGGGGCGGTCGGCGGCGACGCGTTCCAGGAGGCGGACGGTGAGTTCGAAGAGGCGGGCCATGCCGTCCTCGTCGTGCCGCCCGCGGGTGGTCTCCCCCAACTCGGGCAGCAGCCGGGCCAGTTCCTCCTCCTGGCCCGCGGACGCCGCGGCCAGTGCGTCGGGCAGGTGGCGGCGCAGGGCCCGCAGGGCGGTGGAGAAGGGGGCGAAGGGCAGTCCGTCGGCGCCGATCTCGACGCAGCCGCCGACGGCCACGACGGCGCCCTCGCGGCAGGCGGCCGTCGCGAACTCCTCGATGAGCCGGGTCTTTCCGACGCCGGCCTCACCGCCGAGGAGCAGCGCCTGCGGCTCGCCCGCGGTGGCGCGGGCGAGCGCGTCGTTCAGTACGTCCAGCTCGTCGGCCCGGCCGACGAAGACCGGACTGACGGACCTGGTCTCCACAGCGCCGAGCATCGCACAGGGGTCGGACACGGCGTCACTGGTTATCCGGGGCCCTGCCACGGCGTCGGTTCCGCCTGTCCGGGACCCGGCCACGGCGTCGATTCCGCCTGTCCGGGACCCGGCCGCGGCGTCGATTCCGCCTGTCCGGGACCCGGCCGTCCGAGGGGCGGACACGGCCTCGGGCCCGGCCGCGGTGGCGGACGGGCCCGTGGTCGTCGAGGGCGGGTCCGTGACCGGGAGAGCGGTCACCGTGCCCTCGTTCCGTTCGGGGCGGCCGACCCCCGTGCGGCCGCCCCGTGACGCCCCGGCGTTCATGCGGCGCGCGCGAACCGGGGCCGACGGGAGCGGTGGCCGTTCACCCGCCCCTCGCCGTCGTCGTGGCCGGATCGCGCGGCCTCGCGGCGGGCGGCACGACGGGTGCGGGCGGCCTCGCGGGCCATGCGGTAGTTGTCGGCGGCGCGGATCAGCTCCGCGGAACGGATCTGCTGGAGCTCGTACTCGAACATCTCGTACCCCTCGGGAAGAAGTGACCGGCGGAAGGTCGCCGTCGGCCTCGCTCGTTCGCGATGCCTCAACCTTCGTCTCCGAGGGGGGTGCGCCACATCGGGAGAGTTCCGCATTGTGAACGCACGAGGGGCCTTAGTTCCGCCGTGAGTGGCTCACGGCGGAACTAAGGCCCCTCAGGACGTGCGGTTCCGTGCGTACGTGCGGTCGGTCAGCCGGTGGTCGTCGGCATGCCGAGGAGGACGTCGGAGTACTTGAGCGCGGCCAGCAGCAGGCCGATGACGCCGAGCGAGACACCGGCCCAGGCGACGGACTTGACCCACGGGGACTGGGCGGGGATCCGGTCCGGGTTGCCGAACGCGGGCCTGACCAGCACCACGACACCGACGATCAGCGCGGCCAGCGCGAAGAAGCCGGCGACCAGGGCGTTGGCGTTCCAGGAGTCGGCGTACACCTGCTTGATCTGGGTGGCGACGGGCGAGCCCTGCGCGGTCTCCAGCTGGCCGTAGAGCGAGTCGCGCGCCTGCGCGATCGTGCCGACCCAGCTGCCGGTCAGGGAGACGATGCCCAGTCCGGCGGAGACGACCGCGGCCGCGCCCGCGCCCACACCGGAACCGGTTCCCGCAGCGGCCACGACCTGCTCGTCCTGCGCCGACTCTCCGTCGCCCTCATCGGCGAGATCGTCCTCGTCCGGGCTCTCGGAGCCGGTCCGGCCGTCGGCGGCCTCGACCTCCTCGACCTCTCCGACCTCTCCGGCGGCGGCGCCGGTGCCCTTCTCGTCACTCTTGCCGAGCTTCACGGCCTCGTCGTCGCGCTGCGCCTCGGTGCCGGTCTCGATCCCGGCCTCGTTCTCTGTCTTGGTTCCCATGCTCCGCACCGTACGGACGCTGTCTGAGAATTTCTTTAAGATCCCAGGATCCTCACGCGGGGGTCGGCAGATCGCCTTGTTCGGCGGCGGCCGCGCGTGCGGCGCGCCACTCCCGCGCGAGGACCGACCACACCTCCGTGTCCTGCCGTACGCCCCGGTGGGGCCAGTTCTCGCGCAGGACGCCCTCGCGGCTCATGCCGAGCCGCCGTGCCACGTTCAGGCTGGGTACGTTGGCGGCCGCCGCGTGCCACTCCACGCGGTGGATGCCGCGTACGTCGACCGCCCAGTCGATGAGGACGCGGATCGCGCGCGTGATCAGACCGCGGCCCGACGCCGCCGGCTCCAGCCAGCAGCCGACCTCGCAGACGCCGTGCTCGGCGTCGAAGACGCGGAAGAGCACACCGCCGACGAGCCGGCCGTCCAGCCACACCCCGTGCAGGCTGCCCGTGTCGGCGGCCTTCTTGTCGGCGAACGACTGGAGCAGCTCGCGCGCGGAGTCGGCGTCCGTGACGCGCGAACCGAAGGAGATGTACTGCTGGACGAACTCGCGTCCGCGGTCGAGATGAGCCAGGAACTCGTCCGCGTGCCACGGCTCCAGGGGCCGCAGTTCGGCGCCGTCGTCACCCAGGGATATCGCGTACATCCTGCTGTCGCTCCTTCACGAGTACCGCCACGGGTACGTCCGCCGGCGCGTCCACCGCGCCCGCCGCACCCATCGCATCCACGAGCGCGTCGCCGCGCGCCCCGGGGATCGTCGCACGGCGGCCCGGACCGGCGGTACGGATTTCCGGCGGCTCGATACTGAGCCGCGGCAGGCGCCGGTCGAGCCAGCCGGGCAGCCACCAGTTGGCGCCGCCGAGCAGGTGCATGAGGGCGGGCACCAGGAGCGTACGCAGCACGAACGCGTCGAGGGCGACGGCCGCGGCCAGCCCGACGCCGAACATCGAGATCACACGGTCGCCGCTGAGCACGAAGGCCAGGAAGACCGAGATCATGATCACGGCGGCGGAGTTGATCACCCGGCCGGTCTCCGCGAGGCCCACCCGGACGGCCCGGCGGTTGTCACCGGTCTCCAGCCACTCCTCGTACATCCTGCCGACCAGGAACACCTGGTAGTCCATGGAGAGCCCGAAGAGCACGGAGACCATGATCACGGGCAGGAAGGGTTCGATCGGACCGGCCCGGCCGAGGCCCAGCAGTTCGCTCCCCCAGCCCCACTGGAAGATCGCGACGACGACCCCGAAGGAGGCGGCGACGGCGGCGACGTTCATCGCGGCGGCCTTCAGCGGGATGCCGACGGACCGGAAGGCGAGCAGCAGCAGGAGGCAGCCCAGACCGATCACCACGCCCACGAAGAGCGGCAGTTTGCCGACGATGACGTCCGCGAAGTCGTCGTATCCGGCGGTGATGCCGCCGACCTGGAGGTCGAGCGTGGTGCCGGTCCCGGCCCGCGGCAGTACGTCCGTACGGAGGTGCTCGACGAGTTCGCTGGTCTGCCGGGACTGCGGTGAGGACTCGGGTACGACGGTGAGGTAGGCGGTGTCCCCGTCGCCGTCGAACGTCACCGGGGTCACGTCCCGGACGCCCGCGGTCGCCCGGAGCGTGGCGTCGAGGTTGTCGAGGGCGAGCCGGTCCTGGGCGCCGGTGACGGGCGTGACGAGGGTCAGCGGCCCGTTCATGCCCGGTCCGAAGCCCTCCGCGATCAGGTCGTACGCCTGTCGCGTGGTGGCCGTCGACGGGTTGTTGCCCTGGTCGGAGGTGCCCAGGTGCAGCGAGAACATCGGCACCGCGAGCAGCGCCATGACGGCGAGGGCGGCGCCGCCGAGGATCTTGGGGTGCCGTTCGACGAAGGCGGACCAGCGGGCGGCGAGTCCGGTGGGGACCTCGGGTTCGGGTCCGTGCTCGGCCAGCCGGCGGCGTTCGCGGCGGCTGAGCGCGCGCATGCCGATGAAGGAGAGCAGCGCGGGCAGCAGGGTGACGGAGGCCGCGACCGTGAGGACCACGGTGAGTGAGGCGGCGATCGCGACGCCGTTCAGGAAGCCGAGCCGCAGGATGAGCATGCCCAGCAGGGCGATGCAGACGGTGGCGCCCGCGAAGACGACCGCGCGCCCGGTGGTGGCCACCGCGTTGCGGGCGGCCTCCTCGACGGGAAGGCCGCGCTTGAGACCGCGGCGGTGCCTGGTCACGATGAACAGCGCGTAGTCGATGCCGACGCCCAGCCCGATCAGCAGCCCGAGCATGGGCGCGAAGTCGGCGACGGTCATCACATGCCCGAGCAGCACGATTCCCGCGTACGCGGTGCCGACGCTCACCAGGGCCGTCGCGATGGGCAGGGCCGAGGCGGCGAGGGAGCCGAAGGCGAGGAAGAGGACCACGGCGGCGACGGCCACGCCGACGATCTCGGCGAGGTGTCCGCCGGAGGACTCGGTGAGGGCGACGGCCTGGCCGCCCAGCTCGACCTGGAGCCCGTCGGTTCCGGCCGCCTTCGCGGCGGCGACGACGGCCGCGGCCTCGCCCCGGTCGATGTCCTCGGCCGGCTCGTCGAAGATCACTGTGGCGTAGGCGGTACGCCCGTCGCCGCTGATCTGCCCGGAACCGGGCCCCTCGCCGCCGGAACCCTCGTAGGGGCTGACGACCGCGGCCACCCCCGGCAGGGCGGCGATCCGGTCGAGGGTGAGGGTCATGGTCTGTTCGACGTCGGCGGCGCGGACCGTACCCGGGGTGGAGTGCCAGACGACGGTGTCGCCGTCGCCGCCGAGGCCGGGGAAGTTCTCCTGGAGCAGTTCGGCGGCCCGTCCCGACTCGGTGCCCGGCACCTGGTAGTCGTTCGAGTACGCGGATCCGGCGACGAGCGCGGCGGTGGCGGTTCCGCCGAGGGCGGTGAGCCAGAGCAGTAGGGCGACGAGACGGTGCTGCACACACCAACGTGCGAGGGCTGCCACGGACGAGCTCCCTGGGGGATTTGTGGATCTTTATCGGGAACTGCCCGCAAAGAACGCATGACCGATGCGTTGTCACTCTTCCAGCCCAAAGTGATCGTTGGCCTCATTCATGGGCTTACTCACATGAGTGCGAGACAGTTCACACGACAATCCGCTGAACTATGTCGCCCCTCAGCACACGCTCGTTGCCTTCAGAGGCACAGGGAACGGCGCGAGCCTGTTGCCTCTAGGGGCGCGGGGAACTGCGCAGTCTTTTCGGGGGCGCAGCCCCCAAGGGGCGCGGGGAACTGCGCGACCAGCCACGACGCACCCGCACCCGCACCCGTCAACGCACCGCCCCGCCCCGCACCCAAGGCCCCGGCCGGCGGAACGCCGAAGGGCGCCGCACCCCCAGGTGCAACGCCCTTCCGCACAGAACAGCCCGAGGGCTAGCCCTCGACACCAAGCTTCTCAAGGATCAGCTCCTTGACCCGCGCCGCGTCAGCCTGCCCCCGCGTGGCCTTCATGACGGCCCCCACCAGCGCACCGACAGCAGCCACCTTGCCGCCACGAATCTTGTCGGCGACACCGGGGTTCCCGGCAATGGCCTCATCGACGGCAGCCGTCAGCGCACCCTCGTCCGAGACGACCTTCAGACCGCGCTTCTCGACGACCTCGTCCGGCGTGCCCTCACCCTTGACGACCCCGTCGATGACCTGCCGGGCCAGCTTGTCGTTGAGGGACCCCTCGACGACCAGCGCGGCCACCCGGGCGACCTGCTCGGGCGTGATGGCCAGAGAGTCCAGGGCCACCCCGGACTCGTTGGCCGCACGCGCCAGCTCACCCATCCACCACTTGCGAGCGGAGGCCGCGTCGGCACCCGCCGCGATCGTGGCGACGATGAGGTCGATGGCCCCGGCGTTGAGCATCGACTGCATGTCGTGGGCGTTGACGCCCCACTCCTCGCGCAGCCGGTTGCGGCGGGCCAGCGGCTGCTCGGGCAGCCCCGCGCGCAGCTCCTCGACCCACTCGCGGGACGGCGCGACCGGCACGAGGTCGGGCTCCGGGAAGTACCGGTAGTCCTCGGCCTCCTCCTTCACACGCCCCGAGGTCGTCGACCCCGTGTCCTCGTGGAAGTGGCGGGTCTCCTGGATGATCGTGCCGCCGTCGTTGAGCACGGCGGCGTGCCGCTGGATCTCGAAGCGGGCCGCACGCTCCACGGACCGCAGCGAGTTGACGTTCTTCGTCTCGCTGCGCGTACCGAACTTCTCCCGGCCGTGCGGGCGCAGCGACAGGTTCACGTCGCACCGCATCTGGCCCTGCTCCATGCGCGCTTCCGAGACGCCGAGCGCCTTGATCAGCTCGCGCAGCTCGGCGACGTACGCCTTGGCGACCTCGGGGGCCCGCTCGCCCGCGCCCTCGATCGGCTTGGTGACGATCTCGATGAGCGGGATGCCGGCGCGGTTGTAGTCGAGCAGCGAGTGCGAGGCGCCGTGGATACGGCCCGTCGCGCCGCCGACGTGCAGCGACTTGCCGGTGTCCTCCTCCATGTGGGCGCGCTCGATCTCCACGCGGAAGATCTCGCCGTCGTCCAGCTGGACGTCGAGGTAGCCGTTGAAGGCGATCGGCTCGTCGTACTGGGAGGTCTGGAAGTTCTTCGGCATGTCCGGATAGAAGTAGTTCTTCCGGGCGAAGCGGCACCATTCGGCGATCTCGCAGTGCAGCGCGAGGCCGATCTTGATCGCGGACTCGACGCCGATCGCGTTGACGACCGGCAGCGCGCCGGGCATGCCCAGACAGGTCGGGCAGGCCTGCGAGTTGGGCTCGGCGCCCAGCTCGGTGGAGCAGCCGCAGAACATCTTGGTCTTGGTGCCGAGTTCGACATGGACTTCGAGGCCCATGACGGGGTCGTACGACGCCAGCGCGTCCTCGTACGACACCAGGTCAGTCGTGGCAGTCACGGTGAAACTTTCCCTCTCAGCCCAGCAGGACGTCGTCGTCGCCCAGGCGCTTGAGCTCCCGGTAGAGGATGGCGAGGCCGGTGACGATGGCGGCGGCGGACACGGTCGCGTCGATCAGCCTCAGCGTGTCCCCGTCGCTGCGGGCCAGCTTGATCTGCTTGGCGACGCTGATCGCGCCGAACGCGGTACTGCCGAGCGACACGTACAGCCCGGTCTTCGACTTCTTGAAGTTCTTTGCCTTCTTGGCCATGGCGGTCACAGCGACGGAGCCTCCTCGATCAACGGGTGGCCCCAGCGTTCCACGAACGCGGCCTCGACGGCGGCTCCCACCTTGTACAGGCGGTCGTCCTTGAGGGCCGGCGCGATGATCTGGAGGCCGACGGGCAGATTGTCCTCGGGTGCGAGGCCGCAGGGCAGCGACATCGCGGCGTTGCCCGCGAGGTTGGTCGGGATGGTGCACAGGTCCGCGAGGTACATCGCCATCGGGTCGTCGGCGCGCTCGCCGATCGGGAAGGCGGTGGTCGGCGTCGTCGGCGAGACGATCACGTCGACCTGCTCGAACGCCTTCTCGAAGTCCCGCGTGATGAGCGTACGGACCTTCTGGGCACTGCCGTAGTACGCGTCGTAGTAGCCGGAGCTGAGCGCGTACGTGCCGAGCATGATGCGGCGCTTGACCTCGTCGCCGAAGCCCGCCTCGCGGGTGAGGGCGGTGACCTCCTCGGCGGAGCGCGTGCCGTCGTCACCGATGCGCAGGCCGTAGCGCAGGCCGTCGAACCGGGCGAGGTTGCTCGAACACTCGGACGGCGCGATCAGGTAGTACGCCGACAGGGCCAGGTCGAAGGACGGGCAGTCCAGTTCGACGATCTCGGCGCCCAGTTCCTTCAGGAGCGCGACCGACTCGTCGAAGCGCTGCACGACACCGGCCTGGTAGCCCTCGCCGCGGAACTGCTTGACGACGCCGACGCGCATGCCGTCCACGCTGCCGTTGCGGGCGGCCTCGACGACGGCCGGGACCGGCTCGTCGACGGAGGTCGAGTCCATCGGGTCGTGTCCGGCGATGACCTCGTGCAGCAGGGCCGCGTCGAGCACGGTACGGGCGCAGGGCCCGCCCTGGTCGAGGGAGGACGAGAACGCCACCATGCCGTACCGGGACACCCCGCCGTACGTCGGCTTCACGCCGACCGTGCCGGTGACGGCGGCGGGCTGGCGGATGGAGCCGCCGGTGTCCGTGCCGATCGCAAGGGGCGCCTGGTAGGAGGCGAGGGCCGCGGACGAACCGCCGCCGGAGCCGCCGGGGATGCGGGACAGGTCCCAGGGGTTGCCGGTCGGCCCGTACGCGCTGTTCTCGGTGGAGGACCCCATGGCGAACTCGTCCATGTTGGTCTTGCCGAGGATGACGACGTCGGCCGCCTTGAGCCGCGCGGTGACCGTGGCGTCGTAGGGCGGGATCCAGCCTTCGAGCATCTTGGACCCGACGGTGGTCGGGATGCCCTTGGTGGTGAAGATGTCCTTGAGCGCGAGGGGTACGCCGGCCAGCGGGCCGAGCTTCTCGCCCCGCGCCCGCTTCTCGTCGACCGCGCGGGCCTGGGCGAGCGCCCCTTCCCGGTCGACGTGCAGGAAGGCGTGCACCTTCTCGTCGACGGCGCCGATGCGCGCGAGGTGCGCCTCGGTGACCTCGACGGCGGTCAGCTCGCCGGAGGCGATCGCGGCGGCGATCTCGGCGGCGGTGAGCTTGATGATGTTGACGTTGCTGTCCGTCATGGTGATTAGTCCTCCCCCAGGATCTGCGGCACCTTGAAACGCTGCTGCTCCTGGGCCGGGGCGCCGGAGAGCGCCTGCTCGGGGGTGAGCGACGGACGGACCTCGTCCGCGCGCATGACGTTCGTCAGCGGCAGCGGGTGGGAGGTCGGCGGTACGTCTTGGTCGGCGACCTCGCTGACGCGGGCGACCGCGCCGATGATGTCGTCGAGCTGGCCGGCGAAGTGGTCGAGCTCTTCGCCCTTCAGCTCCAGACGCGCCAGCCGGGCGAGGTGGGCGACCTCCTCGCGCGTGATGCCAGGCATGCAGCGATCCTCAGGGGTGAGTGCGTGTGGTGAGCCCCAATCCTATGGGGCACGACGAGATCCCCGTACATCGGTTTCTCCCGGCGCCCGGGCGGGCGGGAACGGACGGCCGCCGACGACGCGAAACCCCCACGGGAAACGCCCACCCGTCGAGATGCCCGCCACGGACGGGCGGGCGGGCGGGAAAAGATCTCTACTCGTCCGAGCCGGCCGCGGGCGACGCCGCAGGCAACGCGGCGGCAGGCCGCTGCCACCCCCGCGACCCCCGCGCCAGCAACCACGCCGTGGCCTCCTCCGGAGGCATCGCCGCGGCCACGAGCCACCCCTGCACCGCGTCGCACCCGAGGTCCCGCAACCGCTCCCACGTCTCGTCGTCCTCGACGCCCTCCGCGACGACGAGCAGCCCGAGCGAATGCGCGAGGTCCACCGTGCAGCGCACGATCTCCGCGTCCTCCGTGTCCACCGCGAGCCGCGCCACGAACGAGCGGTCGATCTTCAGCTCGCTCACCGGCAGCCGCCGCAGATGCACCAGCGACGAGTACCCGGTCCCGAAGTCGTCGAGGGACATCTTCACGCCGTGCGCGGTCAGCGCGGCGAGGGTGTCCGCGGCCCGCTGCGGGTCCTCCAGCAGGACGTGTTCGGTGATCTCCAGCTGCAGCGCCCCCGCGGGGACGCCGTGCCGGGCGAGCCGCGCGGCCACCGATCCCGCGAAGCCGGGGGTGTGCACGTCCCGGGGCGACACGTTCACGGCGACCGGCACCCGAAGCCCCTGGGCACGCCAGCGCGCCACCTGCGCGAGCGCCGCCTCCAGGACGTACTCGGTCAGGTGCGGCATCAGTCCGGACGACTCGGCGATGGCTATGAACTCGTCCGGCGGCACCTTCCCGCGCTCGGGATGCACCCATCGTACGAGCGCCTCAAGTCCCGCGACCTGCCCGTCGAAGCGCACCTTCGGCTGGTAGTGCAGCTGGACGTCCCCCGCGTCGAGCGCCCGCCGCAGATCGCCCAGCAGTCCGAGCCGGTCGGGGGTGTTGGAGTCGCGCTTGGACTCGTAGACCTCCACCCCCGTACGGTCCCGCTTCGCCTGGTACATCGCGACGTCCGCCCGCCGCAGCAGGCCCTCCGCGTCCAACGCGTGGTCGGGGAAGACGGCGAGCCCGGCGCTTGCCTCCAGCACGAGCGTCAGCCCGTCGAGGTCGAGCGGCGAGCCGAGCGCGGTCACGAGGCCGCGGGCGACCCGCGTCGCCGAGGTCGTCGAGTCGGCGATGGGCAGCAGTACGGCGAACTCGTCCCCGCCCAGCCGCGCGGCCTCCGCCCCGCGCGGCAGGGCGATCCGCAGCCGGTCCGCTATCTGCAACAGCAGCCGGTCGCCGGCGAGATGTCCGAGGGTGTCGTTCACGGACCGGAAGCGGTCGAGGTCGATCAGCATCAGAGCGGAACGCGCACCGATCCGTTCGGCGTCGTCGAGCGCCCGCCAGGTCCGTTCGAGCAGCCACTGCCGGTTGGGCAGACCCGTGAGGGGATCACGCAGTTGCTCCTCGGCCCGGGCCCGCGCTATCCAGAGCGTGGAGTCGAGAGCGATGAGGGGCACGGCGAAGAGCGGCAGGAGCGCGGGGAGGGCGACGGCGACCACGCAGATCAGCGGAGCGATACCGAGCAGCGCGACGGCCACGAGCCCCTGTCTGACCAGGGCCGTGCGGGCGACGGTGGGCAGTCCCGGCGTGCGGGGCGCGTGGAGGTACCAGAGCAGCGCGCGGCTCACGACGAGATACGCCCCGGCCGCCAACACCACCTGAGGCACGGTGAGAACGGTCCAGGTCTCCGGTTTCCAGGGCGTCTCGACGGACGGCACCCGGCCGAACGCGGCCAGCACCAGCGCCCCCGCGCCGATGCCGAGGATGTCCACCGCGCCGTGCAGGATGCCCTGGCGCCAGCGGTGCCGGCGGGCTATGCCGACGAGCACGACGACGGTGAGGCTGACCATTCCGGCCGGCACCCAGCCGTACAGCAGCAGGACGGCGAGGGTGAGGGCCGCTCCGGAGCCCGTGCCGCCCCACCAGCGGGAGCGGCCCAGCGCGACCAGGTGGCCGACGATGACGCCGACGAGCACGGCCAGCGCCCAGCCGGCCGAGCCGGACGGAAAGAGCGAGTGGTGGCCGGTGAAGGCGCGGTAGAACCCCGCGCCCAGCACGGCCGCGGCGGCCACGACGACCGCCGTGGGCAGCGCGGGCCAGGCCGGCTGCCGGTCGGTCTCCTGGCCGGGCAGCTGGGCCGGGGAGCCGGGGACGGCGGTGAACCGGCCCGAACCGGGTCCGTCCGTACCGGTGTGCTGTCCGGCGGCGTACCCCGGCGACCCCGGGGCCCCCGGCACGCCGGACCGCTCCGCGGGCCTGGTGACGCCGAGGCCCGCCCCGAACTCCCGGCTTCGCTCCAGCAAGGGGTGCCCCCATCGCCGCACGCCGGTCATCCAGCGTGGGCGCAGCCGTGAGTCCGGGGCGGCGCTCTCGGTCGGTTCCATTCCCGTCCCTCTCACGGCCGGCGGTGCCCACGCCACGCGGCCCGACGCACGATCAGTCCCTCAACGGCTCCGCGTCTGAAAAACCCTTCCCCCGACTCCTGAAGAGCAAGGGGGTGCCCCGACCGCAGCTGGGCACGGCAGGCGCAGACCTCAACAGTAGGCCGCAGAAGGCTCCTAAGGGCAGCGGTCGTCTACGGTTGCCCGAATGCGACACGGCCGCCCCTATGCATCTGGTATGCGCCGAACGGGTGGTCTTCAACCGCTACTCCTCGATCGGAAGTGTCGCTTCCGCCGCTGCCTCCGGTCCTTGTTCGAGCAGAACGGCGAAACCGTCCTCGTTCAGAACCGGCACTTTGAGCTGCATGGCCTTGTCGTACTTCGATCCAGGATTGTCACCTACGACGACGAACGCCGTCTTCTTCGAAACAGAACCGGTCACTTTCGCCCCGCGGCTCTGTAGTGCCTCTTTCGCTCCGTCGCGGGTGTGACGTTCCAGCGTGCCGGTGACCACCACGGTCAGTCCCGCGAGCGGGCGGGGCCCCTCGTCCTCGCCGGAGCCCTCCTCCTCCATGCGGACGCCGGCGGCCTTCCACTTGCGGAGGATCTCCTGGTGCCAGTCGACCGCGAACCACTGCTTCAGCGAGGCGGCGATGGTGGGCCCGACGCCCTCCACGGCGGCGAGTTCCTCCTCCGTGGCCTGCTCGATGCGGTCGATCGAGCGGAACTCACGGGCCAGGGCCTCGGCCGCGACGGGACCCACGTGCCGGATGGACAGGCCCGTGATGATCCGGGCCAGCGGGCGCTCCTTCGCCGCGGCGATGTTGTCCAGCATCGCGAGGGCGTTCTTCCTGGGCGCGCCCTCCTGGTTGGCGAAGACCGTGGCGATCTTCTCCTCGCCCGTCTTCGGGTCCCGCTTGGGCAGTCCGCTGTCCTGGTCGAGGACGTACGCCCTGATGGGCAGCAGCTGCTCGATGGTGAGGTCGAAGAGGTCGCCCTCGTCCCCCAGGGGCGGCTGAGCGGGCTCCAGCGGCTTGGTGAGCGCGGCGGCGGCCACGTAACCGAAGTTCTCGATGTCCAGGGACTTGCGGCCGCCGAGGTAGAAGAGGCGCTCGCGCAGCTGGGCCGGGCAGGTGCGGCCGTTCGGGCAGCGCAGGTCGATGTCGCCCTCCTTGGCGGGCGCCAGCGGTGTGCCGCACTCGGGGCACTCGGCGGGCATCACGAACTCCCGCTCGCTGCCGTCGCGCAGGTCGACGACCGGTCCGAGGATCTCGGGGATGACGTCACCGGCCTTGCGCAGCACCACCGTGTCCCCGATGAGGACGCCCTTGGCCTTGACCACGTCCTGGTTGTGCAGGGTCGCGAACTCGACCTCGGAACCGGCCACCGTGACGGGTTCCACCTGCGCGTACGGAGTGACGCGGCCGGTGCGGCCCACGCCCACCCGGATGTTGACCAGCCTGGTGTTGACCTCCTCCGGCGCGTACTTCCACGCGATCGCCCAGCGCGGGGCGCGGGAGGTCGAGCCGAGGCGGCCCTGGAGGGGGATCTCGTCGAGCTTGACGACGACGCCGTCGATCTCGTGCTCCACGGAGTGGCGGTTCTCTCCGTAGAAGGCGATGAACTCCCGGACGCCGTCGAGGTCGTCGACGACCTTGCCGTAGCGGGTCGTCGGCAGACCCCACTCGTGCAGCAGGTCGTACGCGTGCGAGAGGCAGTCGATGTCGAAGCCCTCGCGCGCGCCGATGCCGTGCACCACCATGTGCAGCGGGCGGGTGGCGGTGACGCGGGGGTCCTTCTGGCGCAGTGAACCCGCCGCCGCGTTGCGCGGGTTGGCGAAGGGCTTGTCACCGGCCTCCACCAGGCGGGCGTTGAGCTCCTCGAACTTCTCCATCGGGAAGTAGACCTCGCCGCGGATCTCCACGAGGTCGGGGATGCGCTCGCCCTGGAGGCGGTCGGGGATCTCCGCGATCGTCCGGACGTTCGGCGTGATGTCCTCGCCCGTGCGGCCGTCGCCGCGGGTCGCCGCGCGCGTGAGACGCCCGTGCTCGTACGTGAGGTTGACCGCGAGGCCGTCGACCTTCAGCTCGCACAGGAAGTGGTACGCGGACGTGCCGACCTCCTTGGCGAGGCGGTCCGCCCAGGCGGCCAGCTCCTCGTCGTCGAAGGCGTTGTCCAGGGAGAGCATGCGCTCGGCGTGCTGGACGGCCGTGAACTCCGTCGCGTACGCCCCCGCCACCTTCTGGGTCGGCGAGTCCGGGGTGCGCAGTTCGGGATACTCCTCCTCCACGGCCTCCAGGGCGCGCAGGAGCTTGTCGAAGTCCGCGTCGCTGACGACCGGCGCGTCCTTCACGTAGTACCGGAAGCGGTGCTCCTCGATCTGCTCAGCGAGCTGCGCGTGCTTCTCCCGTGCCTCGCTGGGCGCGGGCCCCGCAGCCGAAGCCGAAGCCGTCTGTGCGTCCTTGTCGCCGGCCACCGTGTCGTCCTCCGTCACTCTGGGTTGTCCGCGAGGGATCTCGCCGCCCGGACGCAGTGGGCGAGCGCCCTGCGCGCGTACTCGGGAGAGGCGCCCGCGAGTCCGCACGACGGGGTGAGCGTGACCGCGTCCGTGAGAAGCCCCGGACTCAGCCCCAGCCTGCGCCACAGCGTCCTGACACCCATGACGCTACCGGCAGGGTCCGACAACGGACCGTCCGTGCCCGCCACGACACCGGCGAAGAGCCGGGTCCCCGCCTCCACCGCCTCCCCGATGACGTCGTCGTCACGTTCGGTGAGGAGTGCGAAGTCGAAGGAGACGCCGGTCGCCCCGGCCCTGCGCAGCAGCGCGAACGGCACGTCGGGGGCGCACGAGTGCACGACGGAGGGCCCGCCCTCCTGCACGCCGATCACCTCGCGCAGGGTCGCCTCGACGAGCTGCCGGTCCACGGCCCGGTGGGTGCGGTAGCCGCTCGCGGACCGCACCTGGCCGCGCAGGACGGCGATGAGCGAGGGTTCGTCGAGCTGCAGGACGATCTCGGCGCCGGGGACACGGCGGCGTACGTCGGCGAGGTGTTCGCGCAGCCCCTCGGCGAGCGATCCGGCGAGGTCGCGGCAGGCTCCTGGGTCGGAGAGCGCGACCTCGCCGTTGTGCAGCTCCAGGGCCGCCGCGAGCGTCCAGGGTCCGACGGCCTGCACCTTCAGCGGCCCTTCGTAGCCCTGGGTGAACTCCTCCAGGGCGTCGAGGTCCTCGCCGAGCCAGGATCTGGCCCGCTTGGTGTCGCGGCCCGGCCGGTCCCCGAGCCGCCAGCCGCTGGGCTCCACGCGCGCGTACAGCTCGGCGAGCATCCCCGCGGTCCGGCCGATCATGTCCGCGCCGGGGCCGCGGGCGGGCAGTTCCGCCAGGTACGGCATGCCCGTCCCGGGGCCCTCGAAGGTCCCGGTCACGCTCTTGGCGGTCTCCCGGGCGTCCCCGCCCGGCATCGACCCGATGCCGGTGGCGGGGCCGGGCCTGAACTCGCTTTTTTCGCTCACCCGGGAAGCCTACGGAACGGGCGGGGGCCCGGGGCCCGCGGGAGGCAGGGTGAACGCCCGGGCCGGGTCAGCGGCCGGGGCGTACCGTCAGGTCGTTGACCTCGGCGTCCTTCGGCAGGTCGAGCGCCATGACGAGGGTCGTCGCGACGGACTCGGGGTCGATCCACTTCGACGGGTCGTACTCCTTGCCCTCCTGCTGGTGCACCTTGGCCTGCATGGCGCTCGCGGTGCGCCCCGGATAGACGGAGGTGACCCTGACCCCGTTCGCGTGCTCCTCGTGCCGCAGGGAGTCGGCGAGGGCCTTCAGACCGTGCTTGGAGGCGGCGTACGCGGACCAGTCGGCGTAGGCGTTGAGTCCGGAACCGGAGTTCACGAAGACCACATGCCCCTGTGCGAGCCGCAGTTGGGGCAGGAAGTGGCGGGTCAGCTCGGCGGGCGAGAGCAGATTGACGTCGAGCTGACGGCGCCAGGCCTTCGGGGTGAGGTCGCCGACCCTGCCGAGGTCGATGACGCCCGCGATGTGCAGGAGCGAGTCCACCCGGTCGGGCAGTGTCTGGTGGGAGAACGCCCAGGACAGCCGGTCCGGGTCCGCGAGGTCGCCGACGAGGGTCCGGGCGCCGGGGAACTCGGCGGCCAGTTCCTTCGCGCGGCCCGCGTCGCGCGCGTGGAGCACGAGGTCGTCCCCGCGCGCGTGGAGGCGGCGGGCGACGGCCGCGCCGATGCCGGAGCCGGCTCCGGTGATCACATGAGTAGCCATGCCCGCCATGCTCGCAGCACGCGTGCTCACTGCGTGCCGCGGCTCTCCTCCAGATAGGCGAGCGCGCCCACGGCCTCTTCCGCGAAGAACACCAGATCGGTGAGCGGCACGGGCAGGAATCCCTCGGCCTCCATGCGCAGGAACTGCTCCTTCAACCCGTCGTAGAAGCCGGCGGTGTTGAGCAGCACGACCGGCTTGTCGGTGTGCCCGTGCTTCTTCAGCTCCAGGATCTCGGTGGCCTCGTCGAGGGTGCCCGTCCCGCCGACCATGATGACGACGGCGTCGGCGTTCTCAAGAAGAAGCGCTTTTCGCTCCGCGAGATCCCGCGCGACGATCATCTCGTCGGCACCGGGGCGCGCCTTCGCCGACAGGAACTCCACGGAGACGCCCACGAGCCGCCCGCCCGCCTCCTGCACGCCGTCGGCGACGACCTTCATGAGCCCGACGTCGGAACCGCCCCACACGAGCGTGTGTCCGCCCTTGCCGAGCAGTTCGGCGAACTCGCGGGCGGGCCGGGTGTAGCGCTCGTCGAGCTCGGCGGCGGAGAGGAAGACACAGATGTTCATGCGCTCAATTTACGGGTCGCGCCACGGGTCGTCCCAGTCGTCCCGGGAGGGAAGAACGCGACGACGCCGGACGCTGTACTCACCAAGAACGTGGCGGACCCTCGCAGGACGTCCGCCACCTGCGCGCGACCTCTACCGAGGAGTCGAACCGTGACCAAGGGCCATCGCATCACCGTCGAGCAGGGCACCGAGCACGTCCGGGCGGTCCACAACGGCAAGGTGCTCGCCGACAGCACCCGCCCGCTGGTGCTGCGCGAGACGGGCCTTCCGCCGCGCTACTACCTCCCGCCGGAGGACGTCCACGTGGACCTGCTGACCCCGTCGGACACGTCCACGCACTGCCCCTTCAAGGGAGACGCGTCCTACTGGTCCCTCCCGGACGCCCCGGACCTGGTCTGGGCCTACCCGGACCCGAAGCCGGAGGTGGCCGAGATCAAGGACCACTTCTGCTTCTACGAGGTGGAGACGGTCACGGCGGGCTGACGCCCCACAGGGCGTCAGACGGCAGCGGTCGCCCGCTCCGTGGTGGCGATCGTTGCCGAGCCCACCACCCGGGTGTCGTCGTACAGGACGATCGCCTGGCCGGGTGCGACTCCCCGGACCGGCTCCGTGAAGGTGACCTCCAGGGTGCCGTCCACCAGCTCCGCGCGGACCTCCGTCTCGCCGCCGTGGGCGCGGAGCTGGGCCGTGTACGTGGCCGGGGCGGTCGGGGCCGCGCCGCACCAGCGGGGCTTGATGGCGGTGAGGGCCGAGACGTCCAGGGCGGCCACCGGGCCCACCGTCACGGTGTTGTTCACCGGTGAGATGTCCAGGACGTAGCGCGGCTTGCCGTCGGCCGCCGGGGTTCCGATGCGCAGGCCCTTGCGCTGGCCGATCGTGAAGCCGTACGCGCCCTCGTGGCTGCCGACCACCGCGCCCGACTCGTCGACGATGTCGCCCTCCGCCTTGCCCAGGCGCTTCGACAGGAAGCCCTGGGTGTCGCCGTCGGCGATGAAGCAGATGTCGTGCGAGTCCGGCTTCTTGGCGACCGCCAGGCCCCGGCGCTCGGCCTCCGCACGGATCTCGTCCTTCGTCGTGAGCGTGTCGCCGAGCGGGAACATCGCGTGGGCGAGCTGGCGGTCGTCCAGGACGCCGAGCACGTACGACTGGTCCTTCGCCATGTCGGACGCCCGGTGCAGCTCGCGCGTGCCGTCCTCGTTCACCAGCACCTTCGCGTAGTGGCCCGTGCAGACCGCGTCGAAGCCGAGGGCGAGGGCCTTGTCCAGCAGGGCCGCGAACTTGATCTTCTCGTTGCAGCGCAGGCACGGGTTCGGGGTGCGCCCGGCCTCGTACTCGGCCACGAAGTCGTCCACCACGTCCTCGCGGAACCGCTCGGCGAGATCCCACACGTAGAACGGGATGCCGATGACGTCCGCGGCCCGGCGGGCGTCGCGCGAATCCTCGATCGTGCAACAGCCGCGCGCGCCCGTGCGGAACGATTGCGGGTTCGCCGAGAGGGCGAGATGCACACCGGTCACGTCGTGCCCGGCTTCCGCGGCACGGGCGGCGGCGACGGCGGAATCCACGCCACCGGACATGGCGGCCAGTACGCGGAGGGGGCGGGGGCGCTGCGAGGTCTCAGTCATAACCCCTCAAGGGTACGGGTCCCCGGGAACCGGAGCCCGCGAGTATCCGTTGACGATCACATGGGGGAGACGACGAACGACTCGGACCGGGGCATCTCGCGCCGCGCGCTGTTCATCGGCGGGGCCGCGGCCGCCGTGGGCACCGCCGTGCTGGCCCGGGACGAGCTGGCGCGTCTGTGGTGGCGTACACCGGGTGTGGAGAAGCCGCGCAAGGAGGGCGAGGTCGACTTCGGGGGCGCGCACTGGGTGGCGGCGTCCTCGGCGAACTGGCGGCGGGCGGACCGGCCCGACGACTTCGGCATAGACCGCGTGATCATCCATGTCACGCAGGGCAGCTTCAAGAGCGCCGTGAAGGTCTTCCAGGACCCCGGCCACGGCGCCGCCGCGCACTACATCGTCGGCAAGGACGGCCGTATCACGCAGATGATCCGCGAGCTGGACGTGGCCTTCCACGCGGGCAACCGCGAGTTCAACGAACGCAGCGTCGGCATCGAGCACGAGGGCTTCGTCGACCGGCCGCAGGACTTCACGGACGCCATGTACGAGGCGTCCGCCCGGCTCACCGCGCGCATTTGCGCCCGGTACGACATCTCCATCGACCGCGAGCACATCATCGGGCACGTCGAGGTGCCGGGCACCGACCACACCGATCCCGGGCCGCACTGGGACTGGGGCCGGTACATACCCCTGGTGCGCGCGGCCGCCAAGCGTGACGCCGAGCGGACCGCCGACCCGAGCACCGGGCCGAGCACCGGCCCGAGTGGCGGTGCGACGGCCGCTTCGAAGAGCACCCCGGCCGCCGAGCGCGACGCGTGATCCGGCGAGCGCCCCGGAGAAGCGGCCCTGAGTAGCGGCCACAACCTGTCCTGTACCTCGCGAAGACTCTGCCCCGGCGGTCACACGGACCGCTCGTTCGCCTCGCAAGGAGTCTGCGCGTGTTCTCCGTTCTCGCCGACATCAACTGGCTCGCCGTCGTCATCGCGGCCGTCGCGTCGATCGTGCTCGCCGGCCTGTGGTTCGCCGTCGTGATCGCCAAGCCGTACGCCGTCGCCCTCGGCCGTGAGGGCGCGCCCGCGCCGGCGCAGACGGCCGTCACCGCCGCCGGTCCGCTGGTGTGCCTGACGGTCACCGTCCTGACCAGCGCCGTGCTCGTCGAGGCCCTGGACATCACCGGCCTCGGTGACGCCGTGGTCTTCGGGCTCCTCGTCGGGGTCGGGTATCTCGGCGCGATGACCTTCCAGATCGCCATCAACCCGAACTTCCCGCGCCCGCTCTACTACGGCGTCCTGAACGCGCCGTTCTTCGTCGTCACGAGCGTGCTCAGCAGCGTCGTCCTGGTCGCGATGCGCTGACGGGGCCGGGCACCGCCTAGCTGAGTCCCGCCGTGCGGGCCCGCTCCACCGCCGGGCCGATCGCCTTGCCCACGGCCTCCACGTCCGCCTCCGTCGACGTGTGGCCGAGGGAGAAGCGGAGGGTGCCGCGGGCCAGGTCCGGGTCGGTGCCGGTGGCGAGGAGGACGTGGCTGGGCTGCGCCACGCCCGCCGTGCACGCGGAACCCGTGGAGCATTCGATGCCCTGCGCGTCGAGCAGCAGGAGCAAGGAGTCGCCCTCGCAGCCGGGGAAGGTGAAGTGGGCGTTCGCCGGGAGGCGGCCCCCGTCCGCCGGGTCGCCGCCGAGGATCGCGTCCGGTACGGCCGCGCGGACGGCGTCGACCAGGTCGTCGCGCAGCGAGCCGATCTCGCGGTCGAACCACTCGCGCTGTTCGGCGGCGGTCCGGCCGGCCACGGCGAACGCGGCGACGGCCGGTACGTCCAGGGTGCCGGAGCGCACATGCCGCTCCTGGCCACCGCCGTGCAGGACCGGCACGGGGCTGTACTCGCGGCCGAGCAGCAGCGCCCCGATGCCGTACGGGCCACCGATCTTGTGCCCCGAGACGGTCATCGCGGCGAGTCCCGAGGCGGCGAAGTCGACGGGGACCTGGCCGAAGGCCTGGACGGCGTCCGCATGCAGCGGGACCTCGAACTCCCCCGCCACATCGGCGAGTTCGCGCACCGGCATGATCGTGCCGATCTCGTTGTTCGCCCACATGACGGTCGCGAGGGCGACGTCGTCGGGGTTGCGGGCGATGGCCTCGCGCAGGGCCTCGGGGTGGACGCGGCCGTACCGGTCGACCGGGAGGTACTCGACCGTGGCGCCCTCGTGCTCGCCGAGCCAGTGGACGGCGTCGAGGACGGCGTGGTGTTCGACGGGGCTGGCCAGCACCCGGGTGCGGGCCGGGTCGGCGTCGCGGCGGGACCAGTACAGGCCCTTCACGGCGAGGTTGTCGGCCTCGGTGCCGCCGGAGGTGAAGACCACCTCGCTGGGGCGGGCGCCCAGGGATTCCGCCAGGGTCTCCCGGGACTCCTCGACCGTGCGACGGGCGCGGCGGCCGGCCGCGTGCAGGGAGGAGGCGTTGCCCGTGACGGCGAACTGGGCGGTCATTGCCAGGGCCGCCTCCGGAAGCATGGGGGTGGTCGCGGCGTGGTCGAGGTATGCCATGGTGAGCCCGATTCTAGAGCCCGCTCTGGACCGACTTGGTCGGGCGGGGGCTGTTTGCGCCCCACCCACGGTCCGCGCCGGGGCCGGCCCGGCTCAGAAACTCCAGGACAGGGTGTTGTCCGCCGACATGAAGGCGACCAGGACCACGAGGTCGGCGACGCCGAGGCCGAGGCCCAGGAAGGCGCGTCCGCGGCGGGTGGTGCCCTTGAGGAGGGCCGTCGCGGCCAGGATGATCGAGACCGGGCCGAGGACGACGTTCAGGGCGAGCAGGCCGACCAGGCCGAGGATGAAGGACGCGACGGCCATACCGTCGGCGTCACGGGTGGCGCTCCGGCGCCGCGGGGCGGCGGTGGTGAGTTCCATGTGTCTGCTCCCAGCAGGCGGTCGTGCGTGGACGGTTGGCGGGGCGGGTGGCGGGACGGCCGGGCGGTTCAGCCCGAGGTCCCGCGGCGGCGGCCGTGGCGCTCGCGGATCGCGAAGACCATCAGCCAGACGCCGATGACCACGGCGGCCACCACGGTGAAGGAGAGCGGTGCGTGGGCCACGGTGCCCATGACGACGCCCAGCAGCAGGAGGGCTGCGACGAGGAACAGCATGAGTCGCCTCTCGTGACGGTTCGGTGAACGCTTGTGGTAACAGTTGTTCACTGACTCCAGAGTCTAGCGCGTCGGGCGACTTTCCCCACACGGAGAACAGTTGTTTACTGCATGGCATGAGTCACAGTCTCGGTGTCCGGCAGGCCCAGAAGCAGAAGACCCGACAGGCGTTCCTGGACGCCGCGTTGGGCCTGCTGGCGGAGCAGAGCCTCAGCAGCCTGGGCCTGCGCGAGGTCACCCGTGCCGTCGGCGTCGCCCCGACCGCCTTCTACCGGCACTTCCACTCGACCGCCGACCTCGGGGTCACCCTGGTCGAGGAGGCGTTGGGCAGCCTGCACCCGATGATCTCCGGCACGGTGGCGACGGCCGGCGACAGCGACGAGCGCATAGACCGTGCCGTCGCCCTGATCGCCCGTCATGTGCGCGCGTATCCGGCGCACATCCGGTTCATCGCACGGGAGCGCAACGGCGGGGTGCAGCAGGTCCGGGCCGCGATCGCGGAGCAGATGGACCGGTTCGCCGACGAGGTGCGGGCCGAACTGGCCAAGCAGGCCGAGTCGGACGGCTGGAGCGACGACGATCTGCTGATGCTCGCCGGGCTGTACGTCGACCAGATGCTGATGACCGCCAGCGCCTTCCTGGAGGCGGACCCGGACGACCCGGACGAGGAGGAACGGGTGGCCCGGGTGGCGAGGCGCCGGATGCGGCTGATCAGCATCGGCCGCCGCAACTGGCTTGGCTGACACCCCGCCACCGGCCGGGCCGGCGCCCGCCCCTGTCTAGCCCTGCGCCTGCTGACTCTGCTGCCCCTGACCCGGCTGACCCTGGCCCTGAGGTCCGCCACCCCCGCCCGGCCCGCAGCCGCCGCCCTGACCGCCGGGGCCGCCGCTCGGCATTCCCGACGGCATCCCGGAGGGCGCGCCCGACGGAGCCTTCCCCGTGGCCGCGCCGGAGGGTGCCCCCGAAGGCACTCCTGAAGGCGTTCCCGAGGGCGCCCCGGAGGGCATCCCCGACGGGGCCCCGCTCGGCCGCCCCGACGCGCCGCCGCCGGGACCGCCCGAGGGCGGCTGACAACTCGACTGCGCCGACGTTCCGTTGCCGCCGTCCGACGAGGAGTCGTCCGAGCCGCAGGCCGTCAGCAGGAGTGGCGCGAGCGCCAGCAGGGCGACGGCGGGGACGTGGCGTACACGCTTCATGAGAGCGACTCCGTTGTATGAAACCAATGAGATCAATCTGAGAAACGCATGCAACCAACCGTTCATGGGCCCCGCTTGGGCCCGCGCTGTGCCCCGCCTGTGGTTAGGGCAAAGGACACCTCAACTCCCCCACCGGTCACCGGCGTACGAAGGTCAGCCGAGCCGTACCCGGGCCAGCTGGCGGGACTGGGCGACGAGCCGGTCCGCGCTGTCCCAGACCTCGGCGTCCTCCTCCAGGAAGCCGCCCGCGAGGTTGCGGGTGGTGATGGCGATCCGCAGGGGCCCCGGCGCCGGACGGGCGCGCACGTGCACGGTCAGCTCGACGGTGGGCACCCAGCCGGTCAGGCCGAGTTCGAAGGCGGTCGGCGGCAGCGCGTCCACCGCGAGGAGCAGCGAGAGGGGGTCGGCGTCGCGGCCGTCGGCGAGGCCGAACCAGGCGCGCATCTCGCCCCGGCCGGACGGCGCTCCCAGGGCCCAGCCGAGCGTGCCCGGGTCGAGCTTGAGCATCAGCCGGTCGGCGATGGCGGAGCTGCCGGGGACGGGGGCGCCGTCGGGGCTGTCCGAGGCGCCGAAGCACTGGTCGATCGGCGGGATCGCGGGCGGCAGCGCGGTCGTGCGGACGTCGTCGGGCAGGCCGTCGAGGTCTCCGTACGAGGCGAGGACGCGGATCCGCTCGACCTCGTGGCCCTCCTCGTCGTACTGGAAGAGGGACGCCTGGCCGGTGGAGAGGGTGCGACCGGCGCGGACGGTCTCGGTGCGCACGACCGCGGGGCCCGGGCGGGACGCCGTCAGGTAGTGCGCGGAGATCGTGAACGGGTCGCAGTGCGGCAGGGCGTCGGCGAGCGCGCGGCCCAGGACGGCGAGGAGGTAGCCGCCGTTGACGGCGTTGATGATCGTCCACCCGGCGGACAGGTCGATGTCGTAGACGCCGGGTTCGCGTCGGGTGACCGCGGTGTCGCGGTCGAACTCGCTGTCGCCGATCCTGGCCCGCAGGGCGTGCGCGGAAGCTGCTTCTGGCATGGATGAACGGTACAACAGGTGATTACTAAGCGGTAGCTTTCCCTGTTTCGATCATGTGAACCCGAGGGGTCACTCCGGCACCTCCACCGCCGTCGAGCGCCGGTGCCAGGCGCGGGGCGCGCGCCAGTGGTAGCGCATCGCGAGCAGGCGCAGCGCGAAGGCGGCGACGACCGCGAGCCCCGAGGTGAACGGGCTCAGCACGTCGTAGCGGATGCACAGGACGACCATGGTGGCGCCGACGATGGCGGGCACGGCGTACAGGTCGCGGTCCCAGCGCAGCAGCGACGGCACCTCGTTGGCGAGGACGTCCCGCAGCACACCGCCGCCGACGGCCGTGGCGAGGCCGAGGGTCGCGGAGGCGGTGAGGCCGAGCCCGTACTCGTACGCCTTCGTCGTGCCGGAGACGCAGAAGAGGCCGAGGCCGGCCGCGTCGAAGACGTTGACCCCCAACTGGATCCGTTCCACCTCGGGGTGGAGGAAGAACACGAGCAGGGTGGCGAGGAGCGGGGTGAGGAAGTACCCGAGGTCGGTGAAGGCCGCGGGCGGCACCGCGCCGATGATCAGGTCCCGGAACAGGCCGCCGCCCAGCGCGGTGACCTCCGCGAGGACGGCCATGCCGAAGACGTCGAAGTTCTTGCGCACGGCCAGCAGCGCGCCGGAGATCGCGAAGAAGAAGATGCCGACGAGTTCGAGGGTGTGCTGGACGGAGGGAGTGAAGAGTTGCTGGAGCACCTCCGTATTCTCACCCAGCACTGAGCCCCCGCCTTACATTGCAAGGCGGGGGCTCGGTGTTACGTGCCTTACTCACGGCACTTGCTTCTCTTACTTCTCCTTGGCGGGAGCCTCGTCCTCGGGCCCGGTCGCGGTCGGCGACACGGCCGGCGTCTCGGCCGGAGTGGCCGCGACCTCCGCGACCTCCGCCGCCACCGCGGCCGAGGTCGCCGCGGACTCCGCGAGCACCTCGTCGGCCACCAGCTCCGCCGCCTGCTTCGCGACGGTCAGCAGCACGGTGTCCTGCGGTGCCTGGTCCTCGAAGTTCTCGGGGTGGTGGCAGGCGACCTGCTGGCCGGGCTTCAGCTCCAGGAGCGGCGGCTCGGTGGTCGTGCAGATCTGCGTGGCCTTCCAGCACCGGGTGTGGAAGCGGCAGCCGCTCGGCGGCGCGATCGGCGAGGGCACGTCTCCCTGGAGCAGGATGCGCTCGCTCTTGGCCGACTTGCGCCGCGGGTCCGGGATCGGCACGGCCGACATGAGCGCCTTGGTGTACGGGTGCATCGGCGCCTTGTACAGCGAGTCGCGGTCGGCCAGCTCGACGATCTTGCCGAGGTACATCACGGCGATACGGTCCGAGACATGGCGTACGACGGACAGGTCGTGCGCGATGATCACGTACGTGAGGCCGAGCTCCTGCTGGAGGTCGTCCAGCAGGTTCACCACCTGCGCCTGGATCGACACGTCGAGCGCGGAGACCGGCTCGTCCGCCACGACCATCTTCGGGTTGAGCGCGAGCGCGCGGGCGATGCCGATGCGCTGACGCTGGCCGCCGGAGAACTCGTGCGGGTAGCGGTTGTAGTGCTCGGGGTTGAGCCCGACCACCGACAGCAGCCGCTGGACCTCCTTCTTGACCCCGCCCTCGGGCGTGACGCCCTGGAGCTTGAAGGGGGCGCTGATGATCGTGCCGATGGTGTGGCGCGGGTTCAGCGACGAGTAGGGGTCCTGGAAGATCATCTGGACGTCACGGCGCATCGGACGCATCGCGCCGACACCGAGGTGCGTGATGTCCTTGCCCTCGAACTCGACCTTGCCCGCGGTCGGTTCGAGGAGCCGCGTGATCAGCCGGCCCATCGTCGACTTGCCGCAGCCGGACTCGCCCACGACGCCCAGGGTCTCACCGGACTTGACCTCGAAGTCGAGGCCGTCGACCGCCCGCACCGCGCCGACCTGCCGCTGGAGCAGGCCCTTGCGGATCGGGAAGTGCTTCTGCAGCCCGGTCACCTTCAGGAGCGTCTCGCCGGGAGCGGCGTCCCTGGTGAGGGTCGCACCCGAGGCCACGCCTTCGCGCCGTGCGGAGTCGGCCACTGGTTTGTCCTCTGCTTTGTCACTCACAGCTTCGGCGCAATCTCTTCGGTCCAGATCCGTTCCCGCTGCTCCGGTGTCATGTGACAGGCGGCCCAGTGCCGGCCGCCGACCTCGGCCAGTTCCGGACGGACCGTGCGGGTGACGTTGTCCTTGGGTACGTCCGCGTACGCGCAGCGCGGGTTGAAGGCGCAGCCCGTCGGGAGGTTGATCAGCGAGGGCGGGGAGCCCTTGACCGGGATGAGCCGTTCGGTCTGCTCACGGTCGAGCCGCGGCATCGAACCCAGCAGACCCCAGGTGTAGGGGTGCTTGGGCTCGTAGAAGACCTTCTCGGCCGGACCCCGCTCGATGCAGCGGCCGCCGTACATCACCAGGATGTCGTCGGAGAGTTCGGCGACGACGCCCAGGTCGTGGGTGATGACGATGACCGCGGAGCCGAACTCCTTCTGCAGGTCCCGGATGAGGTCGAGGATCTGCGCCTGGACGGTCACGTCCAGGGCGGTCGTCGGCTCGTCCGCGATCAGCAGTTCGGGGTTGTTGACCAGCGACATCGCGATCATCGCGCGCTGACGCATACCGCCCGAGAACTCGTGCGGGTAGCTGTCGACGCGCTTGTCCGGCTGCGGGATGCCGACGCGGTCGAGCATCTCGACGGCCCGCCGGCGGGCCGTCTTCTTGTCGACCTTGTGGTGGATCCGGTAGGCCTCCACGATCTGGTGGCCGATCGTGTAGTACGGGTGCAGCGCCGACAGCGGGTCCTGGAAGATCATCGCCATCTCGCGGCCACGCAGCTTGCGCACGTGGTCGGGGTCGGCGGTGAGCAGCTCGGTGCCGTCCAGCCAGATCTCGCCGGAGATCTGCGCCTTGCGCTTGCCGTACTGGCCGGTCGTGTGCAGGCCCATGATGCCGAGCGAGGTCACCGACTTGCCCGAACCCGACTCGCCCACGATGCCGAGGGTCTTGCCCTTCTCCAGCGAGAAGCTGAGCCCGTCGACGGACTTGACCAGTCCGTCGTCGGTCGGGAAGTGCACCTTGAGGTCGCGGACTTCGAGGAAGGCGGAGGGCGCGGGCGAGTCCTTGACGGGCTCCCCCACGGCGGCTCCGCTCTTGCTGAGTTCGGTCATGAGAGCCTCACTCGGGGGTCGATCACGGCGTACAGCAGGTCGACCAGCAGGTTCGCGACGATCACCGCGAGCGAGGTGATCAGCGTGACGCCCAGGATGACGGGCAGGTCCTTGTCGCTGATCGCCTTGAGGACGGCCTGTCCGAGTCCGGGAAGGCTGAAGGTGGTCTCGGTGAGGATCGCGCCACCGATCAGCGCGCCGAGGTCCATGCCGAGCATGGTGAGGATCGGCGTCATGGTGGAACGCATCGCGTGCTTTCCGATGACGACGGGTTCGGTCAGGCCCTTGGCACGGGCCGTCCGGATGTAGTCCTCGCCCAGGACCTCCATCATGGTGGCTCTGGTGATGCGGGCGTACATCGCGGCGTACAGGAAGGCGAGCGTGATCCAGGGGAGGATCATGCCGCCGAACCAGCCGGTGAAGCTCTCTTCGAGAGGTACGTAGCTGCCGTCGATCCAGCCCAGTCCGTAGCTGAAGATCGCCAGCGAGAGCATGCCGGTGAAGTAGATGGGGAGCGAGACGCCGCCGAGGGCGACGATCATCGCGCCACGGTCCCAGACGGAACCGCGCTTGAGCGCGGAGAGCACACCCGCCGCCACACCGAAGAGCAGCCACAGGATGGCGGCACCGAGCGCGAGACCCAGGGTCACCGGGAAGCGGTCGGTGAGCACCGGCCAGATGGCCTGCTCGCTGCGGAAGGAGTAACCGAAGCAGGGCGCCGCGCACTCCGTGACGTCGCCGCCACCCGAGTACGTACGGCCTACGAAGATGCCTTTGAAGAACTCCCAGACCTGGGCGAAGATCGGGTCTGCCAGACCGAGCTTCTGCCGCACGGCCTCGATGGCCGCAGGGTCCGCCTGCTTGCCGACGAACATCGTGGCCGGGTCCACGCCCGCCCAGCGGGGGACGAGGAAGAAGATGCAGAAGACCACCAGGATGATGATCACCAGCATCACTGCGGCGGCGAAGAGCCGCCTGATGAGGTATGCGAGCACTGCTCTCGGCCCGGCGGCGGGGCCGCGGGCCACCGGAGGTCTTCCGGTGGCCCGCGGGTCACGCCGCGCCGGCCTTCACCTGCCTTTCGTGCCGTATGGCGGGTGCGCCGGTCGGTGTTACTTCTTCAGGCCGAGGTTGACGAAGTCGTACTGACCGCTGTAACCGTCGGTGGTGTAGACGTTCGCCAGACGGCTCGAACGCCAGTTGATGAACTTCTCGAAGACGAAGGGCAGGTAGTAACCGCCCTCCATGACCTTGTGGTTGATCTCCGTGGAGATCGCGGCCTTCTTCGTGGAGTCGAGCTCCTTGGTGTAGCTGTCGAAGAGTCCGTCGATCGTCTTGTCCTTGATCAGGGCGAAGTTGTTGTTGCCGCTCTCAAGGATGTAGTCGCCGCTCCACAGGGGCAGGCCGTAACCCTGGACGCTGGGGAAGTCGGGACCCCAGCCCATGATGATGATGCCGTAGCCCTTCTTCTTGACGTTCGAGGGGCTACCGATGATGCCGGTGGTCTGGGCACCGTCGAACTGCTCGATGTCGACGGTGATGCCGACCTTCTTCAGCGACGCCTGGAGGGACTCGGCGGTCGCCACCTCGACGGGCTTGTTGTTGCGGACCGCGATGGTGGTCTTGAAGCCGTTCGGCTTGCCGCAGGCCTTGAGCTCTTCCTTGGCCTTGGCGACGTTGCCCTTCTTGTTCGCGGTCGCCGACTCGTACGGGTCGTACTTCTGGCCCTCGGAGCCCGGGACCGACGGCGGCAGCATGTTGGTACCGATGTCTCCACCGGCGACCGGGCCGCCACGAGCGGTCTGGAGCGACTCGTGGTCGGCACCGTAGATCACGGCCTTGCGGCAGTGCTCGTTGTCGAACGGCTTGACGCTCTGCGGGAAGACCGCGTAGCGGATGTAGCCGGAGACCGGGTTGTCCAGGTTCTCCTTGTGCTCCTTCAGGGCGGTGGTGCGGCCCTGCGGGGAGAGACCGGTCTGGCCGATGTCCAGGTCGTAGTCGCCCTTGATCAGGCGCTGGTCCATGTCATTGGCGTTGGTGAAGAAGTCGACCGTGATCTTGTCCGGGTAGGCCTTGCGGATCGGGTCCGAGGCCTGCTTCCACTCGGTGTTGCGGACGAGCACGATGCCCTTGCTGGGCGTGTACGACTGGAACTTGTACGGGCCGGACGAGAACGGCTTCAGGCCGTACTTGGACTTGGTGTCCTTGTCCTGGCGGACCGGGGAGGCCGAGGTCAGCGCGAGCATCTCCTCGAAGTCCGAGTTCGCCTCGGGCAGCTTGAAGATGATCGTCTTGTCGTCGGGCGTCTCGATGGCCTTCAGACCGAGCTTGTCCGCGGACTTGTCCTTGTACGGGCCCTTGTACTCCTTCTTCGGGTCGAGGACCTGCTGAAGGTAGATCGGACCGCCGGAGAGCACGTCCTGCGCCCACGCGCGCTCGATGCCGTACTTGACGTCCTTGGAGGTGATGGGCTTGCCATCCTCCCAGGTCGACCCGTCACGCAGCGTGTACGTGTAGGTCTTGCCGTCGTCCGAGACCTTCGCGGCCGCGGTGGCGAGGTCCGGGGTGACCTTGGCACCGTCGGCGCCCGGCGCGGTCGCGTTGGTGACCAGCTGGCGGCTGTAGTACCGGGAGAAGTTCCACATGAAGCCGTAGTAACCGCGGGTGGTGTCCCACGAGTCGGCATCCTGGGCGCCCGCGAACTTGAGCGTGCCGCCCTTCTTGGCGAGGGAGGCCTGGGCGACCTTGTTGTTCGCGGCGTCGAAGCCGGCCGCGCCGGTCTTCGAACCGCCCCCGTCGTCGTCGTTGCCGCCGCCGCACGCCGCCGTGGACAGCAGTGCAGCGACCACGGCTGCGGCGGCCACGGCCTGCTTGCGCCGCCCTGTGGTGCGTTGGGTACTCACTCGGATCCTCCGATATGTAGCGGCCCGTCGACAGATGACGGGCCCTTGGGGGTACGGCAGTTCAGCGGGAGCCCTTCGGGTCGAGCGCGTCACGCACGCCGTCACCGAAGAGGTTGAAGGAGAGCACCGTGATGAAGATCGCCACACCCGGGATCACCATGTACATGGGATCCGACTCGTAGTAGTCGATCGCGGCGGAGAGCATCTGCCCCCACGAGGCGGTCGGCGGCTTGACGCCGACGCCCAGGAAGCTGAGCGCCGCCTCGGTGAGGATGTTGGTCGGGATCATCATCGTCGTGTACACGATGATCGGCGCGACCAGGTTGGGCAGCAGCTCCTTGAACAGGATGTAGAACCGTCCGGCTCCGAGGCTGCGCGCGGCTTCGACGTACTCGCGTTCGCGCAGGGAGAGCGTCTGGCCGCGGACCACGCGGCCGACGTAGGGCCAGCCGAAGAAGCCGATGACCAGGATCATCACGAACAGGCGCACGCCCGTGCCGGTCAGACCCAGCATCTGGTTCGGCATGACCGAGACCAGCGCGATGATGAAGAGCAGCTGCGGGAAGGCCAGCAGGCCGTCCATGACGCGGCTGACGGTCGCGTCGACCCAGCCGCCGAAGTAGCCGGCGAGCACGCCGAGGATCGTGCCGAGCACCACGGCCACCAGGGCCGACAGGAAGCCGACCAGCAGAGAGATCCGGGCTCCGTAGACGATCCGGGCGAAGATGTCGCGGCCGTTGACGGGTTCGACACCGAAGAGGTGGTCCCCGCTGATGCCGCCGTAGGCCCCCTTGGGGGTCGAGAAGAGCGGGTCGATCAGGTCCTCGTGGTGCGTTTCGGGGTCCTGGCCGACCAGGTTCGCGATCACGGGCGCGAGCAGGGCGATCAGGATCAGCAGAAGCACGACCATGCCGCCGGCGAGGGCCAGCTTGTCGCGCTTCAGGCGCTCCCAGGCGATGCGGCCGAGGGAACGTCCTTGTACCGCCTTCGCCTCGGCGGAGCCGGCAACGAGCGCCGCCTCTTCGGCCGCGCTCGGCGCGGCTTCGGCCGTCGGCTCGTGCAATGGTGCCGTCATCGTGGCAGGGACCCCTCTCAACCGGCGGTAGCCGGCCCACGCTTGCCGCTGTAGCGGCGTGATCAGTCCGTCGTACACATCTGGAGGTTTAAACCTCCTGGACCGGGAGTCTTCAACGCCCCGGTGATCTGAAGCCAGACCTGAAGGCGAATGGATGCGCAACCGTGATGCCGTCAGGAGGGTTCCGTTATCCGAACGCCGGGTAACGGGGGTCGGACACATGACACTTGGGGCGAAACGGGCCTCGCAACCCATTTACCCGCGTAGATCGGGACATTCCACCCAGCGGCGGTACAGGTGTGGGAGCAGATGCTCCACTGGGTGGACTCCGCCTGACGGATCACGACCATCCGGCTGGATGGACCGTGTCCCTCCAGATCATCTCAGTACGTGCCGGGGAATCCGTAACCGCCCGCCGCGGGCGCCTGGACGGGAGCCGCGTGCGCCTCCCGGTCGTAGAACGGCCGCGCGTTGGCGCGCAGCCACAGAGCCACCGGGTCGTACTCGTCCGACATCGCGACGGTCGACACCGGCAGCCCGTCCGGCACCGCGCCGATCGACTGCTGCATCATCGCCCGCACCGAGTCCACGGCCGGCGGGCTGGTGTCGTACACATCGAGCCCGATGGCCAGGTACGGGGCGCCCAGCGCGGGCTGCACCCAGGCGCGGCGCAGCGAGCGGACGGCGGCCGTCCGGTGCGCGTTCTGGGTCAGCAGGGCGTAGAACTGCGGGATCTCGATGGCCGGTTCGGACAGCCGCAGCGGGCCCGCGGGCTGCCGCTCCAGACCGGTGGCGATGCGCCGCAGATCGAGCCAGGGGATGCCGACGCCGCCGCCCGGCGCGTGCGGGTTCAGCCAGAGCCCGTAGTGGTCGGGGTAGAGGGTGCGGGCCACGTCGAGCCCGTCGACCACCTCGTACGAACGGTTCCAGCCGCTGGCCGACAGCTCCTGGGCGGAGGTCACGCAGGGCGCGTAGCCGAAGCCGTCGACCTCCATGTTCCCGTACTGGGCGTCGGGCGAGCCCGCCTGGCCGTGCCAGAGCAGCATCCACACCTGGCCGGACGGCGGGGTCGCCAGTGCGCGCAGGAGCGCCTCGTAGGCGTCGTAACGCCCGGGCGTCACTTGGCGCAGCATGTGCTCGACCTGCCCGGCCGCGGCCGTGCCCGACGCGCTCACCTTCTACCGCCCCTTCGCGACATCACTGACATACCGGCCCCGTTCGATGAGGTGTCCCGTTCACTTGAACATCGCACCATCCCGACCGAGCCATGAAACCAGCTTAAGTGGCGATCCCGACAGCACCGTTGCGCTCCGCTGGGTTTGGTGTTTTGAGCTCGGGACTCTCTGTGCGCTGTCGGGTGCGGGCCGTACGTGGCTGGGCGCGCAGTTCCCCGCGCCCCTTTCGGGGCGCGCCCTGCGGGCGGCCCCGAAATAGCCCCGCCTAGAACGCTCGGGTGTAGAACGGGCGGACCTTCTCCCTCAGCCAGTCGCCCACCGGGTCCTGGGCCACGTCCAGGAAGACCAGGCTCACCGGGTGGGGCAACGGGACCCGGCCGAGGGCGCGGCCCAGGGCGTCCAGGGGGAGGGTGCGGGCGTTCTCGTCCCAGTGGGCCACCTCCACACCGACGAACATCACCGTGTCGCCGCCCTCGATGCTCGCCAGACAGCGCCGGGCGCTCACCACCGGGCCGGCCGCCTCGAACTCCGCCGAGGCCGCGGCCAGGAAGTCCACCGGGTCGTCCTGCCAGTCAGGCTGGAAGAGCCGGACCCGGCCGCCGCTCGCGGGCCCGTCCAGTTCGGTCCGCCCGGCCCGGCACAGCTCGGCGACGGCGGCCGGGGGCAGCGGTATCCCGACCGTGCCGTCCGGGTTCAGGACGATGCCGGCCTGGGGCGGCAGACCGCGCGCGAACTCCACGGCGGGTGCCACCGTGTACGCCATGTGGTCGCCGACGACCTGGCGGAACTGCTGCTCCGAGGTGAAGACCGGCACGTACGCCTGCCCGGCCAGCTCCATCGTGGGCAGGTCGAGCGGGCCGCTGTGCGGGCCGCCCCCCTCCGGCAGCGGCACCCAGATGAAGCTGCGCCCGAGGGTCTCCACGATCCGGGCCCCCGTCGAGGGCGACGGAGGGAGCCCCAGGGAGGCGGCGAGCACCTCCTCCAACTCGTTGCCGGGCCATCCCATGTGGGGGTGTGCGTGTGCCGGGATGTCCCGTGCCTGGAAGTCCATCTCCACCGCCTGCTCCAACCGCCGTGTGCGGTTGACGAGGTTAGTCGTCCTCAGTCGCCGAAATCGATGCGACGCAGTACGTCCACCGCGGCACGGTCGACGAGCACCGCGGAACCGCAGCCCTTGGGGAGGTCGCCCTTCTCCACCGAGCGCAGCAGCCGGGCGACCGCGCCGCGGTGGCGCGCGAACGCGTACCGCGAGACGCCCCGGCCGCGCTCGCGCTGGCCGTCCAGGGCCGTACCGGGGTCGACGTCGAGGAGCAGCAGGTGCAGGGTCCCGCCGCGGCGACGGGCGTCCCGGGCGAGCCAGTCGCGCACCCAGGCCTGCGTACCGCAGTCGTGCACGACGACGCCCTCCCCGGAGCGCAGGGCCCGGCGCAGGCCCGCGTAGTGCGCGGCGCGGACGAGGGGGCGGTAGACCGCGTACGGCAGGAAACGGGCCAGGCGCTCGTCCCAGCGGTCGCGGGTGTCCTGGGAGTCGATGCGGCGGCCGGTCACCGCCCGGCGCATCAGGGTCGATTTGCCGCTGCCCGGCAGCCCCGTGACCACCACCAGATCGGCCGCCCCGAAGCGCAGACCGTGCGGACTGTGGCCCGAGCGCGCCCGCAGGTCGCGGACGACGGGGGTCACCAGCGGGTCGCACGCCTCCCTGGCCGGAGCGGGTGGCTGCTTGGGCAGCGCGATGCCCGAACTGGTCGCGTACGCCGTGGTCCTGTTCACCCTGATCGTCCTCCCCATGGGGTCGGCAGACCCATCTCCGTCGAGTGTAAAGAGAAGGTAATGCGCTGGTCCCCCCGTTTCTGTTCTTGTCCTGCCACAGCCCCGTCACAGATCACTGTGAACACCCTGGCCACCCGTCCGGACACCGCGCGGCCCCCTGCCGGAGCCGGGGGCATGCAATGATGTGCCCGCCAACTGCATACCGGCCGCTTGAATCCGCGCGGGAGAGTTCCGGGAAACACGTACACGCAGGTGTACGAGTGCCCGGGCGCCGAAGGAGCAAGTCCCTCCCTTGAATCTCTCAGGCCCCCGATACCGCACGGACGAGGCACATCTGAAAAGCGGGCCGCCCCTGACCGTCAGGGCGTAGGCCCCACCCAAGGTGCAAGTCGGTGACCCCCGTGTTCGGCGGCGGGTCACGGCGAACCTCTCAGGTCCCGATGACAGATGGGGAGGAACGACCTCGCCGTCATGCCTTGGGAGCCCCGCCGATGAGCAGCAACACCCCCGTCGAACCGCGCCGCACCGCCCTCGATGCCCTGCATCGCTCGCTGGGCGCGACCATGACCGACTTCGCGGGCTGGGACATGCCCCTGCGGTACGGCTCCGAGCGCGACGAGCACCTCGCCGTCCGGACCCGGGCCGGGCTCTTCGACCTCTCGCACATGGGCGAGATCACCGTGAGCGGACCGCAGGCCGCGGCCCTCCTCGACCACGCGCTGGTCGGCAACATCGGCGGCGTGAAGACCGGCCGCGCCCGCTACACCATGATCTGCCGGGCCGACGGCGGCATCCTCGACGACCTGATCGTCTACCGCCTCGCCGACACCGCGTACATGGTCGTGGCCAACGCCTCCAACGCCCAGGTCGTCCTGGACGCCCTCACGGAGCGCGCCGACGGCTTCGACGCCGAGGTCCGCGACGACCGGGACGCCTACGCGCTGCTCGCGATCCAGGGCCCCGAGTCCCCCGGCATCCTGACGTCCCTCACCGACGCCGACCTGGACGGCCTGAAGTACTACGCGGGCCTGCCCGGCACGGTCGCGGGCGTCCCGGCGCTGATCGCGCGCACCGGCTACACCGGCGAGGACGGCTTCGAGCTGTTCGTGGCCCCGGCCGACGCCGAGAAGCTGTGGCAGGCGCTGACCGACGCCGGAGCCGCGGCCGGGCTCGCCCCCTGCGGACTCTCCTGCCGCGACACCCTGCGCCTGGAGGCGGGCATGCCGCTGTACGGGCATGAGCTGAGCACCTCGCTCACACCGTTCGACGCGGGGCTCGGCCGGGTCGTGAAGTTCGAGAAGGAGGGTGACTTCGTGGGGCGCGAGGCGCTCTCCGAGGCCGCCGCACGTGCCGAGTCGACGCCCCCGCGCGTCCTGGTCGGCCTGATCGCCGAGGGCCGCCGCGTCCCGCGTGCCGGCTACCCCGTCGTCGCCGGCGGCAAGGTGATCGGCGAGGTCACCTCCGGCGCGCCCTCGCCGACGCTCGGCAGGCCGATCGCGATGGCCTACGTCGACGCGGAGCACTCCGCGCCCGGCACCACCGGTGTCGGCGTGGACATCCGGGGCAGTCACGAGCCGTACGAGGTCGTGGCACTGCCGTTCTACAAGCGCCAGAAGTGACACTGGTCCGCAAGCACCGCACGTGACGCCCCTCCACAGGCGCCGCACGTGACGCCGGTCCGCAGGCGCCACACGTGATCCTGGGCACATCCGCCCAGCTCACCCGTACTCCCCCTGCATCAGCACTCACCCGCGTACAGGAGAATTCAGGCCATGAGCAACCCCCAAGAGCTGCGCTACAGCAAGGAGCACGAGTGGCTGTCGGGCGCCGAGGACGGCGTCTCGACGGTCGGCATCACGGAGCACGCGGCCAACGCGCTCGGCGACGTGGTGTACGTCCAGCTCCCCGAGGTCGGTGCCGCGGTGACCGCGGGCGAGACCTGCGGCGAGCTGGAGTCGACCAAGTCGGTGAGCGACCTGTACTCACCCGTCACCGGTGAGATCACCGAGATCAACCAGGATGTCGTGGACGACCCCGCGCTGGTGAACACCGCTCCCTTCGAGGGTGGCTGGCTCTTCAAGGTACGGGTGACGGACGAGCCGAAGGACCTGCTCTCCGCCGCCGAGTACACCGAATTCTCCGGCTCCTGATTCCGGCTCCTCGCTAAGGACCCCAGACCGATGTCGCTTCTGAACACGCCCCTGCACGAACTCGACCCGGACGTCGCCGCCGCCCTCGACGCCGAGCTGAACCGTCAGCAGTCCACCCTTGAGATGATCGCCTCGGAGAACTTCGCCCCGGTCGCGGTCATGGAGGCCCAGGGCTCGGTCCTCACCAACAAGTACGCCGAGGGCTACCCCGGCCGCCGCTACTACGGCGGCTGCGAGCACGTCGACGTCGCCGAGCAGATCGCGATCGACCGGGTCAAGGAGCTGTTCGGCGCCGAGTACGCCAACGTGCAGCCGCACTCGGGCGCCTCCGCCAACCAGGCCGCGCTCTTCGCGCTGGCCCAGCCCGGCGACACCATCCTCGGCCTGGACCTCGCCCACGGCGGTCACCTGACCCACGGGATGCGGCTGAACTTCTCCGGCAAGCAGTTCAACGTGGTCGCCTACCACGTGGACGACGCCGGCCTGGTCGACATGGCCGAGGTCGAGCGGCTCGCCAAGGAGCACCGCCCCAAGGTGATCATCGCGGGCTGGTCGGCGTACCCCCGGCAGCTGGACTTCGCCGAGTTCCGCCGTATCGCGGACGAGGTCGAGGCCCACCTGTGGGTCGACATGGCGCACTTCGCGGGTCTCGTCGCGGCCGGCCTCCACCCGAACCCGGTGGAGTACGCGGACGTGGTCACCTCCACCACCCACAAGACGCTCGGCGGGCCCCGCGGCGGGATCATCCTCGCCAAGAAGGCCTTCGCGAAGAAGCTCAACTCGTCCGTCTTCCCGGGCTTCCAGGGCGGCCCCCTGGAGCACGTGATCGCGGCCAAGGCGGTCTCCTTCAAGGTCGCCGCCACCGAGGAGTTCAAGGAGCGCCAGCAGCGCACGGTCGACGGCGCGCGCATCCTCGCCGAGCGGCTGACGGCGGCCGACGCCCGCGAGGCCGGGGTGAACGTCCTCTCCGGCGGCACGGACGTCCACCTGATCCTGGTCGACCTGCGCGAGTCCGAGCTGGACGGCCAGCAGGCCGAGGACCGCCTCCACGAGGTCGGCATCACGGTCAACCGCAACGCCGTCCCGAACGACCCGCGGCCCCCGATGGTCACCTCGGGTCTGCGGATCGGTACGCCCGCGCTCGCCACCCGCGGCTTCACGGCCGAGGACTTCACCGAGGTCGCGGACGTCATCGCCGAGACCCTGAAGCCGGCCTTCGACGCGGCGGCGCTCAAGGCCCGGGTGACCGCCCTGGCCGACAAGCACCCGCTGTACCCCGGTCTGGGCAAGTAGTTCCGTTTCGCGGGGTACCGCGCACACTGGAAGGTGCGCGCGGTACCCCGTTCCGTTCCACCCCGTTCCGCCCTGTTCCACCCCGCTTCACCCCGTTTTGAGGAGTTCCCGTGGCCATCTCGGTCTTCGACCTGTTCTCGATCGGCATCGGCCCGTCCAGCTCCCACACGGTCGGCCCGATGCGCGCGGCACGCATGTTCGCGCACCGCCTGCGCAACGAGGACCTGCTGACCCCCGTGACCGCGGTCCGCGCCGAGCTGTACGGCTCACTGGGCGCGACCGGACACGGCCACGGCACCCCCAAGGCGGTCCTGCTCGGCCTGGAGGGCGCCTCGCCCCGCACGGTGGACGTCGAGGGCGCCGACGACCGGGTCGAGAAGATCAAGTCGTCGGGCCGCCTCGATCTGCTCGGCGAGCACGAGATCGACTTCTCCTTCGACGACGACCTGGTGCTGCACCGCCGCAAGACACTGCCGTACCACGCGAACGGCATGACCCTGTGGGCGTACGACGCCTCGGGCGCCGAGGTGCTGTCGAAGACGTACTACTCGGTGGGCGGCGGGTTCGTCGTCGACGAGGACGCGGTCGGCGCGGACCGCATCGTGCTGGACGACACGGTCCTGAAGTACCCCTTCCGCACGGGCGACGAGCTGCTGCGGCTCACCCGCGAGACCGGCCTGTCCATCTCCGCGCTGATGCTGGAGAACGAGCGGGCCTGGCGCACCGAGGAGGAGATCCGCGAAGGGCTCCTCGCCATCTGGCGCGTGATGCAGGCGTGCGTGACGCGCGGCATGTCCCGCGAGGGCATCCTCCCCGGCGGCCTGCGGGTGCGCCGCCGCGCGGCCATGTCGGCCCGCCAACTGCGCGCCGAGGGCGACCCGCTGGCCCACGCCATGGAGTGGATCACCCTGTACGCGATGGCGGTGAACGAGGAGAACGCGGCGGGCGGCCGGGTCGTGACCGCCCCCACCAACGGCGCCGCGGGCATCATCCCGTCGGTCCTGCACTACTACGTCAACTTCGTCGCCGGCACCTCCTCCTCGGAGGCCGAGAAGGACGACGGCGTCGTACGCTTCCTGCTCGCCGCGGGCGCCATCGGCATGCTCTTCAAGGAGAACGCCTCCATCTCCGGCGCCGAGGTCGGCTGCCAGGGCGAGGTCGGCTCGGCCTGCTCGATGGCGGCGGGCGCGCTGGCGGAGGTGCTCGGCGGATCTCCCGAACAGGTCGAGAACGCCGCCGAGATCGGCATGGAGCACAACCTCGGTCTCACCTGCGACCCGGTCGGCGGCCTCGTCCAGATCCCCTGCATCGAGCGCAACGGCATGGCCGCGGTCAAGGCCGTCACGGCGGCGAAGATGGCCATGCGCGGCGACGGCTCCCACAAGGTGTCCCTCGACAAGGTCATCAAGACGATGAAGGAGACGGGCGCGGACATGTCCGTCAAGTACAAGGAGACGGCCCGGGGCGGGCTCGCGGTGAACATCATCGAGTGCTGAGCCCTCAGAGGCCGTCCCGAGGGGGCGCGTGCTCCGGCGCAACCTTCAGGGCGCTGACGGGCGTGAGGGTAGTACGGGCCAAGTGGGGGCACCACAAAGGGGATTGCCCCCCACAGGCCCCAGGAAGCACGATCCGTGTTTCCGGCCACCCCAGCACCAAGGAGTCACGCATGTTGCGCGGCATCGACGTAAGTGCCTACCAGTCGTCCTCGTACAGCACCGAGGGCCTGTCCTTCGTCTTCGTCAAGGCCACGGAAGGCCGGACGTACGTCAACCCGAAGCTGAGCGCGCAGACGAAGCGGGCCAGGGACGCCGGCTGCGTGGTGGGTTTCTACCACTTCCTGTGGCCCGGCAACCTCACGGCGCAGGCCGAGTACTTCGTCAGCAAGGCCCCGGAGAAGGCCGGCGACATCCTCGCCGTGGACTGGGAGACGACGGGCGAGGGAACCCACGCCAGCAACGCGGAGAAGGACCGCTTCATCCGCAAGGTGAGGGAGTTGCGACCGAACAACAGGGTCATCCTCTATTGCAACCGGAGCTACTGGTTGAACGTCGACGACACGTCCTACGCCGGTGACGGCCTCTGGATCGCGGACTACGTGACGGCGGGCAAGCCCCGTATCCAGGCCAAGTGGCGCTTCCACCAGTACACGGACGACCCGCTGGACAAGAACGTCGCGGATTTCTCCAGCAAGGCCGCCCTGCGCGAATGGGCCGAGGACGCCTGACAGGTGGACTCCCCCCGTGAACGGCGAGACGCTCGACGGAGCCGGATGCCGAGTGCCGGATACGGGGGGCGCGATGCGAAGGGCGAAAGGACGATGGCGGGCCGCCGCCGCTGTCGCCGCCGCCGTCACGGTACTGGTGACGCCGTCCGGCCCGTCGGTGGACCGGGCGCCGCGAGCGGCCCCCGTGGCGGCCGTTCCAGGACTGGTCAGAGTGCCTTCCGGACCGACTCCGGACAACTCGGAGCCGCGCAAGAGCAGAAGGGCTCAGTGTCCCGCGGGTCACCGGGTGGTCGGCGGCGGCGGGTGGGCCTTCGACCACGGTCACGGCGTCGTGGCGCTGACCGGGGCGGAACCCGGGCGCGACCTCCTGCTGCAGCGTGACTATTTCCGGGCCACGGCCAGTGAGCCGGGCACCGGGTTCACCGCGGGGTGGTGGCTGGAGGCGTACGCGCTCTGTGCGCCCGCCGCCTCCCTGCCCGGCTACCAGCAGGTCTCCGCGTTCGCCTCGGACATCGGTTTCGCGACCGCGCGGGTCAGGTGCCCGGCGGGCAAGCGCGTGATCGGCACCGGGGCCGCCGCGTTCCCCGATCTCCACGCGGGCCTGCAACTGTTCCGGTCGACCGGAGCGCGCGATGCCGCGATGGCCACGGTCCGTGCCCGGGGGGACCATCCCGGGATGATCCGGGTGCGCGTTCTCGGCATCTGCACCACGAATCACGCCGTCGTCGTGGCCACGGTGCGGAACCTGGACGACGCCGCCGCCGCGTGTCCGTCCGGAACGCGGGTGCACGGCGTCGGCGGCGGGGGCAGTCCCGCCGACTCCGGGAACTCCTTCCTCCAAGAGGTGTATCCGCCCTCCCAGCTCGACCGGGCGAGCACCTCCATGACCGCGGCGCCCGACCGGGGGATGGTGTCGCAGGCGATCTGCGTCGGCGGAACGAGCTGAGAGAGCCGGGAGGAGCCGGGTGAGCTGGGAGACGGGATGCTCGGGCCCGCCCGTAGGCTCTGTCCTGCGGTTCGACGGCAACCGTGAGGACGAGGGGAGCTGCACAGCATGGGTGGGAGTGTCGCTGCGGTGAGCAGCAACGGTGTGTACTCGTTCACCAAGCCGAACCGCGCGAGCATCATGCTGCTCGCGGGGCTCGGGGTCGAGGGTGATGTGCATGCGGGGGTGACCGTCAAGCACCGGTTCCGGATGCGGAAGGATCCCACGCAGCCGAATCTGCGGCAGGTGCACCTGATCCACGAGGAGCTGTTCGACGAGGTCCGGGGAGCCGGGTTCGAGGTCGCGGCCGGGGAGCTCGGGGAGAACGTCACCACCCGGGGCATCGATCTGCTGGGGCTGCCGGCCGGGACCCTGCTGCGGCTCGGGGACGAGGCCGTGGTGGAGGTCACCGGGCTGCGCAATCCGTGCGCGCAGATCGACACCTTCCAGAAGGGGCTCATGAAGCAGGTCGTCGGGCGGGGCGAGGACGGCAGGGCCCGGTTCCGGTCCGGGATCATGAGTGTGGTCGTCGCGGGTGGCGTGGTGCGGCCCGGGGACCCCGTGGAGGTCGAACTGCCGGCCGGGCCGCACCTGCCGCTGGAGATCGTCTGAGCGGGGGCGGAGCAGTTACGCGGTGAAGTCCGGGGTGCGTTCCCTGGACGCCGCGGCCAGGGCCTTCGTCACCGCGTCCACGCCCTCCTGGAGGCCGTAGACGGGGGTGGCGGGCTGCTGGCGCCAGGAGTCGTCGAGGCCGCCCGCGTCCACGGTGTCGAAGCCGAGTTCGTCGATGAGGGCGCGTACGACCTGCTTGGCGGTCGCGTCGTCGGCCGCCACCGGGAGGGCGATGCGGTCGGGGGCGCCGGCCGGGCGGGGGCGGTCCAGGATGTCCTGCGCGTACGTGCCGTTGAAGGCCTTGACGACCGTGTGACCGAGGTGCTGTGCCGTCCAGCGGGATTCCGTCAGCCCCTCGTCCAGGATCGCGGCGATCCTGCCGTCCCGCTGCGGGTAGTAGTTGCCGGTGTCGATGACGGTCACCCCGTCGGCAGCCTGGTCCAGCAGTCCGGACGGCAGGTCGGGGATGGCCTTCAGGGGGATCGTGACGACGACGACCTCGGCGCCCCGGGGAGCCTCCTCGACGCTGACGGGGGTGGCTCCGGTCTCCTCCGCCAGCGCGGTGAGCGTCTGCGGGCCGCGGGAGTTGGCGACGTACACGTCGTGCCCGAGCGCGGTGAGGCGGCGGGTGAGGTTGCCGCCGATGTT